>NZ_BDBY01000034.1 GCF_001613225.1 Nocardia pseudovaccinii NBRC 100343
TTCATGCTGGTGCAGCGGTTCGTGCCGGAGACAAATGGTCGCAGTCTGGAGCAGATCGAGTTGGAGCTGCGGGCCCGGGTCAGCGGTAAAACCGCATGAGCGTGGCCTATGTCTCGAATGCCGACAGTCGCGAAATCTCGGTGCTGCGACTCGACGACGAGGGTGCGCTGACGCTCGTCGAGTCGCAGGCAGTGGACGGTACGGTGATGCCTTTGGCGATGAGCCCGGACCACCGGTACCTCTACGCATCACTGCGCTCGGCGCCGTTCGCGGTGGCGGTATTCGCCAGACATCCGGCAACGGGGCGGTTGACACCACTGCCGTCTGCGCCGTTGCCGGACAATATGGCCTATCTCGCTACGGATCGAAGCGGGCGTTATCTGCTGAGCGCTTCGTATTCGGGTGACAAGATCGCCGTCAATCCGATCGCATCCGATGGCGGCATCGGACCGCCGATCGCGGTGGAATCGACACCGCCGCATGCGCATTCGATACTCACCGACCCGTCGAACCGGTATCTGTTCGCGGCAGCGCTCGGCGGTGATGCGATTCTGCAGTATCGCTTCGATGCCGAAACCGGGCGGCTCACGCCGAATGAGCCGCCCCAGGTCGAGACAGCACCCGGCGCTGGTCCACGTCACCCCGTGTTCCATCCGTCCGGCGCGTTCGCCTTCGTGACGAATGAGCTGGACGGCACCGTGAACAGTTACCGCTTCGAATCCTGCACGGGCACATTGACTCTCATCGCGTCGGCGGCGGTGCGGCCGCCGGAGTCCGGAGGGCCGCCCTGGACTTCGGAGCTGCGCGGCACACCCGACGGCCGCTATCTGTATGTGGCCGAACGGACTTCGAGCACGATCACCGGATTTCGCATCGACCCGGCAACCGGACTGCTCGATCCGGTCGGACACACCCCCACCGAGGCCCAGCCGCGCGGATTCGCCATCGATCCGAGCGGGCGGTTCCTGGTGGTCGCGGGGCAGAAATCTGATGCCGTCACCAGCTACGCCATCGATCCCGCGACCGGCTCGCTCACCCCACGACAGCGGCTCGCGGTCGGTCGCGATCCCAACTGGGTCGAGATCGTCGCCCTCCAATAAATACCTTGAAGGTATTGGTTGATGCCGAATTGGCGTTGGACGAGTATCAGTAGCGAGTCATAGCCTGCGGAGAGCGCAATCTGCGGGCAAGGCGGAATGCACGCCACAACGCAGGAGGAGAACGATGTCGATGCTGTCGCTGGAGCAGGTCCGCGGCTTCGTCACGGTGGCCGAGGAGGGTAATTTCCGACGGGCGGCCGAACGTCTGCGGATGACGCAGCCGCCGCTCAGCCGCCAGATCCAGAAGCTCGAACGCGATATCGGCGTGGAACTGTTCGACCGCACCCAGCGGCAAGTCCAACTGACCCCGGCCGGGGAGGTTTTCCTGACCGAGGCCCGCCGTCTGCTGGCACTGGCCGGTGCCGCGCCGGGCACCGCCCGCCTGGTCGCCGCGGGCGGGGCGGGCACGGTGCGGATCGGGTTCACCGCGGCGTCGGGTTTCGGGTTCCTCGGGCGGTTCCTCAATCACATCGAGGCCGGACTCGACCAGGTCGAGATCGTGCTGCGCGAGATGGTGAGTTCCGACCAGTTCGAGAACCTGCGCAGCGGCAGCCTCGATCTGGCGCTGGCCCGCCCGCCGTTCGACCGCACCGAATTCGATTCGCGGCTGGTGCATTCCGAAGGTTTGATTCTGGCCGTGCCGGAGCAGCACAAGCTGGCCGGGAACGGTCCGATCGCGATCGAGGAACTGGGCGGCGAAACCCTGCTGGTGTACGCGCCGGGCCCGGCTCGCTATTTCGCCGATCTGGTCTCCGGCATCCTCGCCGCCGTGCCATACACCGCCACCCATGAACTCACCCAGGTGCACACCATGCTCGCGCTGGTGGCCGCCGGACGCGGCCTGGCCCTCGTACCGGAAACCTCCACCCATCTGCATCCCGACGGCGTGCGGTTCCGCCCGCTCATCGGCGTCGAGGATCCCGTTGTCCTGCACGCGATCTGGCGAGGTGACTGCGCCAATCCGGCGCTGCACCGAGTCATCGAACTGCTCGATTCGCTGCCGCCCGCTCCTTGAAAGGATCGATATGTCCCATCTGTCCGCCGACGAGTTGGGCCCCGCACTGGGCCGCGGGCTACTGTCCTTCCCCGTCACGCATTTCGATGCCGAGTTGGTCTTCGACGAGGCCGCCTATCGAAAGCACATTGCCTGGCTCTCCCGATACGAGGTGGCGGGTCTGTTCGCCGCGGGCGGTACGGGTGAGGGTTTCTCGCTGACGCCACCCGAAATCGGTCAGGTGGTGCGCGCCGCGGTCGCTGAAACCGGCGGACGGATCCCAGTTGTCGCACCAGCCACCGCGGGCACTGCCGCGGCGATCGAACAGGCCCGCTCCGCCGAAGCCGCTGGGGCCGAAGGCATTCTGCTCATGCCGCCGTATCTCACCGAGGCCGGACCGGACGGGCTTGTCGAACATGTCGCGGCCATCTGCGCCGCCACCTCGCTCGGCGTCATCTTCTACAGCCGCGCCAACGCCACATGCAATGACGTGACCTTGGCCAGGATGGCCGATCGCTGCCCGAACCTGGTCGGGTTCAAGGACGGTGTCGGCAACATCGAGACTATGACGCGCATCTATGCCCGGCTCGGCGACCGGCTCACCTACATCGGCGGGCTGCCGACCGCGGAGACCTTCGCCCTGCCCTATTCCGAAATGGGTGTCACCACATACTCTTCCGCGATCTTCAACTTCGTGCCGGAGTTCGCGCTCGACTTCTACCGCGCCGTGCGGGCCCGTGACCGCGACGAGGTCTACCGGCGGTTACGCGACTTCGTCATCCCCTATCTCGATATCCGTGACCGCGCTCCCGGTTATGCGGTGTCGATCGTCAAGGCCGGACTGACCGCAATCGGTCACCCGGCCGGGCCGGTGCGGCCGCCCCTGACCGATCTCACCGCGCCCGAGCTCGCCGAACTGACCGCACTGGTCGCCACGATCGCATGAACAGCCACAACCTTCGGGAGGATTTCATGGACACCGACCTCGACGAACTCGAGCGGATCATCGCCGCCGCGACCGACGCCGCAGGCCGCCTCGCCGACACCACACCCACCGAACGCGCGCGGTGGCTCACCCGGATCGCCGACGCCCTCGATGCCGCCGCCGATGAACTCGTACCGCTCGCCGCGGCCGAGACCCATCTGCCCGAAACGCCGCGCCTGCGTGGCGAATTGACCCGCACCACCTTTCAGCTGCGACTGTTCGCCGAAGTGCTCGGCGATGGCGAATTCCTCGCCGCCACCGTGGATCACGCCGATCCGAGCTGGCCGATGGGACCGCGACCCGATATCCGGCGCAGCCTCGTACCGATCGGCCCGGCACTCGTTTTCGCCGCGAGCAACTTCCCGTTCGCGTTCAGCATCGCGGGCGGCGATACCGCCTCGGCACTGGCCGCGGGCTGTCCTGTTGTCCTCAAAGCACATCCGGGCCACCCACGGCTGTCCGAACGGACCGGCGCGATCGTGCGCGAAGCGCTGACAGCGGCCGGGGCACCAGAAGGCACCTTCGCAGTCGTCCACGGCGTCGAAGCGGGCACTACCGCTCTGCGCCATCCGGATATCGCCGCCGCATCGTTCACCGGTTCCCTGGCGGGTGGCCGCGCATTGTTCGATATCGCATCGTCACGACCGCGCCCGATCCCGTTCTACGGCGAACTCGGCAGCGTCAATCCGGTAGTGGTACTGCCCGGCGCGATTCGCGCGCGCGGACAACAGATCGTCGAGGGGTTCGTCGGATCGTTCACCCTCGGTGCCGGACAGTTCTGCACCAAACCCGGTGTGCTGCTGTTGCCATCGGAGCACGGACTCACCGACGCGCTGACCACCGCGGTAGCGGCTGTGCCACAAAGGCCGCTACTCAACGAGCACATCGCCGACGGCTTCCGATCGCGCGTCACCACCCTGCGCGAAAATTCCACAGTCACTGCCCTTTCGGCGCCCGACGATCTGCTCGCACCGACCTTGCTGAGCGTGCGCGCCACCGATTTCCGGTCAGGCGGTGCGGCCCTGCAGGCGGAATGCTTCGGCCCGGCGGCGCTTGTCGTCGAATATGCGAATCTCATCGAGTTGCAACAGGTTCTGCGCGAACTCGAGCCCGGACTCACCGCGACGATCGTTGCGGAGGACTCCGAGATCGACGACGTGCGCCCCCTCCTGCCCGCCCTTACCGCTCTCGCGGGCCGACTGCTGTGGAACGACTGGCCCACCGGCGTCACCGTCAGCTGGGCCCAACAGCACGGCGGCCCATATCCGGCCACCACTGCCCCGACAACCACGTCGGTGGGCACCGCAGCCATCGCCCGCTTCCAGCGGCCGATCGCCTGGCAGGGCTTCCCGGATCGACTGCTCCCACCCGCCCTGCGCGAGGCCAACCCGTGGCGGCTGCCGCGCCGCGTCGACGGAAAGCGAGACTGATATGTCCCCCGTTATCACCGATGTCCGACTGACCCCGATCCTCATCGCCGACGCTCCCCTGCTCAATGTCGGTGGCGTGCACCAGCCGTATACGCCGCGCCTGATCGTCGAGATCGAAACCGACAGCGGCGCTTGCGGTCTCGGCGAAACCTATGGCGACCGCGTCTACCTCGATCGCGCGGCCGAGCTCGCCCCACAGCTGATCGGCATGCCGGTCGCCGCGGTCAACGCCGTCCGCCTGCTCGGCGCGAACACCACCGCGGAGGTGCTGATCGACAACCCGATCGCGGGCGGACTGCGCGGCACCCTGACCACCGACAAGGTCCGGCTCAGCGTGATATCGGCCTTCGAATCCGCCGCACTCGACGCCCACGGTCACGAACTCGGCCTACCTGTACACGCCTTGCTCGGCGGCAAGGTCCGCGACCGGGTCGACTATTCCGGCTACCTGTTCTACAAGTGGGCCGACCATCCGTTCCCCGACGCGCCGACCGACGACTGGGGCGAGGTCATCGATCCCGACGGCGTCGTCCGCTTGGCCGAGAAGTTCGCCGCCCATGGCGGATTCCGCTCGTTCAAACTCAAGGGCGGCGTATTCCCGCCCGAGGAGGAAGTCGCCGCGATCGAGGCATTGGCCAAGGCATTTCCGGATCATCCGCTGCGGCTGGATCCCAACGGCGGTTGGTCGCTGAGCAGCGCAACGACTGTCGCCGAACAACTTTCGGGTGTCGTCGAATACCTGGAAGACCCGACCGCCCGCCGCGAGGATATGGCCGAAGTGCACCGCCGCACCGGCATGCCGTTGGCCACCAATATGATCGTCACCTCGATCGAAGAAGTCCGTCCCGCTTTCGATCTCGATGCCGTCCAGATCGTGCTGTCCGACCATCACTTCTGGGGTGGACTGTTCGCCACTCGCGACCTGGCCGCCGTCTGCCACGCCTACGGCAGAGGCGTTTCGATGCACTCCAATACCCACCTCGGAATCAGCCTCGCGGCAATGACCCACGTGGCCGCCACCGTCCCCGAGTTGACCTACGCCTGCGACACCCATTACCCATGGCAGCCCGAGGATGTGATCGCCGAACCAATCGGCTTCGAAGAGGGCGCCGTCACCGTCCCTGACGCACCCGGCCTCGGCGTCCAACTCGATACCGACGCACTCGAGCGCCTCCATTATCGCTGGAAAGCCTTGCCGCAGTGGCACAATCGCAATGACATCGCGGGCATGCGCCTGGTCGATCCGGCGTACCGGCCGCCGACCTCACCCAAATACTGACGAATCGGTCCAGGCGACCGCGCGCAGCGGAAACGAGCCCATCCCACGCACCGGCGCCGGGAGCGCGACCAGCCTGGCACCGGTGTCGGGGACCACGTCCAGGTTCGTCAACTGCTCGATGATCGGGATTCCCGCCCCGAGCAGCGTGTGGTGGCACGGCCGCGTCGGCAGGGACGTGTCGTCGATGTCGAGCGAGTCGATGCCGACCAGTGCCACATTGGCGGCGACCAGTGCATCGGCGACCTCGCCGACCAAGAACGGATGACCGGGGCCGAGATACTCCGACGATCCCCATCGCGCCGACCATCCGGTATGCACGAGCACCGCCTTGCCCCACAGCCGGGCCGGGTCGCCGAGCACATCCGGCCCGACTACGCGGATTCCCATCGCGCGGATCATGACGATCGGCACGTTGAACAGCCGTTCCAGCGGCAGCTCGGCGATATCGGCGCCGTCGGCATGGAAGTGCGAGGGCGCGTCGATATATGTCCCCGCAATGCCGACGGTATCCACGCGCGCGATTTCGTAGGTCATATCGATCAGCGCCGACCGGTCACGTGCGATGTGTGTGGTGACTCGCGGTCCAGGCAGACCGGGATAGGTGAGCATGCCGTCCGAGATCGGATGAGACAGCTCAACTATCGCCTTGCTCATGCTAGAGACCGTACCCGCAGATCACGCGCGCAGCCCACGCTCCAATATCGCCCACGCCTGCCGGGATGTGGCCCGCCTGGATTTCGGGTCCGTCTTGGCTAGCACGGCCGCCAGCATCGCCACCGCTAATACGACGTCCATTGCCGTGACATCGGCGCGAATATCGCCGCGTTGACGCGGGTCGTCGAGTTTCTGGGCGATGAGGCCGAGTAGCCGCCATGCCGCACCGAGCAACTGCTCGTCCTCGGTGTTCGACGGATAGATCATGGCGATGAAGGCCGCGGACGCGTTCAGCTGATCGACGATGAGAGCCAGCACGTCCCGGACCGTGGTCGCGGGGTCGGCGGCAAGCACTTCCAACTCGACGATATTCTCCTCGAATACCGCCAGCGCCATGCTCTCCCTGGTCGGAAAATGCCGGTACAGCACACCCTGTCCGACACCTGCGGCGCGCGCGATCAAACTCAGCGGTGCGTCGAAACCGTTCTCCGCGAATACAGTTCGAGCCGCGCGAATCAGAGCCGCCCGGTTTCCAGCCGCTGCTTTGGGTCCCGGGTTCGGTCGGCGCGACGCTGTCATCCACCCAACGCTACCGCTTGACTCGACCGACAGTCTCCAGCAAACTGTCGAGCAATCCGGACAACACAGTCCGGATGTGAGTGAGGACGCGCATGTCGGTGATCACCCGCCGGACCCTGTTGACCGCAACCGCGGCGGCTGGCGTCGCCATACTCGGCTCACGAACCACCAGCCCGACGCACGGCATCGCCGCACGGGTCAACAGCGTCCCGCTCACCCGGGAGGAGCGCCGGGTCGTGGTGGTCGGATCCGGATTCGGCGGCGGCGTGACCGCGCTGCGCTTGGCCCAGGCTGGCGTGCCGGTGCTGCTGCTCGAACGCGGGATGCGCTGGCCGACCGGGCCGAATGCGGAGACCTTCCCCCGCGCATCGGCCCTGGACAAGCGGGTGCTCTGGTACCGGTCCAGCCCGACACTATTCGGTGCACCACTGGTTTTCGAACCGTATACCGGCCTGGTCGAGGCTGTACCCGGAACGAATATGACCGCCCTGTGCGCCGCGGGCCTCGGCGGCGGCTCGCTGATCTACCAGGGCATGTCGCTACAGCCCACCCAGCCGGTCTTCGATGCGAATCTGCCAGAGGAACTCGACTGGACGACCATGGATCGGGTTCATTACCCGAGGGTGGCGCGCATGCTCGGGCTCGCGGTGGCACCCGACGAATTGATCGCGGACCGGAACTACACGGCCGCACGCGTATTCGGTGATCATGTGCGCCAGGCCGGACTGCCGCTGTCGAAGATTCCGATGCCCATCGACTGGAACTACGCACTGGCCGAGCTGCGCGGTGAAATGAAGCCGTCGTACACCAACGGCGACGGCGCGATGGGCGTGAACAACGGCGGTAAGCATTCGGTCGATGTCACCTACATCGCCGCGGCCGAGGCGACCGGACGGGTAGAGGTGCAGACGCTGCACCAGGTCACCGATGTCGAACGCGGCCCCGACGGCCGCTGGATCGTGTACGTCGAGCGGCTCGACGCCTCCGGCAATGTCCTGGAAAACAAGATCATCACCGCCAATGCCCTGGTGCTGTCGGCGGGCAGCCTGAACACCACCAAGCTGCTGGTGCGGGCCGGGGCGAAGGGAAAGATTCCGGACCTGCCCGATGGGCTGGGCCAGCAGTGGGGCACCAATGCCGACCGGATCTACGTATGGACCGACCCCATCTCCGATTTCGGTGCGGCACAGGGCGGTCCCGTCGTCTACGGAAGTAAGAACTGGGACGATCCGCAGGCCGCGTTCACCGTCATCCAGGCCTCCATACCGCCGATGCAGATGGACCCGAAGAGCACCATGCTGGTCGGATACGGCGTCAGCGCGGACCGCGGCCGGTTCGTCTACGATTCGGCGACCGACGACGCGATCCTGCAGTGGCCGAAGAACGGCGACGCGAGCATCC
This sequence comes from Nocardia pseudovaccinii NBRC 100343, assembly GCF_001613225.1. GTDB lineage: Bacteria > Actinomycetota > Actinomycetes > Mycobacteriales > Mycobacteriaceae > Nocardia > Nocardia pseudovaccinii. Next base: position 8,423 of record NZ_BDBY01000034.1, read on the forward strand.
AGAACAATCACATCGATCCGACCGTGCGCCGAATCGCCGGTCCGACAAGCGTTTTGGTGGATACCAACGCGCTGTTCCCGTCCACCTGGCATGCCCTCGGCGGCGCGAGCATGGGATCGGTCTGCGATCTCGACGGGCGGGTCCTGGGTCAGCGCGGTCTCTATGTGGTCGACGGCGCGCTCCTGCCGGGTAACGCCGCGGCCTGCAATCCGTCGATGACGATCGCCGCCGTCGCGGAGCGAGCCCTCGACCACCTGGTCTCCCGGGACATCGGCACCGCGATCTGACGACTACGGGCGCGGCCAGGGACGGCCGAGATAGCGCTCGATGTCGATATTGAAACGCTGCAGGTAATCGGCGAAGGCGGCCGCGTCCTGTGGTGACCAGTCCGCGAGGATCGTCGCCAGGGTTTGCAGCGATTCGTCGCGTTCGCGGTCGAGTTGCCGTTCGCCTTCGGCGGTAATGCGGAATTTGCGGGCCATGCCGCCATCCGGATCCGGGATGCGTTCCACTACATCGTCGCGCACCATGGCCGCGGTCCGCCGGTTCAACGTCGACACATCCTGACCCACCGCCTCGCTCAGCTGCCCAAGCGTCATCGGGCCTGCCACGCGCAGCCGATTGAGCAACGTATACGTGTTGCGATCGAGCCGACGCCCGCCGAGCTGCCGGGAGGCAAGGCTGTACCGGCCGAACAGCATGGTCTCGAACTCGATCTTGTCGAGGGTTTTGTCCATTTCGGGGTCCTTCTGCCGATCCGCGCCGACCTGCGCCTGGATTCCGTAGCACCAGGTATACCACGCGATGTGCGTCACACACATAATGTGCAACTAGCACATAGCATGTATATGCCATACAGTGTGCATAGAGCACATAGCATGCGCTCAACATACTTCCGCTGATTTCGACCGATTCGGAGACGCGCGTGAAAACCCCAGCCCCCGCTACCCGGCCAGGCGGCGTCCTCGCCGTGCTGGCCACCGCAGGCATCGTCGCCTCGTTGATGGCGACACTCGTTATGCCGCTGCTCGGTGAGCTACCGCAGCTGCTGCACACCACCTCGTCCAACGCCACCTGGGTGGTCACGATCACTCTGCTCGTCGGCGCCGTGATCACTCCGGTCGCCGGACGACTCGGCGACCTCTACGGCAAGCGAAGGATCCTGCTCGCCTCGATCGTGCCGCTGGTCGCCGGTTCGCTCGTCTGCGCCGTCGCGACCTCGATCGTGCCGATGATCATCGGCCGCGGCCTGCAGGGCGCTGGCGTCGGCATCATTCCGCTTGGCATCAGCGCACTGCGTGATCTGCTGCCGCCGCAGCGGTTGGGCGCTGCCATCGCACTGATCAGTTCGTCGCTGGGTATCGGCGCCGCCATGGGCCTGCCGCTGTCCGCGGCGGTTATCGAATACAGCAACTGGCGGGTGCTGTTCTGGGGCTCGGCCGCGCTTGCCGCGCTGGTCGGTGTGCTGATCTTCGCGATCATCCCGGATACCCCGAACAGCGGCGCCGCCGGACGTTTCGACGCACTCGGGGCGATCGGCCTCGGCGCCGCACTCGTATCGCTGCTGCTCGCCATCTCGAAGGGCGCCGCATGGGGCTGGACCAGTGCCGGAATCCTCGGCTTGTTCGTCGCCGCCGTGGTCTTGCTGCTGGCCTGGGGTTGGTGGGAGCTGCGCAATGATGCGCCGCTGGTCGATCTGCGCGTGACCGCACGTCCGCAGGTGCTGCTGACCAATGCCGCCTCGGTCGTCGTCGGTATCGCCATGTACTCCCAGTCGCTGGTCATGCCGCAACTGCTGCAACTGCCCACCGCCACCGGTTACGGCCTCGGCCAGTCGATGATGGCGATGGGTCTGTGGATGGCGCCCGCGGGTGTCGTCATGATGCTGATCTCGCCGGTGGGCGCCAAGCTCTCCGCCGCCCGCGGTCCCAAGTTCACCCTGGTCACCGGATGCCTGATCATCGCATTCGGCTATGCCGCCTCCATGGCACTGATGGGTTCCACCTGGGGCATGCTGGCCGTGACCGTGATCATCAGCGCGGGAACCGGTTTCGCCTACGGCGCCATGCCCGCCCTCATCATGGGCGCGGTCCCGGTATCGGAAACCGCCGCCGCCAACAGCTTCAACACCCTGATGCGCTCGGTCGGCACCTCCGCCGCGGCCGCCGTGATCGGCGCGGTACTCGCCCAGATGACCGTCTCGATGGGCGGGCACGCCATTCCGACCGAAAACGGATTCCGGGTCGCTCTGCTGATCGGCTGCGGTGTCGCCGTCCTCGGCGCCGCGATCTCCGCGACCATTCCGGCGGGCCGGACCCCGGACTTCTCCGAGCCCACCGCCACCGCGGAACCCGTCCCCGTTCGGGTGTGACACGCCTGTCCGCACGGCCCGGTCGAGAAAGTGCTCACCTGCGGTCGGCTACCACCAGCGGTTTGCCGAATGCCGCACTCCCAGAACTGATCACGATCTCCAGCCACCACGACCGGCCCCTCATGCGGTGCAAGGCCTCCCAGATCTGGGAGGCCGCAAATACCCAGTCATCAACGGCCGCCGTAGCTTCGGCGTGCCGACAGCCCAAGTTTCGGCGCAGCGCGGGCGGGGTAAAAGACCGAACGCTAGCTGTCACATGAAAGACGAAAGGGTTCAACCTTGTTCAACGCCAAGAAGCCGATCGCCGTGTTAGCGGCCGCATTCGGGATCACTGCCGGGATGGCGGTATTCCTGCCAGCCACTGCGTCCGCGGCAACATATGACGGCCAGTGTGGTGAAGGCTTCAAGGTGATCGACTCGCACGAATTGAAAGGCGGCACAGTCTTTCTCACCTACAACGGTAGGACCAACTGTGTGGTCACCGTGCGGGACAAGCCGGGCGAGCCGATCTCGATGGGCGCCGCCGTGCGGCAGTCGAAGGACCACTCCCAGGTGGTCATAAACGACGACCGCACCTTCACCGACTACGCGTACGCGAAGGTCGAAGCCGAAGGCAAATGCATCGACTGGGGCGGCCGCATCAAGGACGACCTCTGGGAAGAATTCGGAGTCCACTGCGGATAACTGTCCCTCGCCCCGCCGACGGCCGCACGGCCGTCGGCGGGTTTGCTCCCAGCAATAAACCCGAATCCCCAGGCGATCGCCGCAGCATGCAACGACCAATCGCATGTGCATCGCAAACTGTGGAAGCCGCGGTGGGAGACATGTTTTGGATCTTCACTGGTTGGGATGCCGGGCTCCTACATAATGTCATCACGACTGCGGCACAACAGATCTCGCGGGACTGTTCGGATTCCCCCACATCTCGCGACGTGACCCGGGCAGGCTCCCCCGGCGCAAGGTTCCAGGGTTGGGTAGCCGAATCCGACAAAGTGGCGGATCGATGTTTCCAGCGCTAGTCGCCTCGGTGTCGGCCCTCACGTTCGCGTTCGGAGCGTTCACGTTCGCGCTGTTGATGTTTCGCTCGTTCCCGCGCCGCGTCGGCAGAGGTTTGCGCTGGCCTTGCTTCCTCTCCCGCATCATCTGTTCACGCGTGACCGTGATGATGCGGAATCTCTCCGGAAATCGAGATTGAAGTTCGCGTATTTTCTCCTGGACTTCCTTGTCGACCTTCGCGCCCTCAACCGTGTACCACTCGATCGTCCAGCCGTCGCGAAGCGCGTGGCGGTCCTTCTTCAACTGATCGAGCGCTTCACGGCCGATGTTCCCGGCCTTGAATTCCATTGCATGACGGCCTCGAATTATCGCGGAGTCGTGAAAGCGCTTGCCGTCCCTCGTTCGATAATATGACTCCGTAACCCAGCCTCGTTCAACAGTCCGGCCGAGTTCCTGACACATGCCGTCGCGGAACTGGTTTCCGAAATCCCGGGATTTCGCCCACTTGCCGCTGGCAACCTGCCAATCCCGGTACTCGCGAGGCTCTTTACCCGCAGCCGTCTTCAGTGCCTTGTAACGTTGATATCGCTCATCATCGTCACCGTCCACGATGATCCCCCCATAGCTGACAGATCGTGAACGCTAATCCTTGTCACGGATTTCGATCCACTCTTTCAAGGGCAGGCGTCCAGCCGCCTGCCATTCGGCATAGTCCTCTTGTGAGTAGCCAAATATCGACGCGAAGAGATCGCCCTCACGACGGTAGACAGCAGTTGTCAGCAAGGGGACGACATCCAAATAGTTTTCGTTGAACGGACGACTTACTACCGGCCCGAACCCCAATGCCCTTGTCTCGGTGTCAAAGTCCGGCACGTTGTACCATTCGCCCTCGAAGTTTCGCCGAAATACCTCACCGAAGAATCGGTAGAACTGGTCGGCCACGTCGATGTTCTCGGGGAGCGCGACTGCCTCATCGGTGGGGAATCGCTCAAGGGCTGCTTGCTCGGCCTGTCGCAACCCTTCCACGGTCCACGGGTTGTTGGGCATGTCCGGAAACGTTTCATTCAGGAACCGGTCCAACTGTTCGTTCATTCGTGTCAGCCACGCCAGCCAGCGCGGGTCTTGCTGGTCCTTGTCCATCTGCCGCCGCTCAGCGGCCGTGTACTGCTCGAACCTACCCATCGCTACTCCTTCTTGAATTGCGGACGGAACCTGGTCGTGTCTCCGGCTCAGCGTTCCAGATACAAGCGTTCATTGGGCAGCCGAGGTAGCCCGCTCGGGTCGCCGGGGATTACGTTCACGGCGTCGGAATAGTGATGCTCTCGATGATCGCGCACAAACTCCAACGCGGCGGTGAGGCAAGCGGTAAAGTCGAATCGCGCACCATGCAGGAACACTGACAGATGAACATCGGGATCACTCGGCAGCGGCGAAAGCTGGTCACTCATGACGCGATTCCTGTGCTCGGCCGGTACCGGTGTAGGCCACGAACTTGGTCGGGGTGATCACATCGCACGCCACAGCGATAGCCCATGTGTGACCGTGGAAGTGGGCCATACTCGGCGCGATGACCGCAGCCGCATCCTTCCCACGCGCCGTCACCGCGATAAGCGTCGTCAGCATGAACGTGTCGTTGCCGATCGTGACTAGCCCCGCCAGGGTATAGCCGCGTCGGTGCGCCAAATCTGTGATGACGCGTTGATCCCGTAGCCGGTGCACGCCACTCATATCGAGCGAGATGACACCAATCGCCTTGACTGCCAACGGGTTGATGCCTCCTGCTCCGCGCATTGAAAGTTCGATTCCAAGGCCCGCCATCACATTCCGACATGAGTGGCCCTCCGCTGCACGGGCCGATACGGTGCTGAGCACGCGCGTATCGCATCAATGACGACACGGCCGGATGGCCGGAATGTGCATCGGGGTGGTTCGATCCAGCGCCGGAACTGTGCGCCTTTGTCGACCGGTGACGGCAACGCGACGGTGCCACCGGTGCGCACGACTGACACGTTCAGGCGGAACAACTCGGCGAACAGGGGCACATCGTCGGGGATGTCCGGCCGCACGAGCAGTGTCCACCGGTTCGACCGTGGATGCGACAGTATCGGCCCGAGGTCCGAACCATGTTGTTGCATATAGGTTTTCACCGCTTGGCCGAGATGAGCGGGGAGTATGAGCGCCCACACGTGCTCGGCCTTCATGGTGATCCGGCCGAGGTGCGGCGGGTCGACGGTCGCTGGCAGATCGCACACCCGCCTGTAGAAGTGACAGCGGGACAACGCAGTATCGCCAAATGGTGTGTGGTTCATCGGATTAGACCCCTTGGTCGTTCTGCTCGATGTCGGTCGGTTTGGGTGGTGTCCATTCGCGTAGGGCTTCCGCGAAGCGCTCGACCACGGCGGCGGGGAAGTCGACAGCAACGGGGGCGGGCGGTCCGACGAGCGGTGTCCGGCGCGGTAGTTGTTGTTCCGGGTTCAACATCGCGACCCCTTTCGCGTTCGCTCCGCTGCGCAATTCGATTCATCGGCACTCGACGGTGGAGGCATTCGGCACCGCTAAAGGGCGCTGCTAGGTCCAAGTACTGGGACGAAAGTCGGTACCGCTCGGCGTCGAGTGCCCTGTCAGACTCCGCCCTGACGCGATGGTCTGGGAACGCCGGGAAGGGGGAGGTTTGAGGGAGGTTCGAGGGAGAGCGCACAAGTTCGCGGTGGTCGCGCGGTCAAGGTGGAATGATTCGAGGAAGTGGCCGAACGAGGGGACGGGGGGACGTGTCCGAACCGAATCACCAGCTGAGCGCCGCGCGGACTCGGATCCGCTCCGCGACGACCGGGCATCCGCTGAACCGGGCCGAACTCGCGGACGCGGTGAATGCTTGGGTGTATCGCCAGACCGGACGAGTTATCCAGCTCTCCGGCAATTACGTGGGCAAGCTGGAACGCGGTGTCTTCCGCTGGCCGAGCGCTGATTTCCGCGCGGGGCTGCGGGCAGTCCTGGGTGTCGCGACGGATGCTGAACTCGGTTTTCGGCCCGCCGAACGCGGCAGCGGTGTGGTTAGCATGGGGGCAGATGCGAATGACCCGCCGATGTTCCTGCCGAGCGCAGGGAAAGACGTTGATGACGTGCTCCGCCGGACCTTCCTACTCAGCGCGTCAGCCGCTGGCGTGGGCGCGGTACTCGGCTTGGAATCAGCACGGCATGGACTCAACCGCGCGATGTCGGATGGGGTGTCGGTCGATCTGGACGACTGGCGCGAGGCAGTACGCGAATACGGATCCGCATACGTCACGCACACTTCGGCCGAACTGCACGAAATGCTATTGGTAGATGTGCTGGGCCTGCAGATGGCGCTGAGCATGTCAGCGGGTGACGGGGCGAAGCGGGAGTTGTACAAAATCGGTGCTTTGCTGAGTCAGTACATGGCGCAAGCGATCGGTGACTGTGGACAGCGGCGTGAGGCTATGCGCTGGTGGCGCACAGCACGCAAGGCAGCTGACCTTTCGGGAGATCTGCACGCGATGGCATACGTGCGAGGTCGCAAGGCGATCCGCGCCATCTATGACGGCGAGTCCCCGCATGTCATCATCGAGAACATCGCAGAAGCTGACCACCTCATTGCCAACGGCCCGGTTATCGGGCGTCCGAGTCTGCTCGCCGCTCGCGCGCAGTCGCACGCAATACTCGGCAACGCTGACGATGCCGAGGTGTCGTTGACTGCGCTGCGGGAGACGTTCGCCGAGTTACCTGCCGCAGTGACGAACGATCACGGCTGGCACTGCTGGGCTTACCCTGAGGAACGAGTCAGGTTCGCGGAGAGCTTCGTGTACTCCCAGCTCGGTGAGACCGAAAAGGCCGAGAAAGCGCAGTCAGCGGCGCTTGCTCTGTACCCGCCGAATAGTCGTCGCGGACCTGTGCAGATTGAGTTGCAGCGCGCGCTATGTCAGGTGCGTAGCGGCGACTTGAGCGCGGGAACGGCTTACGCGACAACGACTTTGGATGTACTCCCGAACGAGCACCGTACGCGTTTCGTTATGGGTTTGGGAAAGCAGGTGCTTGCCGCCGTGCCACCTGACCAACGGCGCATACCGACAGCCCGCGAGCTGCATGAACTCCTGCGTGACGATGCCCTCGGTGCGCAGCGGGCAATCGAGCAATGAAGGACGACGGCGATAACGGCCCGTTGAAGATCGAGCGACACGACGCTGCCGGAACGATGGCACTGGCTGACGAACTCAAGGCGGTGTATCTCGCCTCACACCGGGACCAGCAAGCCGACCCGTGGTACAGCCCCGCGAAGTTCTGGGAGCGGTTGGAGGAACTGTACGCACCCATCCCAAGTTTCGAGCTTGTCGCCGGACGAGTTGGCGGCCGGATGGCCGGTTACGCATTCGGGACCCGATTCGGCCGCCCACAAGCCGTCTGGGACAAGACCATACGCGTCTACCCCGAACTCGCGGGTGAAACGTCTGGGCCGGTGTACATGTTCCGAGAGTTCGCCGTTCACCCCGACAATCAGGGACACGGATACGCACGAATCATCCACGATGCGTTGCTATCCGGGCGCCCGGAGCCGTTGGCCTATCTACTCGTCCGAGTTGGCAATCCAGCCAGAAGCGCGTACGAGTCCTGGGGCTGGCGAGTGATCGGGCAAGACCAGCCGTTTCCCGATTCACCGATGATGGACGAGATGGCCAAGACAACGCGTTGAATCGCGCCCCAGCGATTGGCTGCGGCGGCTTCCCGCGAAAATGTATGGCACTAGCCTGCAGCGGGCAACCTCGTCGGCGAGCTCGCCACTCGCAGCGAGGAGTTCCGCAGCCGATGGGCGGCCCACGATGTCCGCATTCACGACACAGTGTTCCGCAAAACCAAGATGCGCGAAGACGCCGAGGTTAAACGTGAAGCTCGCGCAACAGACCTGCCAGGCCGAACACGAACCCGCCCATGAAGAATTCGTCCGCATGATCGAGAAGGGAGAACTGGACCGATGAGCCACGCACGCTGGAAGACCCTCCGGGAACGCAAACTCCCCGAGGGCGACTCCGAACCCGACGACGTCACCGATGCACGCCGCGAAATCCGGCTCTCCATGGCGCTGGCCCAAGCCGTCTACGAGCGCCGGACCGAACTCGGACTTACCCAGGCCGACCTCGCCGAACGTGCTGGCCTCACCCAAGCCGAAATCTCGCGGATCGAAGGCTCTGACACCGTGCCGACCCTCCCTCTACTCGCCAAACTCGCCGACGCTCTCGATGCCACACTGAACATCGCTCTCGATGCCGACGACACCCGAGTGAACTTCACCAGCCACCACACTGACGCAGCCTGAAAAGGATCCAGCCGCCACAGGTGTATTCAGAACTCGTCGGGACAGCCGCACGAACCTCTGGTGTGAAGTACCGCTCCGAGGTTCACCACTCCGGGACGGGGTGTGTGGTCGTCGAGTTGTTGTAGCAGCAGGTCGATGGCTGTCTCGCCCATGAGACGGGTGGGCTGGACCATGGTGGTCAGGCCTGGGCGGGTGTAGCGGGAGTATTCGATGCCGTCGAAGGCGACCACCGCGAGGTCATCGGGTACCCGTAGCCCGGCGTCGTAGGCGGCGCGGAGCATACCCATTGCCTGCAGGTCGCTGGTGACGAAAATCGCTGTGGGGCGGGGCGAGTCGGCCATGAGATCGGTCAGTGCGCGGTAGCCCGCGGCACCGCCGAAATCCGTTCGCACGATACGTCCTTCGGCAAGTCCTGCGGCGGCCAGTGCATTTCGGTAGCCCTGCACGCGGTCCTCGGCGGTGGACACGTGCGGGCCACTCAGGCAGGCGATTTCGCGGTGGCCGTGACCGATGAGATGGGCGACGGCCTGTTCCGCACCCGCGACCGAATCGCACATGACGTGCGCGCAACGCGCCGGATCGATGACGCGGTCCAGCGCGACCAGCACCATGCCCGCCTCCTCGCAGGCGTCGGCGACGCCGGTCTCCCAGGATGACGAAATCGCGAGCAGCCCTTCGACTCTGCGATCGATGAAGGTGCGCACATAGGCGCGTTCACGTTCCGGGTCACCGGCGGCATTGCCGACAAACAGCGGGTACCCCCGCGCGAAGGCGGCCGCCTCGATGACCGCCGAGAGTTCGGCGAAGAACGGGTTCGCGCCGTCCGGAATCACCAGGCCCAGTGCGTGCCCGCGGTTCATCCGCAGGCTGCGCGCGGACATATTCGGCCGGTAGCCGAGTTCGGCGATGGCCGCCTCGATCCGAGCCTTGGTCGCGGGCGCGACCTGGCGCGGGCCGCCATTGAGCACATAGCTCACCAGCGCCGGTGAGGTACCGGCCAGCCGCGCCACGTCGGCTCGTGTGACTACCATCCGAAATCTCTCCTTGCTCCGAGGCGTCCATCCAAGCACTCCGCACAAGTACTTGACAGCCGGTGACTCGGGTCACACACTACTCATCAACTCGCGTTGATCAACACGAGTTGATACCTGAGATGGATAGGTCGAACTCACGATGAATGCTCGATTCAGGCGTGCAATGGCGCCGCTTGTCCTCATCGGCGCGCTCGCCGCCGCTGCCTGCGGTCGCGGTGGACAGGACGGGAGCGACGGCGACTTCAAGATCGCGATCGTCACCCGGAACTTCACCAACCCCTACTGGGCTGCGTTGCGCGACGGCGCCCTCGCGGAGGGACAGAAGCTCGGGGTGAAGGTCACGGTGCAGGCCGGGCAGTCCGAGACGGACGCCGACGGTGAGAACGCCCAGATCTCCACCCTGGCCGCGCAGGGTTACGACTGCTTCGGCGTGGTGCCGGTCAACGCCACGAATGTGATCACCCCGCTGACGCCGGTGGCGCGCAAGAACATTCCGATCCTCGATCTCGACACCCAGATCGACGCGAAGGCCTCCGCGCAGGCCGGTGTGTCGTATGCGAGCTTCATCGGTTCGGACAATCTCGATGCGGGCCGGATCGCCGGGCAGAAGATGCTCGAGGCGCTCGGCGGCACCGGAAAGGTCGCGATCCTGCAGGGCATCGCGGGCGAGCAGAACGGCATCAACCGTGATCAGGGCTTCACCGAAGCGATCACGGGCAAGCTGGAGATCGTCCAGAAGGCGCCCGCCGACTACGAGCAGGACAAGGGGCTGCAGGTCACCGAGGCGATCCTGAAGGCGCATCCGGATATCACCGGCATCTTCGCCGCCAACGACACCATGGGCCTCGGCGCCGCGCAGGCGATCAAGAACGCGGGCCGGACCGGTCAGATCAAGGTGATCTCCGTCGACGGCATCCAGGCCGCCCTCGACGCCGTCAAGGCGGGCACCCTGACCGGCACGGTGACCCAATACCCGTATGCCGAAGGACAACTCGCGGTGCAGAGCTGCCTGGCCCAGCACCAGGGCAAGAAGCTGCCCGAGCGCGTGGTCTCCCCCATCGCCTTCATCGGCAAGGACAATGTCGAGCAGCAGATCGCGGCGTTCCCGCGTCCGATCGTCGCCTTCGACAACCCGGTGGAAGGGCTGCTGAACAAGTGACCGCAGAGGCAACCGAAGAACTCCGCGCGCGTGAGGGGCGCACGGAGATCCTCGCCAAGGTCGCCGAATTCGCGGCACCGCTCGCCCTGGTCGTTTTGTGGGTGGCTTTCTTCATCGCCACCCCGAACTTCCTGACGGCGGACAATATCGGCGATCTGCTCGTCGCCTCGACCATCCTCACCGTGCTCGCGCTCGGTCAGCAGTTCGCGATCACCGTCGGCGGCATCGATCTGTCGGTCGGCGCCAACTTGCCATGGGCGGCAGCCGTTCTCGGCTATCTGGCCAGCCACGGCTACCCGATGGCGGTCGCCATCGGGGCCGCGATCCTGAGCGGACTGGCGGTCGGCGTCGTCAACGGTGTGCTGGTCGGCCGACTGCACATGACCGATTTCGTCGTCACACTCGGCATGCTGAGCGTGCTCAACGGCATCACCCTGCTGCTGACGCACGGCAACACCGAGGCCGTGAGTTCCCGCTTCCTGCAACGGCTCGCACTCGACGGCATCGGACCGGTGCGCTGGTTCTGGCTGCTGGCACTGCTCGCCGCACTGGGTGTGGCGGGCATTATCTTCCGCACCCGGATCGGCACCCATCTGCTCGCCACCGGCGGACGACTCGAGGCCGCGCGCGACACCGGTATCTCGGTGAACCGCATCCGGCTGTTCGCCTACGCCATGTCCGGATTGCTGTGCGGCATTGCCGGTGTCATGCTGGTCGCCCGCAACGGCGGCGCGGATCCGTCGCTGCAGACCACCTACCTGCTGAGCTCGATCGCCGCGGTGGTGCTCGGCGGTTCGTCACTGTCCGGCGGCAAGGCGTCGGTGCTCGGCACCGTCTGCGGTGCGGTGCTGTTCACCTCGCTGATCAACGGGTTCACCATTCTCGGCATCTCGCAGTACTACCAGCCGGTCGCCGTCGGCGCGGTGCTGCTGCTGGCCGCCGGAATCGCCCGCTTCCGAAAGTAGACCCACGACTTAACGCTTCTTCCGCTCGAGGGCGGGAGATTTCACGCTCGGACCGCAACCCCACCAGCCACCCGAGGGAGGTGATCGGATTGTCTGACGTCGTCAACACGTGTGTGGCCGCGCTCTGCCACAGCCAGAATCACTCCGGCGGCGTTGCGGTCCCGACAGGCGGTAAACCCACATGCCTGGCACCGGAAGGTTCGTTCGGCGAGTTCGAGGGGCTGCTTGGCTCTCGCGAAACACCTCGAACACGTCATCGTCGTATACGCGGGCCGCACCAACACCACCTTCCGGCCAGCCCGCATGCCACGGTTGATCAGCTCGGTCTTCGCCGCTCCGATAGCCGCGTCGGCGGCCTTGCGGGCCATGGTGGATTTGGCCAGAAACTTCGGCGTGAAGTCCTCCACCGCGATCAAGCCGTGATGGTCGACAACGCTTTTCGCCCACACTCGTGCCTCGTGCTGAGTTTGGCGTGCGGCTTTCTTGTGCAGCTTGGTGGCCTCGCGGGCGGCGCGCCGGTACCCCTTCGACTGCGGGCCGCGTGTGCCACGGCGTCTTGCCATCTTGCGTTGCGACCGGCCGAGTTCGGCGGCACAGCGCGCACGATGTCCGCGATAGGGCAAATCGAACGACGGGTCGGTGGTTGTCGCCGTGGCACGCACACCCCAGTCAACACCGATACCGGCCTCGGTCACCGGTGCGGAATCGACGGTGCGGCGCACGACGAACGAGGCGTACCAGTGCCCGAGCGCATCACGACTGACACGCACGCTGGTCGGTGCCGACGGCAACTCCCGCGACCACACCACCGGAATGCTCGCGCCCTTTGCCAGCACCAGCCGCCCGTCGCGGAGGCTGAACCCACGCTGGGTGTACTCCAGCGACAACTTGGTCGTCTTGCGAGATTTGAATACCGGCCGACCGCGCCCCTTGACGGTGAACTACTGAGCAAGCGCCTGCGCATACGTTCGCAACGTCTGCTGCTGGGCGACTTGCGAACCCTCTCGCAACCACGCGCTCCCCGTGCGAGCGGCGGTCAGAAGCTTACTCAGAGTGCCGAACGTCGGCTTGTTACCCGACTTCTGTTGGTGGACAGCCTCGTTCCACAGAAACCGGCAGCGATGCCACTCAGCCAGCAAAGCGGCCTGCGCGGCGCGGCCCGGCCGCAGCCGATAGCTGTAGCGCACCACCTCCTCCATGGCCGTGAATCTAGCCGACACCACCGACACATAACCCGACCCGAGAACTCGAATAGGAGGACGGCGCTTGCTCACCCTCATGAACGAGGGAGTCTCCGCGCCAAACATCTGATGACGATTCCATTGCTAGAAGCGCACGAGCTCACCAAGTCCTTCGACTCGGTGCGGGCGCTGGCCGGGGTCTCGCTCACGATCCCCGAGGGCGAGGTCACCGCGCTGGTCGGCGATAACGGCGCGGGCAAGTCGACATTGGTGCGCTGCCTGACCGGCGTGCAGACACCGGATACCGGACAGATCCTGTTCAAAGGAGAACCGGTGCGCCTGCGCTCGCCGGAGGACGCGCGCAAGATGGGCATCGAGACCGTGTATCAGGATCTCGCCCTCATCGATGATCTGGCCGTGTGGCAGAACCTGTTCCTCAACCGCGAGTTGGTATATCCGCTCGGCATCGTCAACCGCAGGGCGATGATCGCCCGCAGCGGTGAGATCATGCGCGATCTGGATGTCGATGTGCCCTCGGTGCGCACCACCGTGCGCCGGATGAGCGGCGGTCAGCGTCAGAGCATCGCCATCGCCCGCGCGGTGGCCTGGGGCAAATCCATGGTGATCATGGACGAGCCGACCGCCGCACTCGGCGTGCGGGAGACCGCGGCGGTCGAGAAGTTGGTGCGCGGCCTGCGCGAGCGCGGGATCACCGTTTTGATCATCAGCCACGACCTGGCGCAGGTCATGCGGATCTGTGACAACGTGGTGGTGCTGCGGCGCGGCAGATCCGTTGCGGCACATCGGATCGACGAGGTGGACGGTGACCGGCTGGTCGCACTGATCACCGGTGCCGCACCCGGCAATCTGGAGGTCACCGCGAACGGAGCCGAGTCGTGACGGTTGTCGTCCTCGGCTCGGTCAACCAGGACATCGTCTGTGAGGTGGAGCAGCTGCCACAGCCCGGCGAAACCGTGCTGGCACTGCGCTCGCGAACCAACCTGGGCGGCAAGGGTTCCAATCAGGCCGTCGCGGCGGCACGAGCGGGCGGCCGGGTCGAATTCATCGGCAGGATCGGTCGTGACGCCGATCCCGGATTGCGGAAATCGTTGCGCGAGTATGGTGTCGAGCTCACCGCGCTGCGCGAGGTACGGGACGCGCGAACCGGCACGGCCTATATCACCGTCGCCGACGGCGAGAACCAGATCGTGGTCGATCCCGGCGCCAACTTCCGCTGGGAACCCGAACCCGAACTCGACACCATGGCCGAGGCCGACTTGCTGCGGACGGCGGAAGTCGTTGTCGCACAGTTGGAAGTGCCGCCGAACGTGGTCGAATGGGCCGCGCGGCGGGCGCGCCGGTTCGTCCTCAATGCCGCGCCGGCGACGGCGCTGCCGGATGAGCTGCTACGCCGCTGCCACCCGCTGATCGTCAACGAATCCGAACTGTCGGCACTGACCGGGACCACCGCGCGGACACCCGAACAGGCATTCCACCTGGCCCGTTCACTGTGCCTGCGCGGGGTGGAATCCGTCGTCGCCACCTTGGGCGCCGCCGGGTCGGTCTGGGCGCATCGCTGTGATGTTCCGGCACCGGTCGCGGGTGGATATCAGGCTGCGCCACAGGTGAATTCGGTGGATTCCACCGGCGCGGGCGATGCCTTCGTCGGTGCGCTGGCCACCGCACTCGCCGATGGCATGCCGCTCGGCGGCGCCGTGGCCTACGCCACCGCGGCTGGTGCGCTCGCCGTCCAGACGCCGGGAACCCACGCCTCCTACCCCACCGGGGACCAGATCGTCACGGCGCTCGCGGCCATCCCCGTGGCCCAGCCACTTGTCTGACCCTCTTCGAGAAGGAACCGAACCTTGCGCACCAGCGGACTCATTCACGCCGATTTGCTCGCCGCGCTCACGGCGCTGCGCCATACCGACCTCTTCGCCGTCAGCGACTCCGGTCTGCCGACACCCGTCGGCGTCCCCGTCATCGACTTGGGCATCAGCTACGGATTCCCCCGGTTCGAGCCGATCCTCGACCTGATCCTCGGCGAGGTCACCATCGAAGCCGCCTGGGGTAGCCGTGACGTCGCGGACCAGAATCCGGAGGCTGCGGCCTTGCTCAGCGGCCGCCTGAACGCGGAGTTGCTCGATCACGACGACTTCAAAGAGCGCATCGGGGCCTGCCGGTTCGTGGTGCGCACCGGTGAGGCCCGGCCGTACGCCAATGTGTTGCTGCGGGCCGGGGTGCCTTGGTTGTAGCGTTCAGAAATATTGTTACTTGCAACATTGAACCCAGCGCACGCGCGTCCCGTATCGATTGCGGAATGGTCGGTTGACTATCTACTGTCGGGTGCTCGGATCAATGACTGATTCCACAGGTCACGCCAGCTCAGCGACTGCTCGCAGCTCGCATCGACACGACGTGTGGGTCGGAGGGAGCGGTAGAGATGGATCTTCGCGAGGTCGTGTCCGCGGGTGTGTGGGAGCAGCGACAGCTGCTGGATCAAGGGGTGCTGACGGCCCGTGAACTGATCGAGGCGACCCTCGACGGGATCGACCAGGCGGGCGAGCTCAATGCCTTCACCAGCGTCCAGCACGAGCAGGCCGTCGCCGAAGCCATCGAACGGGATCGACTGGACGTCGCTGAGCGCGGACCGCTGCACGGCGTCCCGATCGCGGTCAAGGACGAGATCGACGTGGCGGGCGTCCCGACCACCTTCGGCACCCGCGCCAACCTCACCCCGGCGGTCGCCGATGCCGAGGTGGTGCGGCGGTTACGGGCGGCGGGTGCGGTCATCGTCGGCAAGACCACCATGCCGGAGTTCGGACAGTGGCCCTACACCGAATCCACCACCTACGGGCTGACCCGCAATCCGTGGGACAGGACCCGCTCGGCCGGCGGCTCCAGCGGTGGCTCCGCAGCGGCGGTCGCGGCGGGGCTGGTGCCCGCCGCGCTCGGCGGTGACGGCGGCGGCTCGATCCGGATTCCCGCCGCCTGCTGCGGACTCTTCGGCCTGAAAACCCAGCGCGGACGGGTGCCGACCGCACCGAACGAACATCTGTGGTGGGCATTGGGCGTCCTCGGCCCGCTCACCCGAAGCGTGCTGGATTCGGCGATCGTCTACGACGTCATCCGCGGCGCCACACCGGCCGACCGTTTCCACGCCCCCGACCCGGAGCTGTCGTTCGAAGAAGCCGCCCGGCGCACACCGACCAGCCTGCGCATCGGCTACACCACGAAATCACAGACGGTGCTGGCGAAGGCGGTTCCCGAACATGTGCGCGCCGTGCACGACACCGCCGAACTTCTTGCCCAACTCGGGCACACGGTCACCGAGATCGATCCGGGCTATCCCGATTTCACGTCCGCCTTCTATCCGCAGTTCTACGGGGGCGTGCACGCCGAGATCCCGCTCGTCGATCATCCGGAACGGCTCGAACGCCGCACTCGCCAAAACCTGATGCTCGGTTCCTGGGCTCGCCGACCAGTGGTCGAATGGGCCATGCGTCGCGGTGAAGTCCTGGCGCGCAAGGCCGATCGCATTTTCGACAAGTGCGATCTGCTGCTGACCCCCACCATCGCGCGCCGTCCGCCGCGGGTCGGCGTCCTCGACAATACGAACCCCGTCCGCGCACAACTCGCCTCGGTCCCCATGGTCGCCTTCACCGGATTCTGGAATGTGACCGGGCATCCCGCCGCCTCACTTCCCGCGGGCATGGCCAGCGATGGGCTCCCGCTGGCGGTCCAACTGGTGGGACCGGCGAATGGCGAGACCACGATTCTGTCCGTGGCCGCCCAACTCGAGCAGATCCGCCCACACCCCCGTCTCGCATAACTCGAAAGCCCCTGCCTCCGCTGCCATTGTCGATAAAATTCGCACCGGAGGTGATGTGCCGTGACAAGCGTATTGCTGATCACCGGAGACGCGGCCGAAGACCTGGAGGTCATGTACCCCTACCAGCGGCTGCTCGAGGAGGGGTACGAGGTCCAGGTGGCCGCCCCCACCGCCAAGAAGCTGCAGTTCGTCGTGCACGACTTCGTCGACGGTTTCGATACCTATACCGAGAAACCCGGCCACACCTGGCCTGCCGATATCGCGCTGGCCGATGTCGATCCGAGTCGGTACGCGGCGTTGGTCCTGCCCGGCGGACGAGCGCCGGAGTATTTGCGCGGCGATGCGGAGTGCCGCAGGGTCGTCGAACATTTCGTCGACGAGGACAAACCGATCGCGGCACTGTGCCATGGTCCGCTGATTCTCCTTGCCGTCGGCGCGCTGAACGGTCGCTCGTCGAGCGCCTATCCGGCATTGGCACCGGATCTGAATGCCGTTGGCGCACAATGGGAAGACAGTCCGGCCCATGTCGACGGCAATATCGTGACGGGTCGCGCCTGGCCGGACCATCCACAGTGGATGCGCGCGTTCTTGGAGGTGTTGCGCGCCAAAGCGCCCGCCCCGGGTCAGTAAGGCCTGGCATCCCGCCTCGCGGCGTACTACTATCGCATGTAGTAGACGAGTGGGAGGGGCATTCATGGAAACCATGACAATCGAGCGCGTCATTGCGGCGCCGATCGACGATGTCTTCGACTGGCTGACCGACGCGAGCAACTACACCAAGGCACGAATTGTGCTGCGCGAGCGCCTGATCCAGCAGGGCGAGACGACACCTTACGGGCTCGGCGCCGTCCGAATCCTGACCTGGGGCATCGGCTGGTTCCGCGAACGCATCACCGGCTACGACGCGCCGCACGAATTCAGCTACCTCGTCGAGCGCAGTATTCCGGCGTCGCGCCACGAGGGCGGCCGACTGAACTTCACCGAGGTCGACGGCGGCACGCGGGTCAGTTGGACCACCACCGCCGAGGCGCGCCTGCCTTTCGCCGCCGCATGGTTCACCCGTGCACTCGCCAAACCGGTGATCCTCTACTCCTTCGGCCAGGTGCTCGACGCCGCCGAATCCGCACTGGCCCAAGCGAATCGGTAGGCGTCGAGGACCCCGCTGTCAGCGGTCGCGCGCACCGAGCGTCAGAAACGCGAGCCCGAGTGCGAGCACCGCCAGCCCGCACCACGACGCGATCGGCAACCGCTCACCGACCACGACCACACCGAGTACCGCAGCCACGGCGGGTTCGGCGAGCGTCAGTGTCGTCGCCACCTGCGCGGTCGTATGCCGCAGCCCGTAACCGAACAGGCGATAGGCGACGAAGGTCGTGAACACCGCCAGATGCAGCGCCACCGCGATGCCGCGACCGGTGTGTAGCCAGGATGTACTGGTGCACAACACAACCGGCAACACCAGCAATCCGCCGATGCCGAACATCGTGCCCATCACCGCATTCGACGAATGGCCGTGCGCGATGAGCCTGCCGCCGATCAGCGAATAGACGGCGTAGGTGAGTCCACCGAATGCGGCGAGCGCGATGCCGACCAGGTCGACCGGCGCGGTCCCTCCCGTCATTTCTGGCCCGAGCACGAGGACGGCACAGCCGGTTACCGCCGCCACGGTGGCACCGGCCCACCGCCGGGTCGGTTTGCCCTGCCCGGCAACCCAGGCCAGTAACCCGGCGAAAACCGGCGCACTGCCGAGCGCGATCACGGTGGCGACGGCCACGCCCGTCCGCGCCACGGCCGGATAGAAGGTCACCGGATACCCCGCCACGGCCAACGCCCCGACGACAACCAACCACCACTCGCCGCGCGTGCACCGCAACCGCGTACCGGTGGACAAGAACAACAACAGCCCACCGAGCACCAACCCGGCAGATCCGATCCCCGCCGCGGGCGCACCCGCGGGAGCCAATGAACTGGTGGTTCCGGTGGTCCCCCACAGCACCGCCGCGGTCAGGATGGGAACCGGACCACTCAACACCCCGGCACCCGAATGTTCAACCGCAACAAAAGATTTGATATCAGACAAGGCCATGCACTTCCGTCATCGAATTCGACAGGGATTCGAAACGGGCGCACGACATCACCTCGAGACTGCCCTCTGGAACAGCCCGGACCGCGAATCAGAAATTCAGCAGGTGCGCCCGATCAGGCGCACGGCGGCGGCGTAACAGCATGCCAATAGATATCCACGCGACGATCCTAACGCAATGACCGGCCCTGGATCGAATGATCTTCGATACAGTTGGCCTGGTGAGGAAGATTGATTCACCGATCGGGCCTGCGGTCGGTGCAGTGCGGACCACGCCTCGTCCGGCGGTGCAGTTGGACGATATCGACCGGATACTGCTCGATCAGCTCGCACGCGACGGCCGCATGACCAACAGCGCGCTCGCCGATGTCGCGGGGATCGCGCCGTCGACATGCCTGGGGCGGGTGCGGTCGCTGGTGGAGCGCGGCGTGATTCGCGGATTCCACGCCGATATCGATCCGGCGGCGCTCGGCCGGAATCTACAGGCCATGATCGCGGTCCGGGTGCATGCCAACGCACGTCCGCACCTCGCCGAGTTCGGGGAGCAATTGGCCGTACTCGACGAAGTGCTGAACGTGTACTTCATCGCGGGCGCCGACGACTATCTGATCCATGTCGCCACGGCCGACAGCGAGGGACTCCGGGTCTTCGTACTGGAACATCTGAGCGCACATCCCGCGGTCGCCTCCACCGAGACGATCCTCATCTTCGAGCACGTGCGCCCACGAACCAGTCCGATGACTTAGCTCACCACCCCGCCCGGCGGCCATCCCCTAGGCGGCCAGCCTCTCGGCGGCGTAATCGTGTGCCGCCGCAACGGATTCGGACAGCAGGTGGCTGCGGTGCGTGCTCAGACCGGCGGCCAAGCCCGGATCCGCGGCGCACGCATCGCGCCAGCCGCGCTCGGCGAGCGAAATCGCGTACGGCAGTGTGGCATTGGTGAGTGCGACGGTCGAGGTGTAGGGCACCGCGCCGGGCATATTGGCGACGCAGTAGAACACCGAATTGTGCACCTGGTAGGTCGGCTCGGCATGGGTGGTCGGTCGCGAATCCGCGAAGCAACCGCCCTGATCGATGGCGATATCGACCAGTACCGAACCCGGCTTCATCTGTGCGACAAGATCATTGGACACCAGCGTCGGCGCCTTCGCACCGGGCACCAGCACCGCACCGATCACCATATCCGCCTCCCGGACCAGACTCTCCACCTCGAAGGAGTTGGAGATGATGGTCCGCACCTGACCGCGATACTGCTCGTCCAGCGCACGCAGTCGCGCGATATTCAGATCCAGCACGGTCACGTCCGCGTGCATGCCGACCGCGACGGCGATCGCATTGCTCCCCGAGACACCGCCGCCAAGCACGACCACGTTCGCCGGACGCGCACCCGGCACACCGCCCATCAGCACGCCGCGACCGCCGCCGCTGCGCATCAGGTGATACGCACCGGCCTGCGGCGCGAGCCGTCCCGCGACCTCGCTCATCGGCGCCAGTAGCGGCAGTGATCCGCCCTTTCCGGTGACGGTCTCGTAGGCGATCGAGGTGATTCCCGAGTCGAGCAGTGCGTCGGTGCACTCCTTGGATGCCGCCAGATGCAGGTAGGTGAACAGCAGTTGCCCCTCGCGCATGCGCGAATACTCTTCGGCCACCGGTTCTTTCACCTTGAGCACCATTTCCGCGGTGCCCCAGACCTCATCGGCGGTGTCCAGCACCCGCACCCCGACGGCCGCGTACGCCATATCCTCGAACGCCGACCCCAGCCCGGCACCGGCCTCGATGTACACCTCGTGTCCGCGCGAAACGAGCTCGTGCGCACCGGCGGGTGTGCACGCGACCCGGTACTCGTGGTTTTTGACCTCGCGGGGAATTCCGATCTTCATCAACACTCCTGTACGTCGATCCGGCGGATTGGCGACATGTGATCCGTTCGACCACCTCAGTGTGAGTATGAAGATCATTCAAGATCAGGTCTATATTGGTGAAGATAGTTCTCTATCTAACGGTCACGCCATCCTGATATTCATATTCGAGGATCGGCCGGAGTCCCGATTCGAAACATATTCGGCCTAGCGCTCCGGGATCTGACCGATGGCCCACTCGGCCCACTCTCGACTCATCGCATGGAACCTTTTGCCCCACTCCATCGCGATGCGTCCGTAGACGGACAGGTCGTCATCATCCCAGTCGATCGACGCCTCGAGTGCGGCCAGTTCGGCCCCGGCCTTCGCGGATCCGGATTCGATATCGGACAGATAGTCACGGGCATACGCCCGGGAGACCGCGCCCAGAAAGAAGACGCGCAGCAGCATTTCGTTGCGCGCCACACGTTTCGGCTTGGTCGTGGTGAGCCACTCCCGCAGATCCGCCAGGCCCGCGCCGGTGATCGTGTACTCCTTACGGCCGCGCGGCCCCTCATCCGATACCGCGATCGAGCCCGCATCGGCGAGCTTGGTGAGTTCGGTATAGATCTGACTCTGGGTGGCGGGCCAGACATTGGCCAGCGACACCTTGAATCGTTGCAGCAGGTCGTAGCCGCTGGCCGGACGATCGGCCAGCAGTCCGAGCAGGGCATACCGGAGACTCATGCCGTCAGCCTACATTCCACTATTGACAGGTCGAAAGTTGAGCCTCTAACTTGGACATGTCAAAACTGGAATATCGAGGAGTTCTCGGACATGTCCTATCTGCGCGCTTTCGCCCCATGGATCGTCTTCGCAGTGGTCCCGTCGCAGTACTGGCAGTGGGCCGCGCTCGCCGCCCTCGGCGTCTCGGTGCTCGGTATCGCCCAGCAGGTCCGTGCCGGTCAGCGACCGGAAGCCATGGCCATCGATATCGGCTCGGTCGTCTTCTTCGCGGCACTGACCGTCGTCGCCTTCGCCGCTCCGGACAGCGCCATGCACCCCTACACTCCGGCGCTCTCATCCGGCGTGCTCGCCGTGGTAGCGGGCGTCTCGCTGGCCGTGCGTATGCCGTTCACGCTGTCGATCGCCAAACAGACCACGCCGCAGGAACTTTGGGATCATCCGGTCTTCGTCCGAACGGCATATGTCATCACCTCGGTGTGGACCGCGAGTTTCGTCATCGGCTGCATCGCACTGACCGCGCTCGTGCACTCCGCCTCGGGTGTGCGCACCATCGTGCAGGTCCTCGCCTTCGTCCTTCCGGTGCTTTTCACGATCCGCTACGTCGCCTACATCCGGGCGAAGGCGAACTCGCTCGACCCTTCCGCATCCTGAACAGATAGGCCCTGTCATGACCACCTCGGTTCCGCACCTCACCGGCAACTACGCACCCGTCACCGAAGAGCTCACCGCCTACGAATTGCCGGTCACCGGAACGATTCCCGCCGAATTGACCGGCTGGTACCTGCGCAACGGCCCGAATCCGCATGCCGCGGCCTCCGCGCACTGGTTCCTCGGCGACGGCATGGTGCACGGCGTCCGGCTCGAACAGGGCCGCGCGGTCTCCTACCGCAACCGGTGGGTCCGCACTTCCACATTCACCGACGGCGCTCAAGTCCGCGATGCCGATGGCCACCTCGATCTCACCGCGGGGCTCGCCAATACGCACGTCATCCGGCACGCCGGGCGCACCCTGGCACTCGTCGAATCGTCCTACCCGTACGAATTGACCTGCGAGCTGGACACGGTCGGACCCTACGACTTCGACGGCAAGCTGCGCACCGCCATGACCGCGCATCCCAAAACCTGCCCGACAACCGGCGAACTGCATTTCTTCGGCTACGACTTCACCGCGCCCTATCTGACCTATCACCGCGCGGACGCCGCAGGCAATCTACTGGTCAGCCGCCCGATCGAGGTGCCCGCCGCGACCATGCACCACGACTTCAACCTCACCGCGCCCCATGTCGTATTCATGGATCTGCCAGTGGTTTTCGATCTCGAGACAGCGAAATCGGGTGGCGGCATGCCGTTCCGGTGGCGCGACGATTACCAGGCCCGGCTCGGGGTGCTGCGCCGTGACGACCCGCACGGCGCGATCCGGTGGTTCCCGATCGATCCGTGCTACGTCTTCCACACCCTCAATGCCCACGATGAGCTCGGCCGGATCGTGCTGCACGTGATCCGGTATCCGAGTCTGTGGCGGCAGGATGCGCGCCTTCCGGAGCACGCCTCGCTCTGGCGCTGGACCATCAATCTGGCCACCGGCACCGTCGCCGAAGAACAACTCGACGATCGCGACGCCGAATTCCCGCGCATCGACGACCGGCTCGCGGGTCTGGATTCCCGCTTCGGCCACGCCACCGTCGCCGGGGACAGCGGCGCATTACTGCGCTACGACCTGCACACCGGCACCAGCACAGCACACGAATTCGGTCCGGGCCGCATTCCGGCCGAGGCCGCTTTCGCACCCGCGGACGACCGCCCCGGCGGCAACGGCTATCTCATGACCTACGTCTACAACGCCGACACCGATCGGAGCGATCTCGTCATCGTCGACGCGTCCGAGTTGGCCGCGCCACCAGTGGCGACCATCCATCTACCCGCTCGGGTCCCCTATGGATTCCACGGAAACTGGCTGGCCGACAAATGATTTCAGCCGTTGACCGCAAGTACCAGCTTGCCGGTCGAGGCGCGACTCGCCATCAACCGGTGCGCCTCGGCGACCTCGGACAGCGGGAACTCCGCGGTGATCGGCAACTCCACCTGCCCCGTGGTGACCAACCGGAAGGCCCGATCGGCAATCTCGCGCAATACCTGCGGCGCGTCGGCGGTGAGGCCGAGGATCGAGAATCCGGAGATCGACAGACCCCTCGGGTAGAGCTCGGACTGGCCGATCTGCCAGCCCGGCTCACCACTGGCATTGCCGTAGGAGATCAGCCGACCGAACAGCGCAAGCGATTCGAGACCGCGCCGCAAGGTCTGCCCGCCGACCGGGTCCAGCACGATATCGACTCCGCGCCCACCGGTCGCCTCCCGGACATCGGTCTCGAAGGTCTCGGCCAGAAAGGCGTCGTCATAACCGAGTTTGCGCGCGTATTCCGCCTTGGCCTCGCTGGAGACCACGCCGTATACCGCGCCCGCCCCCGCCAGCTTGGCTACCTGCCCCACCACGGTGCCCACCCCGCCCGCCGCGGCCTGCACCAGCACGGTCTCCCCCGGCTGCAGCTTGCCGACGGTGTTGATCAGCGCGTAAGCCGTCGGCAGGACCGTGGGAAGCGTTGCGGCCGTCCGCAAATCGACACCATCGGGCACCGCGAATACCGTCGCGGCAGTCACCACGGCGACCTCGGCGTAAGCGCCGCCATCGGTGATCGCCGCCACCGACTGGCCGACCGTGAACCCGTCGACATCGGTGCCGATCGAGCGCACCCGCCCCGACAGTTCGAGTCCCGGCACGAACGGCAGATCCCGGACCCGATACCCCACCGAACGCGCCTGCAGGTCGGCGAAGTTCACCCCGACATATTCGACATCGATCGCGACCTCACCTGGACCCGGCTCCGGAGCATCGAGCTCCACCTCCTGCAGCACCTCGGGTCCGCCCAGTTCACTGATCTGAATCGCCCACATAACCCCACACTCCACTCGACAAACACCGACGAGCTAGTTCTACAGCGTGCGTTCCAATCCTATGATCGGAACCCACCACCCTTCGCGGGTGTCCTAACCCATCGCCACCGTAGTGGCGTGGGTGTCGGTTTCCGCGTCATCCGGGACGGTTTCACCCACACCGGAGTGTGGGCCAGCGCCGTCTCGTCGGCGGACATTGATGACCGGGGCTCGCGCTTCGGGCTCCCAGGCCTGGGCTCGATGATGTTTCTCGCCCCAGGCGGCGAGATTGATCGCGGCGTTCAGACCACGGCACCACCACCTCCGGACCGGAATCTCCTATGTCAGTGCGGATTTCACCGTGGCCAAACATTGGTTATACGCCATCCGCGCGCCGCCAGCGTGCCGGGCCAGCGCGGTGCGCTGCTCGACTGACGGGTCGAGACAGAACCGAAAGCAGGTGTGCCGCACCACGAACAAAGCATCGCACCACCCACCGACAAATTCCCGGACTTACCGAACTCCGCGCTGAGATCAGATCTTGGAGACGGACCCGGGTTACCGGCAGTCCACGACCAGTGCCGTGGCATTATCGGTGCTACCGGCCTGTAATGCGTTGTCCACCAAGGTTTCCGCGGTGTTGGCCGCGGTTTGCCCCGCGACGAGTATCGACTTGATCTCGATCATATCGAGCCGCTTGTGCACGCCGTCGGTGCTCAACAGCAGTCGGCCCCGGCTCGATCCGGTGGCGGCGCGACCGATGACATCCGGACTCGCGGTGCGGGTGGAGGTGGTGACGAGGTGGTCCATGCGGTTCGCCGGACGAACCCCCCTGGCGCGCATGAACTCCGCGACGGTGTGGTCGGTGGTGATCTGGTGCAGCACCCGGCCGTTCCAGCGGTAGGCGCGACAGTCCCCGACCCAGGCGATATCGCAGGGCCCGTCGGGCTGATCCGCGGCGGGTAGCACGGCGATCACGAGCACGCTGTCGGCCTGCTCCTCCGGGAATTCACGCAGCAACTCTTGCTGGGCCGCGACCACACCGGCCAGCGCGCCGTTGCCCGCACCGATCCGCGCGGCGACCGAGGCCGCGGTCCGCGCCGCCCTGGCCGCGGGCAGGGTGTCGCCGACCCCGTCGGCGACAACGAACGCGGCACGCCCGACGGCGGGGTCGGTGTAGGTGGCGAACGCGTCGGCATTGAGCGAGCGCCGTCCACGGGTGCTCACCACACCGGGCGTGATGCCGCCGAGCTTTGCCGGATCCGGACGGACGATGGCGATCGAAGCGGTTGTCTGCAAGGTCTGACCTCCTTGGGCTGGACCTGCCCCAACGCTGCCGATCCGCACAACTCTGTAACTCCAGTGAACCTCGGTTTTCCGTGTACCGTGCCAAAATTACGTGAGAGAATCCTTTGAATCGTCGGCGGACCCGCCATCGGCATCCGACCGCCGAAATACGATGGCTCGGTGGACAGCGACGACAGCCTCGATCAACTGCTGGCGAACCGCGGTAACTGGGATGCCCGTGCCCCGATTCACGCGGCCAGCGAGTTCTATCGCGATCGCGATTCGTCGTATTGGTTCGCACCCTTCGAATGGAATGTCCTCGGCGATGTGCGCGACCGCGATGTGCTGCATCTGCAGTGCCATCTCGGTACCGAGACAATCGAATTCGCCAAGCGCGGGGCAACGGCGGTTGGTCTCGACTTCTCCCCCGCCTCCATGAGGCAAGCCCGAGAACTCGCCGCCGATGCCGTCGAGTACGTGTGCGCCGATGTCTACGATGCTCCGAATGCATTGGCGCACAGGAAATTCGACATCGTGTACACCGGCAAGGGTGCGCTCTGCTATCTGCCCGACCTGCCGCGCTGGGCGACGGTGCTCGCCGAACTGCTGCGCCCGGGCGGCCTCGTGTACATCGTCGAATTCCACCCGCTGCTGCACTCCCTCGGACCGACTCCACCGGCTGGCATCGATCCGGATTCGCTTGTCCTGCACGATGATTACCTCGAGGGGCGTGGTGCGCAGCGTCGCGACAGCGACCACACCTACACCGACGGCCCGGCACTGACCAGCGACACGACGGTGTACGAGTGGCGCCACGGGCTCAGCGAGGTGATCAATGCCCTGATCGGCGCGGGCCTGAGAATTTCCGATCTCACCGAAACCGAGATGTTGCCGTGGCCGCGGTGGTCGCGCATGATCCGCACCGACAACGACTGGTTCCGCCTCCCGCCGACGGACCCCATCCTCCCGTTGCTGTACGGATTGGCGGCAACCAAACCGGCCTAGCCGCAGTACATCCCGCAACTTTGCTACGCGATAGCCAATACACTCCTTACACTGCGACAATCCACATCGAGGGAGCGTCGAGTGTCCACTACCGTTCAGGTCTTGTTCGTTGTCGTCGCCGTGCTCGTCGGCATCATCGTCGCGGTGATATCCGGAATTCTGTCCAAGGTCAGCGGCTCGCCCGCGGGCATCGTGATCCGTGACGGCGGCGTCGCCTTCGCGGGCACGGCCGGGCTGACCCTGCTACTACTCAAGGCCATCGGAGTGCTTTGAGCGCCCCGAGGCCGAACAGCCCGAGTTCAGCTACCGAAGACGACGCAGGCGGCACCGACCTGCACGCCGGTGCCGACTCGTATGTCCACCGTTCCGATGGGCGTCACATCCGGGGCCTGTACGGCGCTGAGCGTGTGCGGGCCGGTGGTCTTCGGGATCCAGGTCAGCAGGGCGATGCCGCCCAGCGGTCGGACCACTCCGAACAGGACGCCGTTGTCGTAGAAGGAGACCAGTTCGGCGGCATTGTCGACATAGGCCTCGGCGGTGGCCGGGCAGCCGGTGCCGTAGTTGGTCGCCATGCCGTAGTTCGAATCCGGCATCACACCCACCCGGGTCACCGCGGCATTCGCCGTCGGCGCGGTGCAGGCCAGTGCGGCGATCGCGATGCCGAGCACGGTCGCGGTCGTGATCGTTCGGTAGCTCATGATTCGGTCCTCGTCGTGCGGTGCCGAGTTGCCAAGCGGAGATCATAGATACTCGCCCGGGCGCTACATCACGAATCGCCCAGCGTTGCGCCATTATGTACCCGGCGGTTCGTTTTGCGGGTCGATATGAGCGGTCATACACGACCCGAGCTAGAACGTGTTCTAACGTGTCGGGTATGGACGTGACATACGAAGGCACGAAACGGGAGCTCGCCACCGACCAGGGCATGCTGCGCTATCACGAGGCGGGCGACGGGCCGCCGCTGTTACTGCTGCACGGCTCCGGGATCGGCGTGAACGGGTGGCGTAACTATCGCGGGAATCTCGCGGTCTTCGCCGAGCACTTCCACTGCTACATCCTCGAATTCCCCGGATTCGGCGTGAGCGACCCGGTGGACGGACACCCCATGCTGACCGCGGGCGCGGCGGTGCTGCGATTCATGGACGGGCTCGGCATCGAATCCGCTGCCATGGTCGGCAATTCGATGGGCGGTGTGGTCGCGGCGAATCTGGCGATCCAGCATCCGCAGCGGGTGCGCAAGCTGGTCACCATCGGCGGGATCGGTCCGAATATCTTCAGTTCCAGTCCGAGCGAAGGGATTCGGCTGCTGCAGGAATTCGCCGACAAACCCGATCGGGACAAGTTGCTGCGCTGGTTGCGTGCCATGGTCTACGACCCAGCGGTGATCACCGATGAGATCATCGAGGAACGCTGGGCGGCCGCGCAGCATCCGGATACCCAGCAGACCGCCGCCATGATGTACGGCTCGGCCGCCTGGGCCATGCAGCAGAAATTCCTGGCGAATTCGAATACACCGCCCTATTGGTCGATGCTGCACAAAGTGCAATGCCCGACCCTGCTCACCTGGGGTCTGGACGACCGGGGCAGCCCGCCCGATATGGCGCTCGTCCCGATGCGGCAGATTCCCAATGCGGAACTGCACGTGTTCCCGAACAGCGGGCACTGGGTCATGATCGAGGCCAAGGCGGCCTTCGAACGCGCCACCCTGGAATTCCTGCGCCGCTGAGTTCAGGCCTGGCGCGCCGGACGACATGCCTTGGCAGTGACCGGAATCTCTGGATATTCGGGCAAGGATTCGTTCGTCTTCGGCGCCATGATGCGTTCCATACCTGCCATGGACTCCAGCACGGGGAGCCGCGTGATGATATTCCGAATTGCCATGCCCGAGCGAGTTTTCGGCACCATCAGCCGCAGGTTCGGTCCGATTTGCTGTTTGCGGTCGACCAGTGCGCGGTGGCTCTGCTCGTAGCGGCGAAAACCGGTGCGGTAATCGCCGTTCGCGGCGGCCAGTGCACCGGCGAGCCGGTAGGCGCCGACGAGGGCGAGTTCGGCACCGGCTCCGGAGGCGGGTGAGGCGCAGTAGGCGGCGTCGCCGACGAGAGCGATGCGGCCGGTCGACCAGGAATCCATGTGGACCTGGCCGAGGGAGTCGAAGTACAAGTCCGGATCGGCGAGTGCGCCGTCGAGCAGTTGTGCCACGTGCCATGCGGATTCGGTGCCGAACCGTTCGATCAGCAGCGCGCGGGCCGCGGCGCTGTCGCGCGGATCGAGGTCGAGGAGTGGGCTGCGGAAGATGAAGTAGGCCTTGGCCTGTGCGTGATTGCCAGAACGGTAGATGCCCGCCATCGCACCCGGGGTGTTGTAGACGCTGACCCAGCCGTCGGGCCCGAGCGCCGCATCGGCGTCGCCGAAGGCGAAGTAGTGGTCCAGGTGCCGGACGAAATTCGATTCCGGACCGAAGGCCAGGCGCCGCACGGTGGAGTGCAGCCCGTCCGCGCCGATGACCAAGTCGAATCGCTGCTGCGGAGCGCGTTCGAAGGTGACGGTGACGCCGTCGTCATCCTCGTCGAGGGCCCGGATCGAATCGCCGAACAGGTATTCCACGTCGCTGTAGCTGTCGTGCAGAATCCGGACGAGGTCGCCGCGCATGATCTCCACCTCGGCGCTGGCGTACTTGTCCTTGATCTTCTGCATATCCACCTGGGCGATGGAGTCGCCGGTGGTGTTCACGAATCGCATCCCGGCCACATCGGCGGCCGCCGACCGGATCTGCGACATGATGCGCATGCGCTCGGCGACCTCGATCGCCTGATCCCGCACGTCCACCCCTTGGCCGCCGACTCGCAGACCGGCCGCACGCTCGACGATGGTCGGCTGGAAGCCGTGCCGCACAAGCCAATACGCCAGCGTCTGTCCGGCGATGCTCGCACCGGAGATCAGAATCCGCATTGCCCACTCCTTGTCTCGAAATAATCTGACCGTTGGTCAGTGAGATCACTGTATGGCGCTGACCAACGGTCAGTCAAGCGGTAGGATCGGTCACCATGGCCGATGATTCGCGTGCCCGCATCCTGCAGATCGCGCTCGACTTGTTCGCCGAACGCGGATACCACACGGTTTCCGTGCGCGAGATCGCCGAACAGGTCGGGCTGACGAAAACCGCTGTGCTCTACCACTTCCCGAGCAAGAGCGATATCGTCGCCGCACTCGTGGAGCCGTTGCTGGTCGACAGCGAAGCGGTGCTCGAGACGGCGGCGCGCGGGCGGGACGCGCAAGCGCGCCGCTGGGCGGTGGTGGCCGGGTTGCTCGAGGTGTGGCTTTCACACGGTCAGCTACTGCGGATGCAAATGCAGGACCAGGCATTATCCGCCGACGAGGCGACCTTCGCGCGATTGCGCACCATCGCACTGTCGGCCCAGGACCTGATCGCCGGGCCGCGCGCCGATTTCACCACCCGAGTGCGTGCCGCGCAGGTCTATGCGGCACTGAGCGATCCGGTGGTCATCTTCGCCGACCGGGCCGCCGACGAACTACGCGAGGCCATTCTCGATGGTGCCCGGCGCCTACTCGGCACCGCTGCCGATCCACAGCCTTCGGCCGCCCGAAGCGACCCTGTCCCGCTACCGACCGCCGAGGTCCCGGCCACCCGCCCGAACCGCCGCGGCCGCCCCGGCGCAATGACCTCGGAAATGATCGAATCCGCCCGCCACATGCGAGATTCCGGCCGCCCCATCGACGAGATCGCCGCCGAATTCGACATCTCACGCGCGACGTTGTATCGGAACTTGAGCAAGCACACTAGCGAATTATGAGATTATTTTCGAGACGAGCTAGGGTTTCCCGCCGTCCATGTGACGATCGCTGCCGTGGCGGCTTGCGGGACGATTCACTGGGCGCGCAGCATTGACCCAGCAGCGGGAACGCCCGACTACCCGGTCATGACTGGATGGCTCGAGCGATCACCTGGATGGCCCGTAGGCTGCCGTCAGCCAGGCCGCGGGTGAGGTTCTCGGCCTTCTCGGCGAAGTTCGGGACGAAGGCGTGCAACCCGACGGAATCGGGGGGCGAGGCCAGTACCGTCCGCATGGTCGCGGCTGCTTGTTCAGTGAGGTCGTTCCACTGCTCGATTACCAAACCCGCTGTCTCGATTGCCTCGCGCAACGCATCGGGGGTCACCAGATGGCTCTGTTCCGGTTGCTCGGCCCAGGGCAAAGGATAGTCGGGGTCGCCGCCCGAACCCGCGGTGACATCCCAGATCGCGAGCAGACCGCCCGGGACCAGGACCCGGCGGGCTTCTCGGTAGAGCAGGTCCTTGTCGGCGATGTTCATCTGCACGTGCTGGCTGAAGGCGACGTCGAAACTGCCGTCAGCGAAGGGTAGTGCGGTGACGTCGGCTCGGTGCACGGCAATCCGATCCTCCAGTCCGACAAGCTCATTGAGCCACTCGGCCGTATCGCAATAGTCGGCGGTCAGATCGACAGCGGTCACCGGGCAACCGCATCGGTCCGCGATGAAACGGGCGGTGCCGCCGATCCCGCTACCGGCGTCGAGCACCCGGCTGTGCTGCGTCAGGCCGGTCAGCTCCGCCAGTTGATACGTGGCGATGCGACCCATGGTGTGAAAGTCCTCGACGAGGGCGAGGTCTGCGAGTCGCAGACTGCCGAGATCCCGGCCCGCGGCAATGAGGGCGCGTTCGATGCCGAGGCGGGCGTGGCATTGGCACGCGACGGCGGACCCGACCGCGTGATCCTGCGTGAAGTCGCCCGCACTGCCGGGGTTTCGCATTCGGCCGCCTACCGCCATTTCGCCGACCGGGAGGCACTGCTCGCCGAAGTGGCGGGCCATGCCCGCGGCGAGCTCGCCACCGAGATGAGCCGCCGCATCGCCCGCACCCGGGACCCACGCCGACAGCTGCAAGCCGTCGGCACCGCGTACATCGATTTCGCGCTGAACCAACCCGGGCTGTTTCGCACCGCATTCGGTGTACACGCCGTCACCGCCGAATCCGAACCGCACACCGTCGGTACCAACCCCTACGAGATCCTCGGCCACGTGCTCGATCGGGCGCAGTCGGCCGGACTACTGGACCCCGAACGCAGGCCCGGCGCGGAGATTGCCGCCTGGTCGACGGTCCACGGCCTGGCCTGCCTGCTGATCGACGGACCCCTGCCCACCGACCCGGCCGCCATCGAGTTCGCGGTCGGGCGGGTGCACGACCTCATCGACCGGGGCCTGCTCGAGCAACAGCCGGACACCTAGCGAATGCGCGTACACGCGGTATAGCCGCTGGTTCATCGTCTTCTCCCCGACCGCCCGCCACCGCGGATTCCCAGAAGCCGCCCGCCAAAGGCACCGGCCCCGGGTGGACAGCGCCAAGGCCGCCGCGCGCGCCACGAAACTACCGCACTGTCTGCTCGCCTACCGCCAGTCCGACGGCTATCCCGCGGTGGTCCCCGCGCAGGTCATCGGCTCTAGCGAGGCGGGGGTAAACCTCACGGTCCCAGCGGAAATCGCCCAGGGCGGCCGCCGCGCGGGCCTGCTAGCCCACACCTACCGCCCACAGCTCGTCGGCCTCGAATGCCGCCAGCACACCGGCTGGATCGAAATCGACGGCACCAACGCGACCTCCGCACCCCACACCGAGTCCGGTTTCATCGCACCCCCGAACAAGACACTGCTGTTGCTGGCCAACGGATTAATGGCCCGCCGCGGACTGGCACAAGCCCGAAAACAGGGCCGCATCGATGCCTCGAGCTGACCCAGGAAAGACACGAACCCCCTCCCGATCGAAATCGGAAGGGGGCCCGGTTTTTCAGGTGGACTACTCCAGGGTAACCGGCAGCCTGGCATGCCCATTCGAGATGAAACTGACCACCGTCCCCAACTCGGACGGATCCGCCGCCAACCGCATATTCGGAAAGCGCGCGAAGATCGCGGGCAACGACACCAGCGCCTCGAGCCGAGCCAACGGCGCCCCAAGGCAATGGTGCACCCCGTAGCCGAAAGCCAAGTGGTCCTTACTGTCTCGGGCCACATCGAATTGATCGGCGGTGTCGCCGTGAACATTCGGATCACGGTTGGCGGCCGCGTACGAGGCGAGAATCGGCTCACCCTTGGCGATATGCACCCCGTCGATCTCGATATCGTCGACCGCGAACCGCAGCGGCAGATGTGCGACCGGCGCCTCGAACCGCAATGCCTCCTCGACCAGATCGGCCCACGTCGCGCGCTCCGCGACCAGTGCGGCGCGCTGCTCCGGATTGGTCAGCAGCGCGAAGATCGCCTGGTCGAGCAGATTGACCGTGGTCTCGTGCCCGGCGCTGATGACAAGCAGCAGCGTATCGATCAATTCCTGCTCGGTGAGCTGGGACCCGTCCTCCTCATCGCGGTGTGAGATCAGCAGACTGGTCATATCGTCGCCGGGATGGTCGCGCCGATACGCCACCAATTCACCGAGGATCCGATACATCTCCATGTAGTTCGCCTGCGACTCCTCCGGACCGAGCGAGGTGTCGAAAATACCGTCGACGCATGTGCGCAAGCCCGAATTGAGTTTCTCGGGCACACCCATCAATTCGGAGATGACCTGAATCGGCAGCGGATAAGCGAAACCCTCACGCAGATCGACCGATTCACCCGCGGGCGTCTGCGCGAGTTCGGCGAGCAGTTCCTCGGTGATCCGCTCGATCTGCCCGCGCATCGCCTCGGTGCGCCGATGCGTGAACGCGGGCGCGACCAACTTGCGCAGCCGCTTGTGGTCCGCACCGTAGGCGGTGAACATATTGTTCACCGCAACCCACAGGAAAAGCGGCCAGTCCTGCGGAATTTCGCCATTGATGAACGCGGGCCAGTGCTGACTCGCGTCCTTGGACACCCGCGCGTCGACGAGCAACTTCTTGAGCAGCCCGGCATCGGTTACCGACCAGGCCCGCACACCGCCGGGCAATTCCACCAGCGCCACCGGCCCACGCTCGCGCAGGCGTGCGGACTCGCCCTGGATATCGCTTCCCGTGAGATCCAGGGTAATAGGTTGTTGCACTACAGAAATCTCCTTACAGCATGGCTAGCGGAGGGGATTTGGGAAAAGTGACCGGGAGGGATACCAGGGCCCGATGGAACGGACCCGGCCGCCAGGCGAGTTGTTCGGGCTCCGTCCCCAAACGCATTTCGGGAAGTGCGTCGAGCAGTTGGTCGATGGCATCCTGGACAATGAGATAGGCGACCGACCGCGCCGGACACGAATGTGGGCCCACACTCCATGCCAGATGCGAACGGTTGGGTCCGAATTCGCTCACGCCGACGGCGGGATCGTTATTACATCCGGACATGCTGATGACGACCGGTTGGTGAGCGGGCAGCCAGACACCGTCGATGAGGATCGGCTGTCTCGGATAGGAGACGCAGTAATTCGCCATCGGCGGGTCGGTGAACAGCACCTCGTCGAGTGCGTCACGGGTGGAAAGACTTCCGCCGTGCACGCTGCCCGCGAACCGGTCGTCGGTCATCATCAGCAGCAGTGTGTTGGTGATCAGGTTCTGCTGCGGTTCGATGCCCGCACCGTAGACAGTGACGAGCTGGTGGATCATCTCCTCGTCCGACAGCACGGCCGAATGCGCGATCAGCCGCGAGGTGATGTCGTCGCCGGGAACGCTGCGCTTCAGCGTGACGAGCTCGAACAGCGCGTCGGTGAGCATCGCATTGCCCTTGTCGGCGTTCACGCCTTCGAAGATGGCCGCCATCCCCGTGGCGACCTGCTGGCCGATCTCCGCCGGACAGCCGAGCATCTCGTTCAACACCTGGAAGGTGAGCGGAAATGCGTACTGGCTGATCAGATCGGCCGCACCGTCACCGCAGAAGGCATTGATCAGTGGAATGGCTGCATCTTCGACGACGGCATGCAGTGCGTGCAAATCGACCTCGGCCAGGCTTGCCGCATTCGCCTGTCGATAGCGCAAATGCTCGTTTCCGGCGCTGCGCAAGGCATTCGGCCGCCATTCCAGCATCGGCAGGACCGGGCATTCACCAGGAATCTTTTGCTGCCAGGTGCGCGGATCCGCCGGAAAGTGGTCGGGATCGTTGAGGATTCGTACGGCGGTGTGATAGCCGATCACCAAAGTGGCTGGTACACCGGGCGATAGGTCGATCGGTACCAGAGATCCGAACTGGCGGCGCATGTCACGGTACGCGCGGTGCGGATCTGCTGCGAACTCCTCCGAGTAGAGCGGTACGCGCGGGCCGTCGGTCTCGATCGGCGACCCCAACGCGACAGGGCCGGGCTTTGTCGAATCAGTGTGCAATGCGTGGTTACTTCCGAGACTCCTGGCGATGGAATAGGAACTCGACGAGCGTGATCAGCGACCGCAGACAGGTGCTGCGCTGACGCGCGTCGAGCGAGGTCAGCGGAGTATCCGGAGCGAGATCCAGTGCGTCCCGGATCTCTTCGAGCGGATAGCGCTGAGCGCCTTCGAACTGGTTGACCGCGACCGAATACTGGACCCCGCGCTCCTCGAGCACGGACAGCACCTCGTCGGCCTTCTCGATGCGCCGGGTGTCCACCAGGACCAGGGCGCCGAGCGCACCGCGCGCCAACTCCTCCCACAGCGGGACGAAACGCCGCTGTCCCGGCGTCCCGAAAAGATAGAGGGCGAGTGTGGGATTCAGCGTGATACGGCCGAAATCCATCGCCACGGTCGTCTGCGATTTGCCCGGTAGCCCGGCCATATCGTCGACGCCGACACTGGCCTCGGTGATCGTCTCCTCCGTGCGCAGCGGCCGGATCTCCGAAACGCTGTTCACGAATGTCGTTTTGCCGACACCGAAATTGCCTGCCACCAAGAGCTTTACCGACCGGGTCACGGTCTCCGGCACATAGTCGACAGTGCGCTCAGGCCGGGAGAGCGCGGAGCCCATTGAGTACCTCCTCGAGCAGGGTGATCTCCGGCATGACTTCGGCCGGGGTCGGAGTGGCCAGATGTTCGCTGTCCAGCAGATCGGCGACGACGATCTTCACCACGGACGGCGGCAGGTCGAGATAGGCGGCGATCTCGGCAATGGACAGGGCACTGCGACGGCTGCACAGGTTCAGCACCTGGCGCGCATCGGGTGTCGCACCAGGTGCCGGATCTTTGGCGGCGACGACCAGGGTGACCAGGTCCAACTCACGACTGGGACGGATTCGCCCCCCGGTGCGCACGTAGGCCCGGACCAAGTCGGGGTCTCGCCGGGACCTCGTCATGATGTCAAGCCGCCCTCAACCCTCCCGCGCGGCTGGGCGCCTAACTCGTGCCCGACCCGCCCGGCGAGTTCGTTCATGCGGTGCGCGACCAGCCCGATATCGGTCTCGGGCGTCGTCGAAACACCGAGCAGTGCACCCTCGCCCGCCGCGGTGATGAGGATCATGCCCTGGTCGTATTCGGTCATGTTCTGGCGCACACCATTGTCGAGGCCACCACAGAATTCGCCGAGCGCTTTACCTAGTGAACGCAGACCCGAGGCGGCCGCGGAGAAACGCTCGGCATCATCCTTATTGACACCGTCGGAGTGCGCGATCCGCAGTCCGTCGTCGGACAGCAGCACTGCGAACCGGACGCCGGGAACGTTGCTGAGATCCTCGAGTAGCCAACCCAGCCTATTGCTGCTGTCGGTCACCGGTGTGCTCATCAGGATGACATCCCTTCCGTGTTATCGGAGGCAGCAGCCTCACGGCCGCTCTTGGAACCCGTCTGCCAGGCGGAGGCGATCTCGGGACGCGCCTGTCCCGCTTCGGATTCGGTGCCGGTCTGCGCGGGCACCGAAGACACCGCCCGACGACGTCGTTTGGGTAAGCCGCCACTGGTGATCTCGTGCACAGCGAACTCCTCGTTCTCGGCGGGTTGTTCGCCCACCCCGGCCAAGACCGGAACCGGGGATAATTCGAAGGGCTTACCCTCGGCGGCAGCGGTTGGCACGGGTTCCGGGGCCGGGGTAACGGCGGGAACGGCCGGTTCGGCGTTGGCCACCGCGGTGACGAGCAGCGCCTCGGGGATGTAGACCATCGCCCGCATACCGCCGTAGACGTTCGGGCCATCGATGTAGACGGTGAATCCGTAGCGTCGGGCTAGTGCCGCGATGCCCGGGAAACCGACGCGCGGGGACGGGCCGAGCTGGTGGATGTCGATCGGGCGCTCGTTGGCGAGCACCTGCCTGGCCTCCTCCATCTGCTCCGCGTTCATCCGCACACCGGCATCATCGATGATGACGGTGACGCCGTGGTGGCCCTCCTGGAAGGTCACATCCACATAAGACGTCGGCGGGGAGTAGCGCAGCGCGTTGTCGAGCAGCGTGGCCAGGGTGTGCACGAGCGGTTCCACCGCGCGGCTGATGACGATGCGGTCGAGCTGGTTGGCCCGCACCCGCAGGTAGTCACGCACACGCCCGATCGCGCCGCCGACCACATCGGTGAGCGACTGCGCGGGCCAGCGCCGACCCGGCAGACCACCACAGACGATCACATACGACTGGGCCTGCCGCAGCATCTGCTGCACGGTGTGGTCGATGCGGGTGAGGGTGGCGTAGACCTCGTCGTCGCGGTGCTCGCGCAGCGCGGAGCTCACCACCTGACTGACATCCGCGCCGAGGCTCACCACGGAGGTGCCGAAGGAACGCACCGCCGCACTGGTCGCGGCCCGCGAAGCGGATTCGATCTCGGCCCGAGTGCCCTCCTCGGTCGCCTTGATCGCCTGCTGCGCCTTTTCCTCGGCCTCACGCGCGGCCTGCTCGTGCGCCTCCGACTGCACCATGCGCAGGTCGTCGGCGTACCGCTCGGAAATCCATTGCAGGCACTGGGTGAACCGGGAGGTCTCCTGCCCCGTCGGCACCTCGATGGCCGAAACCGGTGCCTCGAAGCGGCGCACGGCCTCGGTCATCGCCGGCAATGTCTGTCCGGCGAAGTGCTCGAGGGTTTCCTCCTGCGCCCGATTCGCTCTATTGAGGGCGTCGGCGCGGATCTTCTGTTGTTTCGCGTATTGCGCTACATACAACGCCGCCGCCACGGCAATAATGAGAGCGGGGGCGAGGATCCATGAAAGCACCACGGCGATATCTTGATTCATCAGCTCTCTCGTCGTTGCGACAGCCGGAGTCACTGCGCGTTGTCTCGCCTTCCTCGCGACGCCGACCAGGATCAACATTCGTCGAATGCGGCCACATCGACACCGGCACCAACCCCAGAGTGCCCGCACGGCAAGCGATTCGACGAATCACCAACCGGGCGGATCGAGCCGATAAGTAGCTCGGCACCCGACGACCCGCCCACAGTAGCAGCATCGCCGGGAAGTCTCTCTCGATCCGAGGACCACATTCCGATTCCTCGAACCGCCAGCGCCCCCATTGCATTTCGCGTACCGCCCGATCGGTATGACCGAATGCCATAAATAGCGAACCGTGGGTACCGGATACTATGCGCGAATGGCAAAGCTGAAGGTGTCCGTCGACGTGCCGATTCCCCCGCAGGAGGCCTGGTCGCATACCTCCAACCTCACCGAACTCGACAAATGGCTCCTCATGCACGAGGCGTGGCGCAACGAGGTGCCCGCCGAACTGACCGTCGGCACCCAACTGGTCGGCGTCGCATCGGTCAAGGGATTGCGCAATCGGGTCACCTGGACGGTCAAGGCCGCTGAACCGCCGCGGCGCCTGGCCTTGAGCGGCACGGGCAAGGGCGGCACCAAATTCAAGCTCGAACTGCTCGTCGCCGCGAAGGGTGCGGGCTCGGAGGTCACCGTCGATATCGATCTGGGCGGCGCGCCCCTGTTCGGTCCGATCGGTTCCGGGGTCGCGCGGGCGCTGAAGGGCGATATCGAACGCTCGTTGGAGCGTTTCGTCGCCCTCTACAGCTGAGGGGAGTCCGAACGTGCCGCATGCCGAGGCCGCGGACGGCGCCCGGATCGCGTATCAGACCGGCGGTGACGGTCCGCCGCTGCTGCTGCTCACCGGACAGGCCAATAATCACCACTGGTGGGATGGAGTCCGCGCCGACTTCGAGACCGCGTATCGCACCGTCTCACTGGACTATCGCGGGACCGGTGACAGCGATAAGCCGGATACCCCGTACAGCACCCTCGGATTCGCCGAGGACGCCATTGCGGTGCTCGACGAACTCGGCATCGAGAAGACCGCGGTGTACGGCACGTCCATGGGTGGCCGGGTCGCGCAGTGGCTGGCCGCGCGGTTTCCGGATCGGGTGCATGCGCTGGTGCTCGGCTGCACGTCACCGGGTGGTCGCCACGCTGTCGAGCGCGACGCCGAGGTGCGGAAGTCGCTGTCCCAGCCCGATCCGGTGGCGGC
Organism: Nocardia pseudovaccinii NBRC 100343; assembly: GCF_001613225.1. Lineage (GTDB taxonomy): Bacteria > Actinomycetota > Actinomycetes > Mycobacteriales > Mycobacteriaceae > Nocardia > Nocardia pseudovaccinii. The sequence continues at coordinate 47,499 of NZ_BDBY01000034.1, forward strand.
ACGGCAGGCGCTGCTGGAACTGATGTACACCCCGGGGTATCTGGTGAGCACGTCCGGGCCGTTCAACACCCTCGGCGATCCGAGCATGCCCGCCTACGCGAAGCGCAGACATCTCTACGCGAGCAATAAACACGACGCATGGGATGTGCTCGCGGATATCGCGGTTCCGACGCTGATCGTGCACGGGAGCGAGGACCGGTTCAATCCCGCGGCGAACGCACCGTTGCTCGCGGAACGGATTCCCGGTGCGCGGCTGGCGTGGATCCCGGGGGCTCGGCATGCCTATTTCGACGAATTCCGAAGCACCGCAAGCCCGCTCGTCCTGGACTTTCTGGACGCTCGCCGGTAGCCCGAGTTCGCCTGGTGCACAGGCGAACTCGGCCCCTTCGGCTAATGCACCAGAGCTGGCGCGTCGGCGACCGCGGGTGTCTGCGGCTTGGTGCGCGGCAGGAACGCCGCGGGTGCCAAGGTCAGCACCATGAGCACCAGCGCCACGATGTAGGTGTGGCTGAATGCCGTCGCGGCCTGGCTCAATCCGGTCTCGACCGCACCGGGCGGCAACTGCGCCGCGATCGAGGGATCGTAGTTCGACGCGATCGCGGGCTTGGCGAACGGATGCCGGTTCAGCAGGCTGCTGAGCACCACCGACATCGTCGCGGTGCCGATGGAGCCCGCGGACTGGTTGATGATGTTCATCAGCGTCGTTCCGCGCGCGACCTGCTGGTGGGTCAGCGTCTGGATCGCCGCGGTCATGGTCGGCATCATGGTGCAGCCCATACCGAGGCCCATCACGAACAGCGCGCCCAACATGAACGGATACGACGTATCGGACTTCAGCTGCACGAAGAACACCGTGCCGAGTGAGATCAGCGAAATACCGGTCAACACGATCTTGCCCGGACCGATCTTGTCGACGAGTCGGCCCGCGATCGGCATCGTCAACATCGCGCCAAGGCCCTGCGGCACCATCAGCAGACCGGCCGCCATGGCGGTTTCGCCGCGCACCTGCTGCAAATAGGTCGGCAGCAGCAGGCCCGCTCCGAAGAAGGCGGTCGCGAACAGCACCATGGTCAGCACCGCGAAGGTCAGCGATCGGTTGCGGAACAGATGCAGATCGATCAGCGGATGTTCGGTGCGCAGCGCGTGGAAGACGAACAGCACGATGAGCACCAGACCGATGGCGGCGGGTATGAGCACCTTGGCCGCCATGACCGTGCCCTCACCCGGAATCGAGGAGACGCCGAACAGGAAAAGCGCCAGACCCGGCGAGGCCAGCAGCATGCCGAGGAAGTCGAAGGATTCCGACGGCTCCGGGTTATCCGAGGGGAAGACGATGAAGGCGAGAACGAGCGCGATCACCCCGACCGGAGCATTGATCAGGAAGATCCACTTCCAGCCGTAACTGTCGATCAGCCAACCGCCCAGGATCGGGCCGCAGATCGGGCCGAGCAGCATCGGCACCCCGAGCACCGCCATCACCCGCCCGACGCGTTGCGGACCGGCCGCGTGGGTCATGATCGTCATACCGAGCGGCATCAGCATGCCGCCACCGAGACCCTGGACAACGCGGAAGGCGATCAGCGTTTCCATGCTCCAGGCCTGGCTGCACAGCACCGATCCGAGCACGAACAGCGTCAGCGCGAGCATGTACAGCCGTTTGGTGCCGAACCGGTCCGCCGCCCATCCGGTCAGCGGGATGACGCTGGCCAGCGCGAGGGTGTAGCCGGTCATCGACCAGGCCGCGATCGCGGTGGTGGTGTGGAACTCGTTCTGGAATTTCGGGATCGCGACGGTCACGACGGTGATGTCCAGGATCGACATGATCGCGCCGAGCACGACCACCCCTGCCACCTTGAAGACCGCGATGTCTAGCTTGTCGGTCGCGGGGTCCGCTGCGACCGACGTGGTATCCGGAGGATGTGTCACCGCTTAAGCCTTGCACCTCGCCGACCAAATGACCAGCAAATTCTGCGACCTTCGCCACACCTCGCGTCCGCCGGTATCGCGCCCCGGATGATGGCGGCGTGACATTGCAGATCTTCGATGCCGAATTCGCCGCGAATCCATGGCCCACGCTGCGACGATTGCGCGAGGACGGCGGGGTGCATCGGGTCCGGACACCGGACGGCCCACCCGCCTGGTTGATAACCCGGTTCGCCGATGTCCGGGCCGGACTGCTCGATAATCGGCTCTCCACCCAGCCGCGCTATGCCGGGGAGACGGACTATCGCGGGTTCGTGGTGCCGTCACCCTTGGACCTCGGATTCCTGGAGAGCGAACCGCAGGACCACGCCCGGCTGCGCCGGGCCGTCACCGCCGAGTTGTCGCCGCGACGGCTCGCCGAATGGGCGCGCACGGCACCGGAATTGGTATCGGTGTGTCTGTCGGAGGTGGACTGCGGCGGCACGATCGATCTCATCGAGCGGTTCGCCGTTGTCCTGCCCGCGGCCGTGCTCGGCGAATTGCTCGGGTTGGCAGCACCGGAGCGCGAGGCGCTGTCGCGTTGGGCGCGTTCGACATTGCTGCCGAGCGCCACTCCCCCGCGTGCCCGCGACACGCTCACCACCATGCGCGCCATCGTCATCGCGACGATCGAGGGGGCGCGGGGCGACAATGTGCTCGGGCGGCTGGCGCGTTCGAGTCACGAGACCGGCTCGCCGGGTGCGCACGAGCTGGCCTCGATGATGTTCTATCTGCTGTTCGTCTGGTACGAAGTGCTCGTCGACCTGATCGCCGGATCCACGTTGGCGCTGCTCACCCATCCGGATCAGCTGGCGGTGCTGCGCACCATGGCCGATACTCGACCGGCCGTGGACGAACTGCTGCGCTACCTGTCGCCGCAGGTGGTTTCGGGGCCCAGATTCGCAACCACCGACCTCGAAATCGCGGGGCACACCATCCGTTCCGGTGACACCGTGCTGCTCTGTCTGGCATCGGCCAACCATGATTCGGAGATCTTCGACAATCCTGCCGAGCTCGATCTCGCACGCGCGAACAATCCGCATTTAGGTCTCGGGCACGGCGGCCATTCCTGCCTCGGCACCGCACTGGTTCGAACCATCGCCGGAGCCGTACTGGAGACCTTGCTGCTGGACGGCCGAACTCCGACGCTCGTCTACGATCCACGAGAAATTCAGTGGCGCTCCGGTTTTCGGCATCGCGGACCGCTCGAGTTGCCCGTCGTGCTGGCGCGGTAGCTCTGCGGTGCTTCTCGGTGCCGGGATGCGCGGAATCCGACTTCCTGCGCGCCGATCCGAGTGCCAACTGCCGTGCCGCGCACACCGGCCGCCCCGGAACCTTCAGGGCGGGCACCGATTGGGACAGTTCAGTTCTGTGGGCCCGGCGACTTCCAGGAAGGATCGCGGCCGAACCACCCCGCGAGGCGGTCGTATGCGGGAGCATCGGCGGGCACGGGCACCTCGAGGTCGAAGGCCTTGTCCGGTCCGCGGAATTCCGGGCGCAGCATCTTGCGCGACCAGGCCAGTCCGTATTCCGCGATGTCCGGGTCGAAGTCGATGGGCTGGTCGGTCGCGCGAGCGAGATCCCAGGTGTGCATGGCCAATTCGGTGATCTGCTGGTCGGCTCGGCTGCGCAGCGGCGCTTGTGCGCCGCCGGGTACCGGAACCGGGCGTTCCAGGTCGGCATGGCGCCAGACGTCCAGGACGGGTGCGGCGGCCGCGCGATACTCCGCCGCCCAGTTCGGACTCAGCTCGGCGGGCGGCGCCGCCCAATCGGCCATCTCGCCACGCGCCGAATCCAGGAAATTCCGCAGGCTCTGCCCGATGACATGTCGCACGAGCGCCTGCACGTCCCAACCGGCACAGGGTGTCGGCAGGGTCGCCTGTTCCGGCCGAATCGCCGCGATGACCTCGCCCATCTGGGTCAATGCGCGGTCCAAGAGGTCAACGGTATCCACGCCTGTCGATTCTGCCCCGCGTCCGCCGCACACATTGCCGAACGCGCAACTCGGCCGACCAGCGCGATCAGCGTGGAGCAGGTTCGACAGTTTCCGGATCGACGGATGGGCCGACGCGCGGCCGGGACCGTGTGACGGCCACCCCGGCCAGGCACAGGACACCGCCGACGATGGTCAGCGCGCCGGGTACCTCGCCCAGCGCGATCCCCGACATCAACACGACCAGCGCCGGGACCGCGTAGGTTGTCACGCCCATTTTCCCGGCCGTCGTGCGGGCTAGTGCGTAGGCCCATGTGGTGAAAGCCAAGGCTGTGGGGAAGACGCCCAGGTACACCAGACTCAGTGTGGACGACAGCGGCGCGTCGGCCGCCTCGGTGACCAGTTGCCAGGAGAAGGGCAGACACGCGACCGTTCCGATGACCGAGCCGAAGGTGACCACCTGCAATGCGGATGCGCTCGCCAGCGCCGGTTTCTGCGCGATGGTCGATGCCGCCCAGACGACGGCCGCGAGCAGGCACAGCACGACACCGAGCACCGCCGCACCGCCGCCATCGGAGGTCGACAGTCCGACAACGACGGTTCCGGCGAACGACACGACCAGCCCGACCATCAGCCGGGCCGGAAACCCTTCCCGCAGGACCAATCCGCCGAGCACCGCGATCAACACCGGACCGATGCCGACCACCATCGCCGCGGTCCCGGCGTCGACATTGCGCTCACCCCAGTTCAACGCCACCATGTAGACGCCGAACCACAGCACCCCGGAGATGACGATGCCCGGCCACGCGGCCCGCGGCGGCAGACCCGCACCACGGATGACCAGCACCGTCACCAGCGTGATCGATGCGGCGAGCAATCGCCCGAGTGCCAGCGCACCCGGCGAAAAGTCGTGTCCCGCACTGCGGATGAAGACGAAGGCCGAAGCCCACAAGACCACCGTCACGGCGGCGGCGACAATGGCTTGCCGCTCGACCGGCCCATCCGTACGCATCATGGGCCGAACGTAGATCAGCCGGTCGACAAGTGCCAGCGGTTTTCGGACGCGGGCCGGGCCGGTCGGCCGGACGATCGGTTGGGCTTCCGATCGCCCGGCCGACCGGCGACTACAACGCGAGCAGCGCGTCGATCACGGCCGACGGCACCGCGTCGGGGCTCGCGAAGGGCCGTTGCGCGAGCAACTTCCGTGCTTCGTCGCGGGACAACCCGCCATCGGCGGTGAGCACCTGCAGCGCGTGCGTTTCGGGCAGGGCTCCGAGCCAAGCGACGGTGTTGGCGACCAAGGTCTCCGGATCGATCTCGCCGTGGACCCGCAACCGTGCCACGCCGCCGTCGGGGTACACATCGAGCCGGACATGGGTGACCGGCGCATCGGCTCCGATCCGGAAGAAGTGACGGGCATCCGGCTGCAGCCGCGTGCGCGGCAGCAATTCGGTCCATGTCGACGGATCATCCAGGTCCGAATCGGCATCGGCATCGGCACCGCGCAGCACCGCCCAACCCGGCGCATTGCCGACGTAATTCGAAGTGTCGATTTCCACGCGCCGAATCGCCCCGCGCGCACCCAGCCGCACCGTGACGTGATCATTGCCCGCATCGCGGCGACGAGCGCCCTCCCAGCCTTCGTCCATCTGCCGCGACCGGCCCGGTAGCAGGATATTGGTCGGCGCGGAGAAGAACATGTTTGAGCAGTCGACCACATCGCCGCCGTGTTCCAGAGCTGCGAGATCGACTGTGCCACTGAGGAAACGGGGATCCGGCAGCGGGGTCCCATGGACGCGGAAGCGGGCGATGCCACCGTCCGGGTAGATCGAGAGCCGGATGTGGGTGAAGCGGCGCTCGTCGGTGACTTCGAAGAAGTTGTCGGTATCGCCCGCGATATCCGACTTCGCGACCAGTGTCACCCATTCGGCGTGCTGGAGTTCGGCAGGCGAGGGCTGGCCCTCCACACTCGTCGCCTCGACCGAGGCGAAGGGCGGGTAATTGCCGATGAACCATGCGGTGTCGACGACGACACCGTGCACCCGCCCCGGCACACCCAGCCGGACAACCGCATAGTCATTGCCGGTTTCGCGACGACGCCGCGTTTCCCAGCCGTCGTAGGTCTTGCCCTTGTGGCCGAAGTCCTCGGTGCTGAAAACCGCACGGCCGGGCCGGATCAGATTCTCGCGCTCGGCGAACAACTCGTCATTGGCGTAGACCACACTGCCAGCGAGCGCGCGGGAGGCGAGGTCGGGCAGTCGGGTGAAGGCGGGGGCGGATTGATCGGTCATACTTCTCCTCGGGCCAGGAGCCGCCCCTGCGGCTCATTTTCGATATCGATTCGGTTGCCGCGCAACCAGGTACCGCGGACCGCGCCCGCGAGCGGGCGAGCCGCGTACGGTGTGACGGCGTTCTTGTGGTGCAGGCGACGCACGTCGACGAGGAAGGCGTCATCGGGTGCGAAGACACAGAAATCCGCGTCGTAGCCGACCTCGATGGCGCCCTTGCGCCGCAGGCCCGCATGTTCGGCGGGCGCACGGCTCATCCAGCGCGCGACATCCACCAGGCTGAAACCGCGCAGTCGCGCTTCGGTCCAGACAGCCGAAAGTCCCAGTTGCAGTGAGGAAATGCCACCCCAGGCGCGGGCGAAGTCGCCGGTGTCGAAGCACTTCAGGTCGGCGGTCGAGGGTGAGTGGTCCGAGACCACCATATCGATGGTGCCATCGCGCAACCCTGCCCAGAGCAACTCGCGATTGCCGCTTTCACGGATCGGCGGACAGCATTTGAATTGCGTTGCACCGTCCGGAATTTCCTCCGCCGCGAACGACAGATAATGCGGACAGGTCTCGGCGGTAATCCGGACGCCGTCGCGGCGGGCCGAGGCGATCATCGGCAGCGCATCCGAACTCGACACGTGCAGAATGTGCACGCGACAGCCGGTCCACCTGGCCAGTTCGATCACCTGCGCGACGGCCAGGTTCTCCGCACCGCGCGGGCGCGAACGCAGGAAGCCGGAGTACTTGTCCCCCTGTGGAATCGGTGCGTGCTCGATGGCGTGCGCGTCTTCGGCGTGCACGATGAGCAGACCGTCGAACAAGCGGATCTCCCGCATGGCCAGTTCCAGCTGAGTGGCGTCCAGTGCCGGGAATTCGTCGACGCCGGAGTGCAGCAGAAAGCATTTGAAGCCGAATACCCCCGCGTCTTGCAGCTGCCGCAGATCCGCCAGATTTCCGGGGATCGCTCCGCCCCAGAATCCGACGTCCACATGCACGCGGTCCTGCGCGGTCTTGCGCTTCACTTCGAGTGCCGCGAGATCACAGGTCGGCGGAATACTGTTGAGCGGCATATCGATAATGGTGGTGACACCGCCCGCCGCGGCCGCCTTCGTCGCACTCGGGAAGCCCTCCCATTCGGTGCGGCCGGGATCGTTGACGTGCACGTGCGCATCCACAACGCCGGGCAGCAGCACCTCGTCGGCGGCCAGCTCGACGACCGTTTTCGCGGTCAGGATGGAGTCCAGCGGCTCGATCGCCACGATCCGGCCGTCGCGCACGCCGACCGAGCCACCGGTCTCCCCCGCCGTCCCGATGATCCGCTCCGCACGGATCACCAGGTCCAGGTGTGCGGGGACCGGTGAGATCGTCTGGATCTCGGAGTTCTTCCGCATCACACAGCTCCATCGGAAATCATCGGAATCTCCCGTCGAATGTCCTTGCGCCGCTGTCGTTTCGGGAGGCGGCAGCGACGATGTCATCGGCCAGAGCTGCCACGCTGCGCTGTGGAGTGGCCGCCCCGGCGCTGTGGCCCGCGGATATCTGGTCCCTAGCGGCGATCGGCAGCTGATGTCCAGCAGATGGCCGCACCTCCGTGGCCGCACCGGCAGCGTGATCTGCGGATCCTTCGCCCGCAGCGGCCTCCGGCGACTGGTGCTCCGCAGATGGCCGTTCCGCCGTGGCCGTCCCAACGGCGTGGTTTGCAGGCACCTGACCCGTGGCAGCCTCCGGCGACTGGTGCTCCGCAGATGGCCGTTCCCCCGTGGGATCCAACGGCAGGTGTTCCGCGGCGAGCCGCGCACCCAGCCGCTCGAGCAGCAGTTCCCCCTCCGCGAAGCAGCGCGCGATATCGGGTTCGATATCGGCCAGGACGTATGCGGCCGAGAACCCCGCCTCATGCAATCGCTGGAGGGGCAGCGTATTCCGGCCGCAAACAGCGATGACCGGCACGCCCGCAAACCCGGCGGCAGTAGCGACCCCGGCCGGTGCCTTGCCGTACAGGGTCTGCTCGTCGAGCATGCCCTCCCCGGTCACCACCAGATCCGCACCGGCGACCTGTTCCGCGAAACCGACCAGCTCCAAAACCAATTCGATCCCGGGACACAGCCGAGCACCGAGCACCGCGACGGCCGCGAACCCGACCCCGCCCGCCGCACCGGCACCCGCACGATCACGCATATCGTTCCCTGTGGCGACCGCGACACAATCCGCCCAATGAGTGAGCGCCGCGTCGAGCACTTCCACTTTGTCACCATCGGCACCCTTTTGCGGACCATAGATGGCTGCCGCACCGCGCGGACCGGTGAGCGGGTTGTCGACATCGCACGCGACGGTGACCTCGACCCCGGCCAGCCGTTCCCGCACCGGCGCAAGGTCGATCGTGTGCAGCCGCGCCAATGCCGCACCGCCGTCACCTATTTCGGCACCGTCGACATCGAGCAGTCGCGCACCGAGGGCAGCGAGTAGCCCGGCACCGCCATCAGTACCCGCACTACCCCCGATGCCGAGCACCACCCGACGGCAACCCGCATCGATCGCCGCGGCGATGACCTCGCCGGTGCCCCGGCTGGTGGCCGTCATCGGTGCGAACTTCCCACCCGGTAGCCGTACGAGCCCGGATACGTCCGCCAGTTCCACGACGGCGATATCGTCGCGCCGGGCATACGCCGTGCACACCGGTTCGCCGGTGGGTCCGGACGCGGTCACCAGCACCGCCTCGAAACCCGCCGCCAATGCGGCGGCGACGGTGCCGTCCCCGCCGTCCGCGATCGGCACCACCGACACCTCGGCACCGGGCCGGACGCGGTGGATGCCGACCCGGACAGCGACACCGACCTGCGCCGCGGTCAACGACCCCTTGAACTTGTCGGACGCGATCAGGACTCGAGTCATCGCGGCTCAGTCCAGCTGCGCGGTCGCGGTCGGGACGTCGGCCGCGGCCTGCGCCAGTTCTTCGAATTCGACGATATTGTCGATCTCGAGTCCCATCGACACATTCGTCACCCGTTCGAGGATGACCTCGACGATTACCGGCACCCGGAATTCGGTCACCAGCTTCTTCGCCTCATCGAGCGCCGAACCGATCCACGCCGGATCGAATACCCGGATCGCCTTGCAGCCCAGGCCTTCCGCGACCTTGACGTGGTCGACGCCGTACCCGGCGAGCTCTGGGCTGTTGATGTTGTCGAAGGCGAGCTGCACGTAGTAATCCATGTCGAACGCGCGCTGTGCCTGACGGATCAGGCCCAGATACGAATTGTTCACCACGACATGGATGTACGGGATATTGAACTGCGCGCCGACCGCCAATTCCTCGATGAGGAACTGGAAGTCGTAGTCGCCCGAGAGCGCAACCACGGTGGCATCGGGATCTGCCGTCGCGACACCGATGGCCGCGGGTACGGTCCAGCCCAGCGGCCCGGCCTGGCCCGCATTGATCCAGTGCCGCGGCCGGTAGACGTGCAGCAACTGCGCCGCCTGGATCTGTGAAAGACCGATGGTGCTGACGTAGCGCACCTCGGGTCCGAATGCCTTGTTCATCTCCTCGTAGACGCGCTGCGGCTTGATCGGCATATCGTCGAAGTGCGTCTTGCGCAGACCGACTTGTTTCCGGTTGCGGCACTGCTCGGCCCACACGCCGCGATCGGGCAGCTGTCCGGCCGCATCCAGTTCGCGCGCGACCTCGACGAAGACCCGCAGCGCGGCACCCGCGTCGGAGGTGATGCCGAAATCCGGTGCGAACACCCGACCGATCTGGGTCGGCTCGATATCGATGTGTACGAAGGTGCGGTCCTTGGTGTAGGTGTCCACACCACCGGTATGCCGGTTGGCCCAGCGGTTTCCGATACCGAAGACGAAATCGGATTCGAGCAGGGTGGCATTGCCGTACCGGTGTGAGGTCTGCAGTCCGACCATGCCCGCGTGCAGTGCGTGATCGTCGGGAATCGTGCCCCAGCCCATCAGCGTCGGCACCACCGGCACACCGGTGAGTTCGGCGAATTCGACCAGCAGCGCCGCGGCATCGGCGTTCACGATGCCGCCACCCGCGACGATCAGCGGCCGCTGCGCCGCGTTCAACATCTCGATGGCCTTGACCGCCTGCGCCCTGGTCGCGGCGGGGCGGTGCACCTCGAGCGGCTCGTAAGTCTCGACGTCGAACTCGATCTCGGCGAGCTGCACATCGATCGGCAGATCGATCAGGACCGGACCAGGTCGGCCCTCGCGCATCAACCGGAAGGCCTTCTGGAACGTGCCCGGAACCTGTGCGGGCTCGAGCACCGTCACCGCCCACTTGCTCACCGGAGCGGCGATCGAAGCGATATCGACGGCCTGGAAATCCTCCTTGTGCAGCTTGGCCACCGGAGCCTGACCGGTGATGCACAGGATCGGGATCGAATCCGCGCTGGCGGAATACAGGCCGGTGATCATATCGGTGCCCGCGGGCCCCGACGTGCCGATACAGACGCCGATATTGCCCGCGGCCGCCCGGGTATACCCCTCGGCCATATGCGAGGCGGCCTCGACGTGGCGGGCCAGCACGTGCTCGAGACCGCCGTGCGCGCGCATCGCGCTGTAGAAGGGGTTGATCGCGGCACCCGGCAAGCCGAATGCCTGTGTCGCGCCTTCCTTTTCGAGAATCAGAACCGCGGCATCCACGGTGCGCATGCGTGCCATGGTCAGTGCTCCCGGCCCGACAGCGCCTCGGTCACCTTCAGCAGACCCGAATGGTCCAGTGAACCGTGACCCATCGCACGCGCGGCCGCGATCAACTGCGCGGTCAGCGCACCCATCGGGATCGACACCTCGGCGTCGCGGGCGGCCTGCAGGATGATGCCCATATCCTTGTGGTGCAGGTCGATTCGGAAGCCGGGCTTGAAGTCGCGCTTCAGCATGGACGCGCGCTTGAGTTCGAGGATCTTGCTGCCCGCGAGCCCGCCCGCCAGCACATCGAGGCCCTTCTCGGCGTCCGCGCCCAGGTTCTCCATCAGCAGAATCGCCTCGGCCACCAGGGCATAGGTGCCGCCGACGACGAGCTGATTGGCGGCCTTGACCACCTGACCGGCACCATTCGGTCCGACCAGTGCGAAGGTCTTGCCGACCGCCTCGAAAATCGGTGTGGCCGCGACGAAGTCGGTCTCGTTGCCGCCGACCATGATCGACAGCGCGGCATTGATCGCGCCCGGCTCGCCACCGGAGACCGGGGCGTCGAGCACCCGCAGCCCCTTCTCGATCCCCCGCTCGGCGGTCGAGCGCGCGGTCTTGGGCGTGATAGTGGAGAAGTCGATGTACAGCGTGCCGGGCGCGGCGTGCACGAGCACATCGGCGAAGACCGCCTCGACGTGCTCATCCTGCGGCAGCATCGTGATGACGATGTCGGAGTCCCGCACCGCTTCCGCGACACCTGATGCGGCCGAACCACCCGCGGCCTTCAGCTTCTCCAGACCGGTGGGGCCGATGTCGTAACCGGTCACCTCGTGCCCGGCGGCGACGAGGTGGCCCGCCATCGGGCTGCCCATGATCCCCAGGCCGACAAAACCGATCCTTTGCCCACCCGTCGCCCGGCCGCCACCCCCCACGGAATCGCTACGCGATGCTGTAGTCATTTGTCCACTTCCAATCCAGCTCGGGATCTTTGTATTCGAGGCCGATCCAGCCGTCGTAGCCGCTCTCGGCCAGGGTTTCGAAGAGCGCGGCGAAATCGAGTTCGCCGGTGCCGGGACGGCCGCGGCCCGGACTGTCGGCGATCTGGACGTGGCCGAGATGCGCGGCGTACGTGCGGATCACCGAGTGCAGGCCCTCGCCCATACGGGCCAGGTGGTACAGGTCGCAGAGGAACCGCACGTCGGATTCACCGGTCTGCTCGATGACCTGCACCGCGTGCGCGGCGCTCACGATCGGATAGTTCGGCGACTCGAAGGAATTCAGTGCCTCCAGCAGGACGACGGCACCGATGGCACCTGCCGCCTGTGCGGCAAGACTCAGGTTCTCCAGCGCGAGTTCGTCCTGCTTGTCCGGACTCTCACCCTCGACACGATTGCCGTAGAGGGCATTCAGCGCGCGGCAGCCGGTCTCCTCGGCGATACCGACGGCGACATCGATATTGTCGCGGAACCGGGTGACCTCACCCGGAACCGAGACCAGGCCGCGCCCGCCCGCCGGAATCAGGTCGATGAAGTTCAGCCCGACCAATTCCACACCGGCATCGCGGATCGCACGCACGAACGCATCGATCTCCTTGTCGCCCGGCGTCGGATCCTCACCGAACGGCCACCAGAATTCGACCGCGTCGAATCCGGCCTGCTTTGCCGCGGCGGGGCGTTCCAGCAACGGAAGTTCGGTGAACAGGATCGAGCAATTGACATCGAATTTCGGGAAGGCGACGCCCCCGGCCTGCTTACTCATTCAGCTCCTTGACGGTATTTCTTCCAGCTGCCGATGGCGGTGATATCGATCAGCTCCGGATACGAGGTCGGCGCGCGGCGCAGCAGCATCGATAGGACCGAACGACCGTCTTCGAGTTCGATCGCACCGAGTTCGAGTTCGGGTGGTTCGGCAGGCAGCAGCCGCTGCCGCAGCACTTCCATGGGGATATCGAACAGTTCACCGGATATCGAATCGCCGCCATCGGCAACGGGATCCAGACCTGGGAACCGATCGCCGACCGAATAGAAACGGTAGCGCGGCGCGGTTTTCGCTTCGCCCGCGAAAGGCGCGCCGTCGAGCAGATGATTGAGCGGTTCGCCGCGCATGGCGGAACCATTCAGAAATATCAACGGCATTCGGTGAATCCTTTGTTCGCGATTTCGTCAATTATGTCGGCCGACCACACTGTCGGAATAGCGGCGATTAGCCCGAAGCCAATGGGATATCCCGAAGTCGATTTCGTAGGATGCTCCAGCCGCGGGGCCGAAACCGCGCGCCCCGCGTACCGGGTGTACGAATGCACGGCGGGGGCGCGCGGCTCACCAGACCGGGAGCAGGTCCCGGTGGATCGGTCCGCCGGTGGCGGTCAGCGGTTGGGCCGAGCCGCCACGGCGCACCGCGACGATCTCGGCGGCGATGGATACCGCCGTCTCCTCCGCGGTCCGCGCGCCGAGATCCAGCCCGATCGGTGAATGCAATTGGGCCAGTTCCGATTCCGTCACACCGGCGGCGCGCAGCCCGGCCATGCGGTCCTCGTGGGTGCGCCGGGAACCCATCGCGCCCACATAGGCCACCGGCAGGCGCAGCGCCACCTCGAGCAGCGGGATATCGAATTTGGCGTCATGAGTGAGCACGCACAGCACGGTGCGCGCATCGACCTGTGTGCGTGCGAGATAGCGGTCCGGCCACTGCACGACGATCTCGTCGGCATCCGGAAAACGTGCCCGCGTGGCGAACACCGGCCGGGCATCGCAGACGGTGACGTGATATCCGAGGAAACGGCCGATCCTGGTGACGGCGGCCGCGAAATCTATTGCGCCGAAGACGATCATGCGCGGCGGTGGTACATACGATTCTACGAATACCGTGACTTCACCTGCACCACAGCCGATCTCGCGCACACCGGTCGCGCCGATGTCGAGCATTGCCCTGGCCTCGGCCGCGACCACCTCGTCGAAGGCGTCGCCGACGGTCCACCAGGACCCGATCGCCATGGCAACACCGGTCTGCAGATCCCGTACCAGCGCGACCGCCTCGTCGGTACGCAGGATCGCCTCGATAGCGACCCGCTCGACCGCGGTGATCCGCTGGACGAATACCTCGAGCTTGCCGCCGCAGGTCAGCCCGACCGCGAAAGCGTCGTCGTCGCTGTATCCGAAGGTTTCGCGCACCGGCTGCCCGGTGCGCAGGACCTCACGGCAGAGTTCGTACACCGCGCCCTCGACACAGCCACCGGAGATGCTTCCGATGACAATGCCGTCGGCGTCGACCGCCAGCGCCGCACCGGGCGGCCGAGGAGCACTTCCGGTGACGCCGATGACGGTGGCCACGGCGTAATCCTTGTCCGCCGCATGCCATTTCCGCAGTTCTGCCGTGAGGTCGCGCATGGTGCTATCCGCCCAGGAGTAGTTCGATGGCCGAGATGCCGAAGTAACCGGCGAAGACGAGGCTCACCACCCCGATCAGCCAATGGATTTCACGGAATTTGCCGCGCGCCAGCTTGATCACCACGTACGCGATCAGGCCCGCACCGACACCGTTGGTGATGGAGTAGGTGAACGGCATCAGCACGATCGTCAGGAAGGCGGGCACCGCCACCTCCAGATCGTTCCAATCGATCTTGCGGGCCTGGGTCATCATCAGCGCACCGACGATCACCAGCGCCGGTGCGGCGGCCTGGATCGGCACCACGGCCGCGAGCGGGGTGAAAAATACTGCGAGGCAGAATAATCCACCGGTCACCAGGCTGGTCAGTCCGGTGCGGGCGCCCTCACCGACACCCGTCGCGGATTCGACGTACACAGTATTTCCGGCACCGCCGCTGACGCCGCCGATGACCTGGGAGATACCGTCGATGGTCAGCACCTTGCCGATACCCGGCATGGTGCCCTTCTCATCGAGCAGCCCGGCCTCGTCGCAGACGCCGAAAACCGTTCCCATGGCATCGAAGAACCCGGTCAGCACCAGGGTGAACAGCACGACCCCCGCAACCAGCCCGCCCGCCTCGGCGAAACCGCCGAAGAGGTCGATATTGAGCGCCAGCCCGAAATCGGGTGCGGCGAAGAACCCCTTCGGCTTCTCCGGCACCACCGGCCCCCAGGCCTGCGGGTCGATCTTCGCCAGCGCGTTGACGACAATGGCAAGCACCGTCGAGATGGCGATGCTGATCAGAATCGCACCGGGCACCTTGCGGATGAACAGTGCCAGCATCACCAACAGGCCGACCGCGAAAATCACTACGGGCCAACCGGATAGGTGCCCACCGGCGCCGAGGGTGACCGGCGGACCGGTCTGCGCGCCGTGTCCGACCACCCCGGCCGAGACCAGTCCGATCATCGCGATGAACATGCCGATCCCGACGCCGATCGCATTCTTGAGACCGAGCGGGATGGCGTTGATGATCATGGTCCGCAGGCCGGTCGCGGCCAGGATCACGATGATCACGCCCATCAGGACGACCAGACCCATGGTCTGCGGCCAGGTCATATGCGGCGCCGCCTGGAAGGCGACCACCGGAACCACGCCGAGTCCGGCGGCGAGCGCCAAAGGCACATTGCCCGCCACGCCCATCAGGATGGTGCTCAGTCCCGCGGAAAACGCGGTGGCCGTGGTGAGTTGAGCGATGCTCAGCTTGTCACCGTTGACATCCGCGACGCCGCCGAGAATCAGCGGCACCAACAGGATGACGTAGGCCATGGCGACGAAAGTGGTAATACCGCCACGGATTTCGCGAGAAACTGTGGTTCGGCGTTCGCTCAGCCGGAAGAATCGGTCGAGCGCAGACCTTCCTGTCACCGGCTCTGGCGTGCTGGGCTTGGTCTGTATCTGGGTCATTGGCGTGCCCTCCTCGGGGCGTAGCCGACCTACGGTCCGGCGGCTGTCCTTTTGGACTGGGCCGGACCGCACGGTTCGGGTACTGCTGTTGTGGAGTCTCTCCGGTCCGCTGGAACCGGCTGCCCCTGTTGATCAACTGCTCCGGATGATGTCTTCCGGTCGCACCGGCACTCGGTTGATGTGCACGTTTCCACCCCGTGATCGGCAGGCGTCACGGATCGCCGCGGCGATCGCGGGTGTCGAAGAGAGCGTGGGCGGCTCTCCGGCGCCGCGCAGCCCGTAGGGGGCGTGCGGATCGGCATTTTCGAGAATCTCCAGCCGCTGTGACGGCGTATCGAGAATCGTCGGGATCAGGTAGTCGGTGAAGGACGGGTTGCGCACCTTACCGTTTTCGACCTGGATTTCCTCCATGACCGCCAGGCCCAGCCCCTGGACGGAGCCGCCGTGGATCTGCCCTTCCAGGGACAGGCGGTTCATGATCTTGCCCACGTCCTGGACCGCGTCCAGGGAGACGACCTTGACCAGGCCGAGGTCTGTGTCCACGTCCACCACCGCGCGGTGTACGCAGAGAGCCAGCTGGGTGTGGCTATTGCCCTGTCCCGTAACGGGATCCATACCGGTGGTCGGCCGGTGGTGGTACTCGCGGGTCTCTTCGATAGCCCCCTCATCCAGGACATCGACGATCGCCGCGAGCACCTCCCCCGTGCGCGAAACCACCTTGCCGCCGACCAGACGCAGTCCCGGCATGGCACCGAACTTTGCCTGGGCCAGGGCGAGCACGCGCTGGCGCACGGCCTCACAAGCCGCCTTCACCGCGCCACCGGTCATATAGGTCTGGCGGGAGGCGGACGACGAACCCGAGTCGCCGACCTGGTTGTCGGCCGGGTGAATGGTGACCCGTTCGATGCCGAGTTCGGTCCGCGCGATCTGCGCCTCGACCGTCACCAGTCCCTGACCGACCTCGGCGGCCGCGGTGTGCACCAGCGCAACCGGTTCTCCCGCGATGACTTCCAGCCGCACCCGAGCGGTCGAGTAGTCGTCGAAGGCCTCGGAGAAGCAGATGTTCTTGATGCCGACGCCGTAGCCGACACCACGCACCACGCCCTCGCCGTGCGTCGTCTGCGATGCGCCGCCGGGCAGGTTTCGGATATCCGAGGCGTCCAGCTCCGGGGGCATCGGCATATCCCGCAGCTGCCCGAGCATTTCGGCCATCGGCGTCGGCGCGTGCAGCACCTGACCGGTCGCCAGCTTGGAGCCCTGCGACACCGCGTTGATCTGGCGCACGTGCACCGGATCCAGATCCAGCGCCTCGGCGACCTTGTCCATCATCGACTCGTGCGCGAAACAGGCCTGCACCGCGCCGAATCCGCGCATCGCACCGCACGGTGGGTTATTGGTGTAGATGCCGTACGCGTCGATCTCGATATGCGGAATCTCGTACGGCCCCACCGCGAGCGAGGACGCGTTACCGGTGACATTCAGCGTCGCCGAGGTGTACGCGCCACCGTCGAGGACGATGAGAACCTTTGCGTAGGTGAGCTTTCCGGCATCATCGGCACCGTATTCGTAGAGCATCTTCGCCGGGTGCCGGTGCACGTGCCCGAAGAACGACTCCTCGCGGTTGTACATCATCTTGACGGGCTTGCCGGTGCGCATGGCCAGCATTCCCGCGTGGATCTGCATGGACAGGTCCTCGCGGCCGCCGAAGGCTCCGCCGACACCTGCCATGGTCATGCGGATCTGGTCATCGGCCAAGCCGAGACAAGGCCCGATCTGAGACAGATCATTGTGCATCCACTGAGTGGCGACATAGAAGTCGAGCCCACCGTCCTCGGCCGGAATCACCAGGCCGGATTCGGGGCCGAGGAATGCCTGGTCCTGAATGCCGACCTCGAATTCCTCGGTGATCACCACGGTAGCCAGCGCGCGGCCCACGGTGATATCGCCGACGCGCACCGGCTGATGCCGGGCGATACCGCCGCGTTCTTGCACCGCGAGCCGTTTCGGGGCCGAGAGCACCGCCATCGGGTCGGTAATGGGTTCCAGTACTTCCCAATCGATTTCGATGGCGTCGAGGGCGCGCCGGGCGATCTCGGGGTGGTCGGCGGCGACCAGGGCGATGGGCTCACCGTGGTGGCGCACCTCGCCGATGGCCAGGACCGGCTGATCCCAGGTGTGGTCGAGGCCGTACATCTTGCGGCCGGGCACATCCTCATGGGTGAGTACGGCGTGCACACCTGTCATGGCCAGTGCGGGCGCGATATCGATACCGCGGATGATCGCGCGCGGATGCGGGCTGCGCAGCGTCGCGCCCCAGAGCATGCCGTCCATCCATAGATCGGAGGCGTAGGCGAACTCGCCTTTGACCTTCAACGTGCCGTCAGGTCGCAGCGGGCTCGCACCGACGCCGCCCCTACCCGGCGCGGCAACCTCTTCGGGGAATCGGGTGGTCCGTGGGACAGTCATCATGCCTCCTGTCGCATCAGCCGTTTCCGGGCGGCGACACCCGCACGGCCGACGACATCCTGTGCGACGGTGCGCAATTCGTCGTTCTCCACAACGGTGCGCCCGCCGACGAGCAGCCGGGCCAGTGGTGGTGTCGGTCCGAAAACCAAGGAGCAGACCGGATCCTCGATCGCCGAGCGGAAACCGTCGACCCGCCAGATGGCGAGGTCGGCGAGTTTGCCTGGTTCGATACTGCCGATCTCGTTGTGGCGGCCGAGATTCCGGGCACCTCCGAGGGTGCCGATCTCGAGCGCCTGGCGCGCGGTAAAGGCGGTCGGGCCGTTGACCGCGCGCTGGAACAGCATGGCCTGCCGCATTTCGCCTGCCATGGAGGTCAGCTCACTCGACGCCGCGCCGTCCACGCCTAGACCAACCGGCGCACCGGCGGCCACCAGATCGCTGACGCGGGCGATACCCGCACCGAGCCGGGCATTGGAGCTGGGGCAATGCGCCGAGCCGCTGCCGGTTTCGGCGAAGCGCCGGATATCGGCGTCGTGCAGGTGCACCGCGTGCGCGAACCAGACGTCCTCGCCGAGCCAGCCGAGCTTTTCCATGTATTCGACCGGGGTGCAGCCCATCTGCTCGATGCAGTGCTCTTCCTCGTCGAGCGTTTCGGCGAGATGGGTATGCAGCCGAACACCTTTGGCGCGCGCCAGCGTCGCGGAATCGATCATCAGCCCCTCGCTCACCGAGAACGGCGAGCAAGGCGCGACCGCGACCCGCAGCATCGAATCGAACGACGGATCGTGGTACTTGTCGATGACTTCGGCAGTGTGGGCGAGGATTTCGTCTCGGCTCTCGACCACCTCGTCCGGCGGCAGACCGCCGTCCTTCTGTCCGCGGTCCATGGAACCGCGGCACGGGTGGAAGCGCAGGCCGATCTCGCGCGCCGCGCGCACCTCGGCCTCGAACAGGTCGCCGCGTCCCTTCGGGAAAATGTAGTGGTGGTCGCTGCTGGTGGTGCAGCCGGTCAACGCCAGCCAGCCCAGACCGGCAGCGGCCGCACCGTAGACGACGTCGGCGTCCATGCGCGCCCAGGTGCGGTAGAGACCGGTCAGCCATTCGAAAAGGGTGGAATCCTGGAACAGGCCCTGGCTCGCCCACTGATAGAGGTGGTGGTGGGTGTTGACCAGGCCCGGTGTCACCAAACAGCCTGTGCCGTTGATCTTTTCGGTGCCCGGGACGATCGGTGCCGGTCCGGCGCCGAGGGCTTCGATGCGGCCATCGGAGATGACGACATATCCGGACGCGATCTCGTCACCGACGACCGGCGCGATATAGGCGTTCTCGATGACGGTCCGCCCACCCGTCACCCGACCGCCACCCCTCATGGAATCGCTGCGCGATGCTTTCCTCATTTGCCCGCCTTACGTGCCGCGGCCAGTCGCACCGCGTCGAGGATCTTCTCGTATCCCGTACAGCGGCAGAGGTTTCCGGCGAGCGCCTCGCGGATCTCCACATCGGAGGGATCGGGATCGCGTTCGATGAGATCGTGCGCCTGCACGATGAGACCCGGTGTGCAGAAGCCGCATTGGACCGCACCGGCCTCGACGAACGCCTCCTGCATCGGATCGAGTTTCGCGCCGTCGGCCAGCCCCTCGACGGTGCGCACCGAGCGATCCTGCACCTGGCCCGCGGCCACGAGACAGGAACACACCGGCGTGCCATCCAAATAGACTGTGCACGAACCACATTCGCCTTGCTCACAGGCGTTCTTGGAGCCGGGCAGGCCCATGCGCTCACGCAGCATATAGAGGAGGCTCTCGCCCTCCCACACATCGTCGACGGTCTCTCGCGAGCCGTTCACGTCGAAGGCCACACGCATCAGGCTGCCCTCCTTCTTTCTGCTAGGTAGTCCGTCCATGCCCAGGACAGGGTGCGGCGAGCCAGCACCGTCAGGGCATGTCTGCGGTATTCCGCGGTGCCGCGGACGTCATCGATCGGCTTGGCGGCGGCCGAGACCAGCTCGCCGAATTCGCGCACGACATCGAACGGCAATGGGGCCGGGTCATCCCAGTCGAGCGCATCGGCGAGGAACTGCTCGGCCGGTGTCGCGCGCAGCGGCGTCGGTCCGGCGGATCCGATGCCGGTGCCGACCGTGCGGGTGTCGGGGTGCAATGCGATCGAGAACGCGCAGACCGCGATCACCATGGCATTGCGGGTGCCGACCTTGGCGAAGTACTGCGGCCCGGTGGCGGGCTCGATCCAGATAGCGCGGATCAGCTCGTCGGGTTCCAGGGCGTTCTTCTTCACCCACACGTAGAAGTCATCGATCGGGATCAGGCGGGTGCCGCGTGCGGCCGACTCCACCTCGATCACCGCGTTGCCCGCCAGCAGCGCGGGGTGGGCGTCACCGGCCGGGGACGCGCCACCGAGATTGCCGCCGACCGTGCCGCGATTGCGGATCTGCGGCGAACCGACGGTGCGCGAGGCCTGCGCCAGACCGGGCAGCTGGTGGTCGAGCCGGTTGATGATGCGCACATACGGCACGCCCGCACCGATCCGGATCCGGCCGTCGGGCTCGGTCGAGTAGTCGAACAGGTCGCGACAGCGGTTGAGATCGAGCAGTGCCGCCGGACGGCCGTGGTCGAAGTTCATCTCGACCATGACATCGGTGCCGCCCTGGATGGGTTCGGCTTCCGGATTCGCGGCCTTCAGCGCGAGCGCCTCGGCCCAGGTATCGGGTCGTAGGAAATCCATCGTCACTCCCAAGCCGGTCCGGACGCGGGAGCGTCCTCGGTGAGTACGGTGCCCTCGATCAAGCCGTAGGGACGGTCGGCGGCGAAGAACACCTCGTTGTCGTTCTCCAGTCCGAAGCCGGACAGATCCACGACGAAGTGGTGCTTATTGGGCAGCGACAGCCGGACCTCGCAGACCTCCGGGACCGCGCCGATCACTCGGTCGCCCATGGCGTAGAGGCTCTGCTGCAGCGAGTAGCTGTAGGTATCGGCGAATGCCTCGAGCAGCGCACCGCGGACCTCGCGGTAGGCCTTGTCCCAGTCGCCCGGTTCGCTCGCGAAACGCCATTCCGCGTTGACCTCGGTGGCCAGTACGCGGTCGTAGGCCTCCTGCAGCGTCGTGTACTTGTCCTTGATATAGCCGTGGAATTCCGAGCCGGTGGAGTTGAGCACCACCAGGCCCGTCAAACCCGAGACCACCCAGGCGTTTTCGCCGTCGTAGTGCACCCGCGAGGTGCGGGTCTCCTGGCCGGAGCGCACGAACGAATACTGCTTGTCACCGGGGCCGACCACGATGCGCTCCCAGGCGTACTCCGCCAGGGAGACCCGCGCGTGGTGGATCGGCGGCTGAGAATCGACGAAATGCCGTGCCAGCAAAAGACCGAACGCTTCCGGGGAGGTGATGCCGTGTTCCTTGGCGAAGGCGAACACGGTGTTCTTCTGGGTGTCGGTCGGCAGGACCGTCGCATTGTCACCGGTCAGGTGGACCTCGTCCATGTCACCGGATAACGCCACACCGACGTTCAGATCCCGGATCTCGTGGACGCCACCGGTTTTCGTCACCCGGACGACCCGGTTTTCCGCTTTGCCGTATCTATTCGGCCCGAGCTTGATCGACATGGTTCAGCTACCTCGGTAGGTCGAGTAGGAATAGGGACTGAGCAGCAGTGGCACGTGATAGTGCTCAGCTGGGTCGGTGACGCGGAAGTCGATGGTCACCGACGGATAGAACGGACTGAGGTCACCGGTTTCGAAAATCAGCCGGTGGACACCGATTTCGGGCGCGGGCAGATCCTTGACGCGCCCGTCGTCGTCGGTGCGGCGCTCGGCGAGCACGGTGCCGTCGGCCTTTTCCAGCCGCACCGGCAGCCCCGCCGCCGGGCGACCGGATGCCGCGTCGAGCACGTGGGTGGACAGACTCACCTGTCCTCCAACAGCTTTCGGATCCGCAGCCGGGTGATATCGGCGAGTTCGCGTTGGGTCGCGATGCGCTCGCCCTCGGCGGTATTCGCCAGGCGCCTGCGCAGTTCGGCGCGGATCTGCTCGGCGGAGCGACCGGCGGCGCGGATCAGGAAGACGTGCCCGAACCGCTGCTCGTAGGCCAGGTTCCCGGCGGCGATGTCATCGAGTGTCTGCTGGTCGGCGCTCGCCGTGCCGGACTGCTCACCGGCGGACCACTTGGCCTCGCGCTCGTGCGTGCCCGCCTTCGCCCGGTCACCGATTCGCGGATGCGCGGACAGCGCCTCCGCGATATCGGGCCAACTCAGCTCCCGCACCCCGGCGACCGCGGCGGCCAGCAGGCTCGTGCTGTCCACATAGGGCCGGTGCGCTGCCACCTTCTGCGCCCAGACGTGTGAGGCGCAGCAGGTCAGCAGTTCGGCCTCGGCCTGGTCCGGAGGCAGCGAGTTGAGCCATCCGATCTCACCGGACATCCGATCTCCCATCGAGTGAGTTCTGGTGCTGGGAGTAAGTACACCCGCCGTTCATCTGCGCTGCCAGGACCCAGAAATCCGAAGTGTGCGCCAGTTCACACGGGCTCGTTTGTGTGAATATCCAAAGCGTCACCGGGAGGGCACGAGCTGGGCTGTTAGCCTCGGCAAGCGTGCGACTTAGATCACTTCTGACCATGAACCTCGGTCTCGAGCTCGTCACCGGCGAGGAAGAGCTCGACCGCTTTGTGCGCTGGGTAGTGACCACCGACATGCTCGATCCGAGTCGTTATCTCTCCGGCGGTGAGCTGGTGCTGACCGGGCTGCAATGGCGGCTTTCGCCGGAGGACAGCGAGACCTTCGTGCGCGCGCTGGCCCAGGCCGGAGTCGCCGGACTCGCCGCCGGTGACGCCCGCTACGGCGGCGCTCCGCCCGACGTCGTCGAGGCCTGTCAACGGCATCGGATACCGCTCTTCCGTGTCCGAGAGGATGTTGCATTCGCCCAGGTCACCGAGACGTTGACCCGCAATCTGTCCACCGGGCGCGCTGCCGATCTGACCGCCATTCTCGATCGCCATCGCCAGCTCGTCTCGGGTACCGGGCTTGGCTCGGTGCTCGAACTGATCGAACGCGATCTCGGGATGCGCTGCTGGGTCGTCGCATCCACCGGACGCGTGGTGGCCGGACCCGCCGCACTGCCACCGGTCGAGGCCACGGCAGCATTCCTGAACGCCCGCCGTCTCCCCCACGTGCTGGTCCAGGACAAGGCGCGCTACTCGCTGTTCGCGGTCGACGAGCACAGCACCTCTCGCGCCGCCGACTGGTTCCTGGTCTTCGAGGGCGACTTCAAAGACTGGCCGGAAGAACGTCGAGCCCTGACCGGCGAGCTCGCCGCGGTCGTATCGCTCGAACGCGCCCGGCTCGACGACCGGCAGAGCGCCGAGGGCCGCCTAGCCCAGGAACTCATCGAACTGATCGTCTCCGATGCCAAACCCGCCGAAATCATTTCCCGCCTGGAACTGACGGGTCTCGGTCCCGCCGAAACCTATATCGCGGTCGCGGCTGGCGCAGATGCCTTGCGCCCCGGCGAATTACGCGTCCTGCTGCGCGAAATCCTCTACGGCAAAAGGCCTGCCGCAGGTGTGGTCGACGGTGAAGCCATCGCCCTCATCCCCGCAGACGGCTCCGTCATCAGCGAAATCCACCGCGCTGTAACCGCTTTGGAACCCGGACTTCAGGGTGCTCACCTCTCGATCGGTGTCAGCGGCATCGTCGACGGCGAAGGTCTGCGCGGCGCGGTAGAAGAAGCCCGCTACGCCCGCCGCCTGGCGGCCGACCGCCCCACCCCCACCACGGTCGTCGGCCACGACGAACTCGCCACCCATATGCTCCTGCTGGCCAGCGTCCCCGACGAGGTCCGGCGCATGTTCCGCCTGCGCCTGCTCGACCCGTTGAGCAGCTACGACCAGGAAAACCGCGCGGACTTGGTGCACACCTTGGAAACCTTCCTCGAGGTGTCCGGCTCGTGGACCAAATGCGCTGAACTACTTCACGTTCACGTGAATACCCTGCGCTACCGTATCCAACGCATCGAGGAACTGACCGGCCGCGACCTGTCCCGCCTCGAAGACCGCGTCGACTTCTTCCTGGCCCTCGCCCTCCGCTGATCCGAGCTACGTCGCGCCTGCAGACGGCGGGTATTTGCCTCAGTTGACGTATGCCGAGGCCTCTGCCTACACCATGGCAGATTGCCCGCATCCAGGAATGACGACTCATAACAAACCGGACGGACGATATGGAATGGCGTGCGCAAGGTCCATGCGGCAACGAATCTTCATAACCGACTTGATCGACATCGGTAGGCGCAGAGTTCACAACCGACTATGTGGTATAAATCATCGGCTTTCAGATGTTTTTTCGGTTTGCACGGTACGACGCCGACCTTTTGCAGGAACTTGATGCCGTAAACCTCGGACCTGGAGGTTTATTCCTTCGTTGTTGCAACGACGAGGTGGTCATCCGCGATGATGGTAGTTGAAGGCATGAGGGGTGATGCTCCGTGGCCATCCTGGTAGTCGGGGACGGACTGGCGGCTGGGCATCGGTGCGAACGCCTTCTGTACCCGTTGGCCCGTGGAAGCAGATCCTTGATGAGTTCGGCGATAAATAACAAAGACGACGAAGTCGCCAAATCCGCCCTGGCAGTACTTGCATCACCATGGAATTTCTACCTACAAGCTACAGAAGAGCTGATTGCGGAGGACGTAGAACTCGTCCGCAAAGTCGAGTTCGGCATCAAGGTACCGGAAATGCACCCATCCGGCGCACCATTCTACCTCGTGCCATTGCGCCCGAAGAAGGGCAAGCAAGTCTACCTACCGCTCGAAAAGGAGGGAACTCGACCGGCGGTACGACTGAGCCACGAGGAACATATAAAACTTTGTCAAGATTTCATTTTTGCCCGATTTGCACAGGTTATAGCATCGGTCAAGAATGATATGTTCCGAAGGCAGAAGGAAAAGGAGGTTACCGAACTCATTGCTGGTCTCATGCAGCTACCTGTCGTAAACAAAGACAAAGCCAAAGCGATCTTCAACGACATTTTCAACGGGACGGACCGCAGCATCAAGCTGTTGAAAGATGTTCAGTATGATATGCACGTCGGTACGTCTCTCTGGCGGCTGTGCGATCAATTGGTGAGCCGATATTTTATCGTGTTCCGGATCGACAATGCACAACGGGGTGAGACGCTTCGACTGAAATATTCGTACCGCCAGCGGTACCACGAGGAGTTGTCGATCAGAGGCCGACTCCGGCGCGCGCTTGCCGCCAATCCTTACGACGTGCGTGTTCATATCCCGCTCGCTCGGCTGTCTCCACACTACAACCTTCGCATGGATGCGCCACCAGGCTTCTACTTCGACGAACAACGGATTTTGAAAGATAAACATACCCACCACACAGAGGAGCCCCATTGGGTTAGACGACATTGGGATCACATCATCGGCCGGAAGAGTGATGCCAGCATGGACAATGTCAGCGACCAGGTTTCCGTCTTCAGAGAAACAGGCATGGCGACTCATGCAAACATATTCGTCGGAAACGGAGAGAACGAGGGGGTGCGACTGTTTGCAGGTTTACGCGTCTGGGAGATACCACCAGGGTTTACCGGTCGCGCATTCATTACCATCCTGCTGACTTTACTACTGTCTTCGACAACAATTCTTTGGACTCTTGGCGTCAATAATTCGCCAGTTGTATCGGCAGCGGCTTCTCTGATATTGACAGCAATATCCATTATTCAAACAGTCGCTACGGACGTATTTCCGAAGCAGGAGATCGTCACACGCCCGGTTGCACCTCGTGTATGCACCACAATATCCGTGCTGAGTACAATCCTTCTTGCCCTTTGGCTTCTCGGCAGGACGGTGGGCGCTCGAACCGATTTCATCCTACTCAATACACACTGGCTCGACACCGGCATTCGGTGGTTCGGAACCAACTACGGCGCCTTCTATATCGCAATAATGATCACGGCGCTTTGCTTCCTCGGATTCAGATGGCAAAAATTGGCCCACCGATATGCGAGAGTAACAACCGGCCGATAGTGCAGACAATCACTTCGATGACGCGCATCAAGGAGATCTTACAATGGTAGCGGAACCGGATTTCTCTCCGATTCAACATACAAAGCGTAATGATATACGACTTGTGCAGAACCCAAACGTGCCCGAAGAAGCTCCAGGCATCCCATGGGACGCCCCCTCGGGCGAAATATATGTACACTCTTTCAGTTATGACCCAAAAGAAGGGCCGCTGTCAGATGGTGTCGAACCCGATCTCCCTACCACCGCGACGCTGCATGCCTTGTGGCAAGCCATACGAGATGAGTCGTATTTTGGTGGTGATACCGAAGGTGCGGTCAGCAGGATAGCGCCGCTGATGTCGGCGTTCATGTGTGAAGGATTATCTTCCGGCCCGGAGTCGGGTGGCCATACCAACGGCGAGTGAAGGTGGGACCTCGAACCGACTCTCGGGCTGCACAACATCAAGGCCTGCACGCGGGTGTGCTGGCGGCAGGCAGGCCACACAGGTTTCCGTCGGAATCAATCCGACCGATGCTCAGCGCCCGGGCATGGAACCGAATAGGACTACCTGCTCGACAGTGACGACCGAGAACTCGTCGCGGTTGTCCTGAGGCCAACAGGCGAAACCGGTTTCGACGGCGGTAAATGCATATACTCGCATGCAGCGCCTCGGCGAGGTTGATCGAGACGGAAACGGAACTGGCACGTGTCCGATCTTTCCCGCCTCGAAGACCCGCCGAGCTCTTCATCGCCCTCCGCTGAAGGAACCCATGGACACTACGGATCTATACATCCCGACTCGGCTCGGTACCCTGCACGTCGTCACAACCGGGCACGGCGATCCGCTCGTGATGTGGCCGAGCCTGCTCATGGATGCCGGGCTCTGGGACGCTCAGATCGCTCACTTCGCCGAGAATTATCTGACCATCGCGGTGGACCCGCCCGGCCACGGAAAATCCGATCCACTCACCCGCGGCTTCACCTTCGACGACTGCGCGGGCTGTGTGGTCGACATCCTCGACCACCTCGAACTCTCGCGGGCCCACTTCATCGGGAACTCCTGGGGCGCCATGATCGGCGGCACCTTGGCCGCCGAATATCCGGACCGCGTGCGATCCGCCATCTTGATGAACGGCACGGCCTC
Source organism: Nocardia pseudovaccinii NBRC 100343 (assembly GCF_001613225.1). Taxonomy (GTDB): domain Bacteria; phylum Actinomycetota; class Actinomycetes; order Mycobacteriales; family Mycobacteriaceae; genus Nocardia; species Nocardia pseudovaccinii. Next base: position 74,766 of record NZ_BDBY01000034.1, read on the forward strand.
ACCGGCGCCAAGCGGTCAGAAATTGCAGTACAGGGCGCTGCTGGTCTTCGTCGGTATCCTGCGCGGCATCCGTCCGCCGCTCACTCGATCCGTAGTGAGCGCCTTCCTCGGGCCGACCACCGAAGCCACCCGCCCCGATGTCGTGCGCCGGGTCCTCGACACGGCACGCCGCAATGATCCGAAATCGGTCGCTCATGCCGTCCGATCCGTGGTGATCGAGCGCCCGGACCAACGCGACCGCTTCACCGCGATCACCTGTCCCACGCTGGTCGTCGGCGGTCGCGAGGATCGCACCTTTCCGGTGCCCGAACTGGAGACCATGGCGCGCAGCATTCCCGGCGCGGAGTTCACGGTTATCGAGAATGCCGCGCACCTCGCCGCCGCCGAAGTGCCCGATGTCGTCAACCAATTGGTCGAAACCTTCCTGACCGACCACGCCGAAGCGCACTGACTCGGGATTACCCACGCCGGGCTCGCGTGCTGCCGCGGGCTCAGCCGAAGGTGGATCCCGCGGTCATGCCGCCGTCGATGACGTACTCCGCACCATTGCAGAAGCTCGACTCGGTGCTGGCCAAGAAGACAACCAAACTCGTCACCTCCTCGGGCAGGCCAAGGCGGGCCAGGGTGTTCTCGTTCCGATCGACGTCCACCGCACCCGCCATCGCGCCGATCATCGGGGTGAGAATGCCGCCCGGGTGGACCGAGTTGACACGCACGCCATGCGGAGCCAGTTCCAGCGCAGCCGATTTCGTGAGCCCGCGCAGACCGAACTTCGATGCGGTGTAGGCGTGCATACCGGCCACGCCCTGCATTCCGGCGGCCGAGGAGATGTTCACCACCGCCGACGGACGGGCCGCGACCAGCGCGTCACGCGTCGCCGTCAGTCCGAGGAACGGACCGGTGAGATTGATCGCCAGCACCTGCTGCCACTGCTTCTCGGTGTAGGTACCCAGCGGTCCGCCATCCAGGACACCGGCATTGTTCACCAGCACGTCCAGCTTGCCGAACCGACGTACGGTCTCGGCTACGGCGGCCTCCCAGTCGCCGGACCGGGTGACGTCGAGGTGGACGTAGGCGGCCTGCTCGCCCAGTTCGTCGGCCAGCCGCGCACCGGCCTCGTCCGCGATATCGCCGATCACGACCGATGCGCCTTCGTCGACGAATGCCCGCGCGTGGGAGGCGCCCATCCCCGAGGACCCGCCACTGATCAAGGCGACCCGTCCGGCCAACCGTCCCGCCATAATTCGCTTCCGCGATGGTGAATGTGCGCCGCGCTCATCACCACTGACAACGCTCATGGCCGCACCTCCGGCTCGGTACCGAGAACCGGCACTGTTTCGATGATCACCGGGCCGTCGAGTCGGTACAGGCACTTGGTTCCGGTGTAAATGGTCGGCATGCATTCGTTGCAGTGGATGCACGCGGACCGGGTGGCGGCCTCGGATTCGATACGGTGCAATAGATTCGGTTCACGCAGCAGCGCACGGCCCATGGCGACGAATTCGAAGCCCTCGGTCCTGGCGAGCCGCATGGTGTCCAGATTCGTAATGCCACCCAACAGGATCAGTGGCATCGACAACTCCCGCCGGAAGTGGCGGGCCCGCTCCAAGAGGTATGCCTCCTGATACGGGTACTCCTTCAGGAACGAACGGCCGACCATGCGAAAGCCCCAACGTGCCGGTGCCGGAAGCACTTTCGCGAACGACTTGCGCGGCGCGGCACCGTGGAACAGCAGCATCGGATTCAATAGCGAACTGCCCGCGGTCAATTCGAGAGCGTCCAGTGCGCCGTCGGCTTCCAGCCAGGCCGCCACCCGTAGCGACTCCGCGACCGTCAGCCCGCCCCGGACGCCGTCCTCCATATTCAGTTTCGCGGTCACCGCCAGCCGGTCACCCACGGCTTCCTTGACGGCAAGGGCAATTTCGCGCGCCAGCCGCGCCCGGTTCTCGGCCGAACCACCGTAGCGATCGGTGCGCCGGTTCAGCAGTGGGCTGAGGAACGAACTCGTCAAATAGTTGTGCCCGAAGTGGATCTCGACCGCATCGAACCCCGATTCCTCGGCCAGCCGCGCTGCGGTGGCATGAGCCGCGACCAGTTCGCGAATCTCATGCTCTTTGGGCACCTTCATCATTTTCATGCCCAGCGGGCTGAACATACGGCTCGGCGCGAGGGCGGGGTAACCGTTGGACGCCGCGTTGGCTACCGGACCCGCATGCCCGATCTGCGCGTTGGCCGCCGCGCCCTCGGCGTGTACCGCAGCGGTCAGCCGCCGCAAACCCGGGACCGCCTCCTGGCGCATCCAGATCTGATGCCGGTCGGTACGACCGCCCGGCGCCACCGCGCAATAAGCGACGGTCGTCATGCCGACGCCGCCGGCCGCCACTTCGCGGTGGAAGGCGATCAGTTCGTCGGTCACCAGCGCATCCGGGGTGCGTCCCTCGAATGTCGCCGCCTTGATCACGCGATTGCGCAGGGTGATCGGCCCGAGCCGGGCCGGTGTGAATACGTCTGTCATTTCTTTTCTTTCGACGGGGCGGTCAGACCGGCCACCACGAACTCCCGCAATGCGGCGATCGCCGCCTGCGACATCTCCCGCTCCTGCGATCCGGCTCCCCCGAATCGCATGATGATCAGATCGAAGGCCAGGGCCCAGCGCAGACGGCTTTCGGCCTCGGTCAACTCGGGCAGCAATGCCACCCAGGACGCCATGCGGAACCACCGTTGATTCCACAGCACCGGGTGCCCGCCGAGGACGAACCGCGCCAGCAGCCGTAGATGCAACCGGCCCACCGGATCGTCGGCCAATGCGACGAACGGTTCCAGCACCACGTCCACCACCTCGGCCACCGAACCGCGCGCATCCGTCACCATCGACAGCCGGTCGGCCCACAGCGGCCCGAGCCGGTCCTCGAGCAGCGCCGTGACCAGCGCCTCCTTGGACCCGAAGTGATAGTGCACCGCAGCGGGGTTGGCTCCGGCCGCAGCACAGATCGCCCGCACGGAAACCTCGTCATAGCGCTCGGTCAGCAGCAACCGCTCGGCCGCGGCGAGCAGACGACCCCGCGTGTCCGACGAAAGCTTCTCTGTCATGGAGGTAGCAAACCACGTCCCCATCGGTATTTCAATCATTGATTCAATCAGTGGAACAGGTGGGGCGGCCTGATTCCGCTCGGCGCCCGGTGATCGGAAGACACGCCAGGATCTGGCTATTGGATACGGCGAATCGCCACTCTTGCGCTCGCCCACCCGGCGGCGAACGATTAGCTGTGCGGTGGCCGTGTTCGCGGGCCGTGCGGTCCGAGCACCCTCGGTGGACCGCGACGCGTGAGCCTCGCTATAGAGCGGAGTGATCCCTCCGCACTAGGAGGACTCGATGTTCATCCAAGTTATTCAAGGAAAGGTTTCCGACGCCGATCGGCTACGTCGGTGTATGGATCGGTGGACCGAGGAATTGCAGCCGGGAGCCGTCGGCTATCTCGGGACGACCAGCGGGTTGTGCAATGACGGAACGTTCATCGCATTGGCGAGGTTCGAATCCGAGGAAGCGGCGCGGCGCAATAGCAATCGTCCGGAGCAAGGCGCGTGGTGGGCCGAGACCGAGCAGTGCTTCGACGGACCGGTGCAGTTCATGGATTGCCCCGAGGTGACGCAGTGGCTGGGCGGTGGCTCCGATCAGGCCGGGTTCGTCCAGGTCATGGAGGGACATACCCGCGATCCGCGCCGCATGCGCGAACTGCTCGCCGAAGGCACCGAGCGCATCCACGAACTGCGCCCCGAAATTCTCGGCGGTACCTTGGCGACATACGGCAGCGACGGGTACGTCGAGGCCGTCTACTTCACCTCCGAGGCCGAGGCCCGCGCCCACGAAAAGCTGGAGATTCCAGACGATCTGCGCACCCTGTTCGAGGAGGAAGGCGAACTCATGGGCGAAGTCGAATACTTCGACCTACACGAACCGATGCTGGTCTCGCGTCGCTGACCCGAGCCGTCGCATACCCGGTGACACCCGCGCGCGGGCGAGCGCGCGAGGCGCTGGCTATGCGACACCTTCAACTGAATCCGCCAAGACAATTCGGGCAGGCATTCGATGTCGGTGGCCGGCGCTAGCGTGGCGGCGTGAACCGTACGGATCGGTTGTATGCGATCGTCGAGGAATTGCGGGCGGTGGCGCCGCGGATGCGGACCGCGCGGGAGCTGGCCCAGCGTTATGAGGTGAGCGTTCGAACGATCGAACGTGATATCGCCGCACTGCAGCAGGCGAGTATTCCGATCTACGCGGATGTCGGCAGGCGCGGCGGCTACGCGTTGGAGAAGAGCATGTCGCTGCCGCCGCTCAACTTCACGGCGGCGGAAGCGGTCGCACTCGCCGTGGCTTTGGCGCGCAGCGAGGCGACGCCCTTCGATCAGGCGGGGCGCAGCGCGTTGCGCAAAATTCTCGGAGTGATGTCGGAGCGCAATGCGGCCGCGGCGCGCGACCTCGCCGCGCGGGTTCGGTTGCTGGATCCGGTGGATGCGCCGCCCGTCCAGGCCATTCCGTCGGTCATCGCGCAGTCGATCGAAGCGGGACGGGTGCTGCGAATCGGCTATTCGGATCGCTTCGGCGCGGCCAGCGAACGCGAGGTCGAGCCGACGGCCTTTCTCAACGGAGCGCACGGCTGGTATCTCATCGCGTGGTGCCGGTTGCGTGCGGAGTCGCGCTGTTTCCGGCTGGACCGCATCCGCGCGGTGACCATGACAGATATGCCGACCTCGCCGCGCCCGCTCGCCCCTTCGGATATTCCGAAGGACCTCGAACTCCGAACCGTCGCGCTGTGAGACCAAATCGGCGGGAAACACCGACAGGGGGTTGTCGCCGCGCCGGGTGATCGTGATCGGGCAAGACACCGATACCCGATCGCGAGGAGACGACACGGTGAGCACTCCCCCTTTCAACACGGTTGCCTGGTTCCAGGTCGGCAGCGATAAGCCGCAGGAGGTCGAGAAGTTCTACGGCGACCTGTTCGGCTGGAGCTTCGCCGCAGACCCGAATGCCGACACCTATGACTTGGTCAGCTACCCCGCGAGTGAGGCACCCAGCGGCGGCATCTCGCGCACCCCCGACGCCTCGGCCAATCACGCGACCTTCTTCGTCCTCGTCCAGGATGTGGCGGCCACGGTCGCCGCCGCCGAAAAGCTGGGCGGAAAGGTGTCGGTCCCACCGATCACCGGCAAGGACGGTCTCGTCTTCGCACACATCCTCGACACCTCCGGAAACGACTTCGGCATCTTCAGCCCACCGCCGCAGTCGTGAACCGACGGGGACCTCGGCCATCGGCCGGGGTCCCCCGGTCGGCTCGAACTTTGTTGCGGGGAGCCAACATAAGGCCATATCTCGAGTCCATCGCAATTCGGCAGCTATCCGATTTATCGAATGGATAGCCGCCGAATGCGCGGGCTAGCCTCGAAGTCCATTGCGCTGCGCAATCGGATGCTGACGACCATCAATCGCGGTTGGACTCGAGAATCGAGGATCCCGATGAGCAATTCCCCGGGCGTCGGACCGCACAGGAGCCGCACACGCTGGTCGGCGGCACTCGGCGCGGTGATTCTCGCGGCGGCACTCAGCGGGTGCGCCTGTTCGTTCGGGGAATATTCGGATGACGCGAGGGTGGCGGTCGAAAAGTTCACCGAGCTGCTGAACAAGCGGGATGCGGATAGCGCCGCGAAATTGACCACCCAACCGAGCAATGCCGCCACATCGCTGCGACAGGTTTTCGAGGGATTGGGCCCTGGTGCCCCCGACTTCCGTGTTTCGCAATTCATCGCATTGGACTCCAAGGAGGGAATCTTCGCCCTGCAGGGCGCGTGGGCATTCGGACACGATCGAAACTGGACATACGACGCGCAGGGCACGATCCGAAAGTTGGCGACCGGCTGGCGAATCTCCTGGGACCCCACTATCGCCTTGCCGCAACTGGACAACACCCGCAAGGTCAATCTGGTAAAGGCCTACCCGACGCCGCCGCCCGTGGTGAAGGACAGTCTCGGACAACCGTTGATGACCGAGCAGATCATCGCTGTGGTCCGGCTCGATCCCGCCCGCATCACCGATCCGGTCGCCACCACCGACGCGCTGGCGAAGGCCATCGCACCGGTCGCCCCATTGATCACCGGCGAGTCCTTACGCGCGCAACTCGCCGCCGCCAAAGGCCAACCGGTCGTCGCGGTGAATCTGCGGCAGGACGACTTCGCGGTTCTCGAACCGGACATCACGCCGATTCCCGGGGTGGTGGCACAGCCGCAGCCACGGCTGATCTCCGCCGACCGGCGCATCCAATCCCCCATGCTCGACGCGCTGCGCACGGTGTGGCAGGACAACCGGGACCGGACCGCGGGCTGGGCGGTGCAGCTATCGGGACCCGACGGGCTTCCGATCGCCAACATCGCCGGACAGCAGGGCACACCTGCGCCGGATGTGTCCGCGACCCTGGATCCGTACTGGCAGCGCGCCGCCCAGGATGCGGTCAACTACCTCGGGAATCCGGCGGCCGTCGTCGCGATCCGTCCCACGACCGGAGCCATTGTCGCCGCCGCCGAGAACAATGCGGCCAGTACGAACGAACCGGTGGCCTTCGCCGGGCTCGCCCCGATCGGCGGCACTTCCGAACTACTGCGGACGGCCGCGGCCACCATCGCGCACAAACCGCCGCAGAATGTATCCCTCGACGAGATCGCCCAGGCCGCCCGCACGCTGGGTCTCGGCGCCGATTTCGAGCTGACGGGTCTGGACAAGGTGAGTTCGCGAATCCCGGCCCCGGGCACCGCGGACGCCCGACGCGGCGGACGGGCGAGCGAAATCCAGGCCAGCCCGTACAGCATGGCGATCCTCGCCGCCGCCATCGCCAATGGACGAATCACCCCTCCCATGATCGAAATCGGCCGCCCGGCAACGACTTCCGCCGAATCTGGTCCGCTGCCCGCCGCGGTTGTCGACCAACTCCGGAGCCTGATCGGCGGCGGCGGATATGTCACCACCGCGGGCGGACAGGGCTGGCTGCTCGCCAATACCGGCGAGTTGGCCTTCGCACTCCATGTCGAGGATCCGGACAGCAGCACCACCCTGCGGAACGCGGCCGAACGCATTTTCCATCCGGACCTCGGATAGGTCTAGGGCTCACAGCCAACACCCAGCTTGTCCTGAGCTGCGACCTTGCTCGGTCAGTCACGCTGGTGGAATGAGCAGAGCAGAGCCGGAAGCACGCATTCTCGTCATCGACGATGAGCCGATGATCGTTGAGCTCCTTGCGGTGAGTCTGCGATTTCAGGGGTTCGAGGTGGTCACCGCGATCAGCGGGACGGACGGGCTGGACAAGGTGCGCCGGTTCCGGCCGGACGCGCTGATCGTGGACGTGATGATGCCGGGCATGGACGGGTTCGGGCTGTTACGGCGGCTGCGCGCGGACGGGATCGATGCGCCGGTGCTGTTCCTGTCCGCACGCGACGAGGTCGACGACAAACTCACCGGACTGACCCTCGGCGCGGACGACTATGTCACCAAACCGTTCAGCCTGGAAGAGGTGATCGCCCGGCTGCGGGCCATCCTGCGGCGGTCGGGCCGGGATGCCGTCGCGGACCTGTCCTCCCGGATCGCGGTGGGCGATATCGAACTCGACGAGGACAGTCACGAAGTATGGAAAGCCGGTGTGCCGGTGGCATTGTCGCCCACCGAGTTCACGCTGCTGCGGTATTTCATGGTGAATTCGGGCAAGGTGCTCAGCAAGGCGAAGATCCTGGATCACGTGTGGCGCTACGACTTCGGCGGCGATGCGGGTGTGGTCGAGTCGTATGTGTCGTATCTGCGGCGCAAGGTCGATACCACCGAACCGAAGCTCATCCACACGCTGCGCAGCGTCGGCTACGTGCTGCGCGCACCGCAGCCGAGCCGGATATGAGACTGCGCGAATCACTCGCCCGGCGGGTGTCGGCCATCCCGCTGCGGGTGGGACTTGTCGTCGCCCTGGTCTTCCTCGCCGCCATGGTGCTGCTCTCCACGGGTTTCGCGGTGACCTCCGCCTTGAGTCGATCACTGACCGCACGCACCGATGAGCAGCTCTACGACGCCGCTCGCTCGTGGGCCGAACCACGCGAGATGAAGCAGGTCGTCACGAATGACGGTGCGACGGTGTGGGTTCCGGCCGACCTGCCGCAGGCGCCGACCCCTCGGCTGTTCACCGATCAACCCCGCCGCTTCTACGAGTTGCACAAAGGCCCTGAGGGACAGACCTATCCGGGCACCTCGGTCACGGTCGCCAGCATCGGCACCACGCCGGATATCGACGGAAATACGGCATCGGTCCCCACCACCGTCGGCTCGACCGACGGATCCGAGGTACAGTGGCGCGCCCTGACCACCAGCAACCAGTACGGCTCGACGACCATCGCGCTGCCGCTCACCGATAACCAGGAGACGGTATCGCGCTTGATCTACTTCGAACTCGGCACCGGCGCGGCCGCGCTGATCGCGCTCGGTGTGGTCGGGTACTTCGTCGTGCGGCGCAGCCTGCGGCCGCTGCGCAATGTCGAGAAGACCGCGGCGGCGATCGCGGGCGGCGATCTGCACCGGCGCGTTCCGGTGCGCGGTGTCGATACCGAGGTCGACCGGTTGGCTCGGTCGTTGAACGCGATGCTCGCGCAGATCCAGCACGGCGTCGCGGCCACCGAGGCCTCCGAGGAGGACGCCCGGCGCTCGGAACGCCGGATGCGCCAGTTCATCGCCGACGCCAGCCACGAATTGCGCACCCCGCTCACCACGATTCGCGGTTTCGCCGAGCTCTACCGCCAAGGCGCGAGCACGGATGCGTCCATGGTGGTCGGCCGCATCGAGGGCGAGGCCGAGCGCATGGGCCTGCTCGTCGAGGACCTGCTCATGCTCGCGCGGCTGGATGCCAAACGCCCACTCGACCGCCGCCAAGTGGATCTGCTGACCCTCGCGGGCGATGCGGTGCACAATGCGCAGGCCATGGCGGCGCGGCAGCAACCTCGCCGCCCGATCACCCTGGAGGTCCGTCCCGGCGTCGGCACCATGGACGTGACCGGCGACGAAGCGCGATTGCGACAGGTGCTGGCCAACCTGCTCGGCAACGCCCTGGCTCACACTCCGGCCACCGCCGCGGTCACCGTGCGGCTCACCCCGTCCACGGATGACGTGCGCATCGATGTCGTCGACACCGGCCCCGGCCTGACGCCGGAGGCCGCCGCCCGCGTCTTCGAACGGTTCTATCGCACCGACGACTCGCGCACCCGGGCCAGCGGCGGAACGGGTTTGGGGCTATCGATCGTGCAGGCCCTTGTGGCGGCGCACGGCGGTCGGGTGAGAGTGGACAGCGAGCCGGGCAGCGGCGCGACCTTCACGGTGATCCTGCCGCGTGCGACGGCCGTCTCATAGCTCACTGAGTCGGCACGAGTTGCGCCGGAATCGGTGCGGGCCTCGGCCTTTCGTAACGCACCGGCGCCATCGCGCCGAAGTTGTTGCGAACCTCGGCGCACACCTGGATGAGTCGATCCACCTGCATATCGGTGAGCCCCGCATGTAGCGAGAAACGGATGCGCGCGCGGTCGGGCGCGGTGGCGGGCCAGCAGAGGACCGAACCGAAAATGCCATGGGCCTCCAGGAAGTCGCGGATCGCGATGGTGCGCTCATCCGAACCGGTCTGCAGCGCGACGATATGGCTGGCCGAACCCTCCAGATCGAATTCCAACGCCATCAGCGCACGCCGCACGACAGCGGAGATCTCGCGCAGCCGGACCCGCCGCCACTCGTCTATGCGAATCACTTCGAGCGTCGCGGCCAGTCCGGCGATATCGTGCGGCAGCAGTGTCGCGGAGAAGACCGCGGGATCGGATTCCATCTTGAAGTAGTCGACGAAATCGATATTGTTCGCGGCGACGAATCCGGCGCGTCCCGCGAAAGCCGTTGCGAGGCTGGCGGTCCGGAATGGCACCCGGTCGGTGAGGCCGAGCGCGACCACCATGCCCGCACCGTAGGGCCCGTCGGTGCCGAGCGAATGCGATTCGTCGACCACCAGCACACTGCCGGTTTCGTCGGCGACATCGCAGATCTGGGTCAGCGGACAGCGACTCCCGTTGCCGCTGTAGATCGAATCCACCGCGATGATGCCGGGGCCGTGCTTGCGGATCTCGTCGCGCAGATGGCCCGGAAAATTGTGCCGGAACGAATATACCGGCGCACCAGCGGTTTTCGCGCCGTGCCACAGCGACATATGCGCAATGTGATCGACATAGACCGGCGTATGCGAGTCGGCGATCGACTGCATCAATCCGGCATTCGCATCCCAGCCCGACTGACACAGAATTCCGGCGGCGGTCCGCATATGTTCGGCAAGCGTCGTTTCCAGCGCGATCTGCGGATGGTCGGGACCGTGTACGAAGACGCCCGACGGGGGTGCTCCCCCGCTCGCGTACTGCAATGCCGCGCACATCGCGCCGACGATATGCGGCTCGTGCGCAAGCGCGAGATAGTCGTTGCTGGTCAGCACGACGTCACCCGGCCTGGGCTTGCGGCCGTGCAGAATATGCCGTCCGCCCCATGCGATCGCGACCCGTTCCCGGTGGAATCGGTTGACGCGAAAGAATATGCGGTCGGCAACCGACATTGTCATCTGAACTCCTTTCACTGCTATCAGCTACCTGGATGTTCGTTAGTGCACAGTCGCTTACAGCGGAGGTGAATGCGAGCGTGGCCGGGACGCCGAGAACCGAGTGTTCCCTGGACCGGACACTAGCGCTGCTCGATGTACTGGCGCAGAATCGTAATCGGTGCGCCGCCATGATGTTATCGTGAAAGTGTGCAGCTTCGATACAGCTACCGCCTCTACCCGACATCGGGTCAGCAGACGAAGTTGGCGAAGGCATTCGGGTGCGCTCGTGTCGTCTTCAACGATGCTCTTTCATCACGGCGGCATGCATACGCGGAGGGATTGACGCTCTCGGACGCGGACCTGTCGAAGCGGCTCACCGAGGCGAAGAAGACACCGCAGCGAGGGTGGCTCGGTGAGGTGTCATCGGTGGTATTGCAGCAGGCGCTGGCCGACCTGAACACCGCCTACCGCAACTTCTTCGCCTCGATCACGGGCAAACGGAAGGGAGCGAGGATAGCGCCGCCCCGGTACCGGTCCCGGAAAGATAACCGGCAGTCGATCCGGTTCACCCGCAACGCCCGGTTCCAGGTCCTCGACAATGGCAAGCTGCGACTGCCAAAGATCGGTGACATCGAGCTTCGCTGGTCGAGGGGCCTGCCGTCGGAACCATCATCGGTCACCGTCACCAAGGATGCGGCAGGCCGGTATTTCGCGTCCTTCGTGGTGTTGGTCGCCGACGAGTCACTGCCCGAGCTGGACACCGAGGTCGGTATCGACTTGGGACTCACCACCTTCGCGGTGTTATCGGACGGGAAGGTGATCGAATCCCCGAAGTTTCTGCGCCGAGCCGAACGCAAGCTCCGTAAGGCCCAGCAGGATCTGTCGAAGAAGCAGCAGGGCAGCCGTAACCGCGCGAAGGGCGGATGTCAATACAGAGCACACACCGAGTCGTTCGTCGTAAATCACTCCTCGCCACATGTGCCGAAATCGGCGGCTCGCCCCGGAGTCTGTCGCACTAACAGCGCCCTAACAGCGACAACAGGCACGATGGTCGGGTGCGGGTACTGGTGGTCGAGGACGAGCAGTTGCTGGCCGACGCGATAGCCGATGGGCTGCGGCGGCATGCGATGGCGGTCGATGTGGTGTACGACGGCGCGGATGCGCTGGAGCGGGTCGGCGTGAACGACTATGACGTGATCGTGTTGGATCGCGATCTGCCGACGGTATCCGGGGATCTCGTCTGCACCTCGCTCACCGAGGCTGGCAGCGACGCCAGGATTCTGATGCTGACGGCCGCCGCGGCGGTGGCCGAGCGAGTCGCGGGCCTCGGTCTCGGCGCCGACGACTACCTGACCAAACCGTTCGCATTCGCCGAATTGGTGGCCCGCATTCAGGCGCTGGGGCGGCGCGCACGGCCCGCGACCCCGTTGGTGCTGGAGCGGGCCGGGATTCGGCTCGACCCGCATCGGCTGACGGTCACCCGCGACGGCGAGCCGGTTTCCTTGTCGCGCAAGGAGTTCGCGGTACTGGCCGAATTATTGCGTGCCGACGGCGGAGTGGTGTCGGCGGAGCAGCTATTGGAGAAGGCATGGGACGAGAACATCGATCCGTTCACGGGGGTGGTGCGCTACACGATCATGATGGTGCGTCGGAAATTGGGCGATCCGCCGGTCATCGAGACCGAGGCGGGCGTGGGGTACCGCATCCGGTGAGGGGCCGCACCATTCGGCTCCGGCTCACCCTGCTGTACGCGGGCGCGTTCTTCATCGCCGGGGCGATCCTGGTTGCGCTGATGTATTTCTACCTCGATCGTTCGCTGGATCGGCGACACGGGATGGGTGCCCAGATCCTCGTGCGCGAATACCTGGCCAAGCGGAACCGCCCGATCGTCACCGAGGAGTTGTACACGGCGCTCACCGCGCAAGCCGCCAAGGAGCGCCGCGACACCTTGGAGGCGATGCTCGTCTGGTCGCTGGTCTGCCTGGGTGCGATCGGGATCGTCGCGGGCGGACTGGGTTGGCTGCTGGCCGGGCGGGCCTTGCGTCCGCTGCAGCAGATCACCGCGACCGCGCGCCGGGTGGCAGATCGCAGCCTGCACGAACGGATCGCGCTGACCGGACCCGATGACGAAATCAAAGATCTGGCAGACACCTTCGACGCCATGCTGGAACGGTTGGATCGCGCCTTCGACGGTCAGCGGCGCTTCGTCGCCAATGCCTCACATGAACTGCGCACACCGTTGACCATCAATCGCACGTTGATCGAAGTGGCGCTGGACGATCCCGGCGCACCCGAATCCACGCGTCGGCTCGGGGCAACGCTTTTGGAGGTCAATAGTCGGCACGAGCGGTTGATCGACGGATTGCTGGTGCTCGCGAGCAGTGAGCAGCGGCTCATCGAGCGCAGTCGGGTCGATCTGGCCGAAGTGGTCCGTCGGGTGGTCATTGTCGCGGGTGATGCCGCCGACCGGGCCGGTATCGAGATCCGCACCGACATCGAGGCGGCGCCGGTCTCCGGTGATCCGGTATTGCTGGAACGTCTGGCGCAGAACCTGGTGGACAACGCGATTCGCTACAACGTCAGCGAAAAAGGCTGGGTCTCGATCAGATCGGTGAGCACCGGGGGCAATGCCCAGCTCGTTGTCGAGAATACCGGCCCAGTCGTGCCTGCCTTCGAGGTCGACGGACTCTTCGAACCGTTCCGCAGACTGGCATCCGGCGAACGGGTCGCCGAATCGGCGCACGCACCGAACAGCCGGGGTGCGGGGCTGGGTCTGTCGATCGTGCGATCGGTCGCGCACGCACACGGTGGCGAGGTCCGGGCGACCGCGCGGCACGAGGGCGGTCTCACCGTCACGGTCACCATCGAGAACCGAACGGGCGACACCGGATAGCGCCGCCCGCGTTCGACTCAGTAGTTGTGGCAGGTGTTCGCGATCTGGCGCAGCTTCTCGATCTTCTGCTGGCCCTCGGGCGAATTGCGCTTCTCTTCGATCTTGGTCCGCGCATTCGGGTGGTTGTCGATCCACTGCTGGGCGCGCTGCTTGCGCTGCTCGACCGGCAGCCCGAGGAATTCCTGCAGCTTCGCCTTGCGATCGGGGTGGCTGTCCAGGCGTTCGGCGAGCTTGGGCGCCTCGGCGTGAATGGCCGCATCCACCTGCGCGAAGCTGCATGTCGTCTCGATCAGTCCGCCGCCGATGCCCGGTTGCGCCGAAGCGGTTCCAGGAACCAGTAGCGCCCCCGCCGCGAGCAGACCGCCGAGTGCAACAGCGGTTCGCACGAATCCGGTACGGGTGTATGTCATGACGAATGACCCTTTCCATTGGCGATCGGATCACGGCAGGCAGTGCCACGACCCGATGCACAGTCCATCAGGCAGGGTGTTTGTACAGCGCTAGGAACGGCGCACACGGGCAATCCAGGCAGCCTCATCGACAACGCTGCCCGGGGTGAGGCCGAGTTCTTGTGCCTCGACGACGGCCTCGCTGACACGTCCGCGATACCGGGCGGGCTTCAGTTCTTCCAAATCCCAGCCCGCGCCGAACGGGTCGGAGATCGCGGAGCGGCTGATGCGCGGACCGAATCCGGGTTCAGTATCCGACAGCGCGAGGATGTGGAGGTAACCGCCGGGCTTCAGGACCCGGTGCAGGCTGCGCAGATAATCGGTCGGATCGCCGTTGTCGTGGGCGAAGACATGAAACAGCGCACTGTCGAGAATGGTGTCGTAGCGCGGCTCGTCCCCCAGATTCAGCGCATCCGCCACCTCGAACCGCGCGGCTACACCATGCTCGCGCGCATTGGCCCTGGCATATGCGATCGCACTCGGCGCGAGATCCACCCCGAGCACGTCATAGCCGAGCTCGGTCAGCCGAATGGTGTGCTCACCGGCACCACACCCCACATCGAGCACCGCACCCCGAATCCACCCCTGCTCGATCAGGTCGAGCACCGCGGGCTGCGGCTCCCCGATCACCCATGGAGCGGACCCGTTGTCATAGACGGCATTCCAGAATTCAGGCGGTCGATTCATATCTCCAGCCTTCAACCTCAACCAGGGTTCATGTCAACCCCACCGGGCTACATTGCGTTGATGACCGATTCCCCGCACCTGCGCCCCGCCCGCCCCGAGGACGCCGAATCCATCGCGACCATCTGGTACGAAGGCTGGCGCGACGCCCACCTCGGCAATGTCCCCGACGAACTCGTCGCCGTCCGCCCTCAGGAATCGTTCGGCACGCGCGCCGAGGAGCGCATCTCCGACACGGTTATCGCGATCGTCGCCGACCAGGTAGCCGGTTTCGTCATGACCCTCGATGACGAAGTCGACCAGGTCTATCTATCCCGGCACCACCGCGGCACCGGAGTCGCCGCGTCCCTGCTCGGTGCCGCCGAGCAGCGCATTCATGCTGGCGGTCATTCCCGCGCCTGGTTGGCCGTGGTTGCAGGCAACACCCGTGCCCGCGCCTTCTACGCCCGGCACGGATGGGTCGATGAGGGCCTGTTCAGCCACCGAGCACCTGGACCGGATGGCCCCGTGTCGGTTCCTGCCCATCGCTACGTCAAGCATCTGGGTTTTTCGCCGAAGCACTAGGCGCGGCTGGCCGTTGAACGCCGCGCGTTGCGGTTCGCCTGTCAAGTCGCGACGCGCGTAACTCCCGGCCATACCGAGCATCTCGACCAGCCCGTTATTGCGTTGCTCCACGTCGGATCAGCTGCCAACATCCCAGGATGGACACCGAGCACCCCGCCGCGCTTGCGTCCGGAATCGCACCGCCTCAGCAGATCAACCTGGGCGATCTGCTGCTGCGCCGTTGGCAGCCCGAGGATCTGATGCCGCGATTCGACGCGGTCACCGCCTCCTTCGACCACCTCCATCCATGGATGGACTGGCTTGCCGAACCCATGACACTCGAGCAGCACCGTGCCTTCGGCGACGCGATGGCGGCGAGTTGGCCGAGCCCCGACGGAAGCTGCAACTACGGCATCTTCGACGTCGACGGGACTCTACTCGGTGCGATCGGAATCCACGACCGCGTCGGTCCGCGCACACTGGAAATCGGCTACTGGTGCCATGTCGCGCATACCGGCCGCGGAATAGTCACCCGCGCCGCCGCCGCGCTGACTCGAATCGCATTAGCCCTATCTGGCATCGACCACGTCGAAATCCACTGCGACGAAGCCAATATCCGCAGCGCCGCGGTCCCCCGCCGACTCGGATACCGGCTCGACCGGATCGCACCACGCGAGGTGCGCGCCCCCGCGGAGTCGGGCCGCGGGATGTTCTGGATCAAAGACGGCCGAGGCCAGAATGTGTGAGCGCCGCATGAGACGTTTCCGCGCGAAGACCGACAGGAGTTGCCTGCCATGGCGGACCGCCACCTGATCGACGTGCACGTGCTGCTCACCGATGGTGACCGGCTGCTGCTGACCCAACGTCGAGGCAATGACGCTTTCGCTGGTCGCTGGCATTTGCCGTCCGGCAAACTCGACGCCGATGAGCCGATCACCGCAGCCGCTGCCCGGGAAGCCTGCGAAGAGGTGACAGGGCTGAGGGAGACCAGCCTTTCGCAAAAGTATCCCGGCGGCACCGCCTATAGCTGAAACGCTCAGTCAGGTACCTGTGTCGTGGAGGCCGACCGACTCACCCCTTGCCGCGTCGCTCTTGTCCAAGTCGGCATCCAGGAGCCAGCCGTCTTCGCCGACTCGACACAGCCAGCCATCGGCCGTGCGCTCGTAGATCGGAGCGCTGTCAACGGGGGCGAGGTCGAGTTTGAAATGGGTTTCTTCGTGAAAGGCGGCGAGCAATGCGCGCACAGATGGAGCGATCTCGCCCCGAGGGATCTCGGACATCTGCCCTATGCCTCCGATGAGTCCGGCAGGATCTTCGAATTCATGAGCGCCGCCCAATAGTCGTCTCGAAGCGCGTCCCACAGATCACTGTGCTTGGGCAGCAACTCCCGAGCGGCGGCCAAATCGGGATACGGATCGAATATGACCGTTCCGGGTTGCGCATCCGTCAGCGGGGCGCGCGACGGCAAGCAGTACGCGGCGAACGACTCCGAAGTGAGCTGCACGCGCAACACCCGCGCGGAGCATCCGACAAGCTGCCACACGGCAACCTTGCGACCGTCCCGAGTTTGCGCGGTACGCAGCCGATCTCGTCGCATCACACCGCCCCACGATTCGCAGGTGCCGTCGACTCGATACCCCGGCGCTCAGTTCGCCCAGAGTGTCCGGCCCACTCGCGAATGGCATCCGCGAACCGCTCGACCACATCGGCCGTAGCACCGCTGTACGCGACTGGCGGCCCCGCAATCGGATACCGCTGCGGCAGTTCCGAATTCGTCATGATCCCTCCCCTTGACTGCAGTCGACGCACCCGAGACCTCGGATGCCCATAAAGCGTCGCCGACCAGCCACTTCGATCCCAGCCACGAAACCGCACGCAAGTAATACGCTTCTGATACCGAGCGTTGTCGACGCGGACTGGGGGTGGCCATGATCGTTACCAATTGGACCGGTATCGAAGTCAAGGCTCTTCGCATTGCCGCTCTACGACTCACCCAGGAAGCGTTCGCGGAGCAGCTCGGCTACCAGCCGGTGACCGTGCGGAAATGGGAGCGTGCGCTCGACACCCGTCCAGTCCGCGGCAAGTCCGCACTGGACCTCGACACCGAACTCGCACGGCTGAACGACAACCAGGCCGAACGGTTTTGGGCGGCCGTCACCGAAGCGCGTTCGACAGTTTCGGTGCATCCTGGCGTGTATGGGGCCGACGCCTCGACCGATCGGTCTGGCGGCTCGCTCGGTATCTACGCGTGGGAAGTCGATGGTGACGTGAAACGGCGGGAGTTCGAGAAGTTGGCTGCGGCAACTGGTGCCGCTGTGGTTCTGAACTCGTGGGATCTCCATGGAGACCGACTCGGCATGTCCGATGCGCGGAGACTGCTCGACCGCGTCGACCAACTGGTGAGTGAGGATCAGCGAGTTGGTGGGGCACCCCTTGTGAGCTACGCCGTAGAAGGACTTGCCCGCGCCAAGAACCAGCTGGAAACATGCGCGTTCGATGCGGCCACAGGCGACGCATTCGCCAGTGCGACCGGCGAACTAGCGGTAATGACCGCGTGGCTGGCATTCGATGCGGACATGCATCCGCTAGCGCGGCGCTGCTTCTCCGATGCCATGGCGCTGGCGAGTCAGGCAGATAACGCCGATCTGACCGCGCACACGTGCTTATATGCGGCGAACCAGTCGATCGCACTCACCCAGATGGGACAGGTAAGCCCGCACCATGCGCTGAAGCTGGTCGATCGAGCGCGAGATCTCATGCGGGGCAGACCATCTGGGCGGATCCACGCCCTGATCGCGATCCGGCAGGCACAGGCTGTGGGCCTGCTCGGGGATCGCAGCGCATTCGGGCGTGCGATTGCTACCGCGTGGCGGGAGGTAGACCAGGCAGTGGAGCACGAGCCCATCGAAGAATGCCCGGCCTGGCTGCGGTTCGTCGGCCACGCCGAGGTCCGCGGCCATGAGGCACGCGGATATGGACGCGTCGGCGACCTCACGAGGGCGGTGGATCTGCTGGAGGTGGCTGTGAACGACCAAGCGTCCGTTCGTAATTCGGTAAATGCCCGGGCATGGTTGGCGTCGGCGCGGGCCGCGACCGGGGACATCGCAGGCGCACTCGCCGAAGCGATGCCCGTAATAGAGCATCTGGGCAATACGGTTTCGTCACCTCGCACCGTAAGGGTCCTCGTACCTGTCCGGCGAGCCACTTCCGGTTCGTCCATGGGGACGGAATTCGGTCAGCGCTTCGACACCCTCACACAAACAGCGATCAACGCATGAAACCGCCCGACGCAGTTGTATTCCAGCACCTCGATGCCGCGCAGGCCCGCGAGCTCCGCGCGACAGTGGCCGACATCTACCGCCGGTCCTACGTGGACGCGATCGCGTCCGGCGACCCATTCGACTCGCCCGACCAGTTCATGCATCGCTTCGACACCTACACCGCCCCAACGCGCGCCGACGTATTCGCGATGGTCATCGCATACTTCGACGGTCGACCAGCCGGACAAACCTGGGGATGGACACTCAGCCCAAATGCCGCCTGGTGGAAGAACTTTCAACCTGACAGCACGACCGTCGACCGCGACGCCTTCACCGTCGAAGACGGCACCCGTACCTTCGCGCTATCGGAAATCATGGTATGCGCGAACAACACCGGCCAAGGCTTGGCCCGAAACCTGCACGACAAGCTGCTGAACAGCCGACCCGAGCGACGCTCGACACTCTTGGTCGAGCCGGAAAACGAGCGCGCCTACCGGGCATATCGAAACTGGGGCTGGACCCGCGTCGGGATCACCAAACCGAGCTGGCCCGACGCACCCACATTCGACGTGCTGATCCGCGAACTGCCCACTGCCTGAGCGGAAATACCCGGCATGAATCACTTCGGTCGACAGGCGCGAGCGATCACGCAATCGGCAAGCTGAACGCCCCGATGAGCGACAGCCAAGCTAGGGGCAGGCCAGTGATTGCTGTCCATCGGCGACGATCTGCATACACACCCAGCCATCGTCCAGCCGCCACACATTGTCTACGGGGACGAGCGGGATAAGCATGGGGGCGTTGCCATCCGGGGAGGTGGTGCTGGTGGTGGCGATAAGGCGATTGCGGCCTATGTCGGTGGTCTTATCGACATTCACCTCGAAGGCGAAATGGTAGGTCCGGGCCAGTTTTTGGTGATGCGACCGAGACATTGCGGAATCCCCTCCCCGCCGAGTCGATACCGGCGCCCGTTGCCGAGGTTAGCAGCGGTGATCGCGGAGCGGCGTCATTCGAGTTCGCGTCCGGCCAGCCAAAGTTGTTCGAAATGCCCGATCGCGCCTCGAACGAATGCCGGTTCGTCGATACGGAATCCACTCAGCTGCTGAGTGGTTCCCGTGGTGAAGGCAAGAAAGGCGACGGCGTCGTCGAAGATGGCGAAGTTGACCGCGTCGGCCGCCAGCGGCCAGTCGATTACTCGGATGCGGTAGTTCGGATGCTCAGCTGCTGCCTTCGCCAATTGTTGGGCCCACACCATCATCTCTTCGTTGGGTGTGGCGATGACCCGGCGGACCGAGCGTCGGCCAGGTGCCTCCGACCACGCGACGATCGCGTTGAAGTACGCGGCAGCCGCGCGGCTGGTCTTCTCATCGGTGAAACTGAGGAAGTAGGCAGCTGGCCGTAGTCTGATGTAGCTCGTCATGATTCGGTAGCGTGCCCGGTGTACTTCGGCGAGCATCGCAGTGTAGAACTCGCTGTCAGATACCGGCGTCAACGTCGCACCTGCGTGCGCCGCGTGACCGCTGAAGCTGGCACTGTCGACGCCGCGTGATCGGTCGGCTCGCATCCAACGCTGCTTCCACTCCGAGCTATCGCCGCCGCAAGCTTCGACGAATGCCTGTGTCTGCTCCCAGGAAGGGAGCCGGTGGCCGTTGAGTATCGCGGAGACGGTGGCGTTACTCGCGTTGATCGCAGCCGCGAGCACTCGATATTTCGGACCGCCTGCGGCGCGGTGTAATTCCCTCAGCGACAGGGCGAAGCTTTCGGTAGGCCGGTCCGGATCGAGCGGACGGCGAGCAGACGGCATCGGTGAACCCCCTGATGGAAGATACCGGTTCATTATCCGTCGTTGTCAGTGTCGATCCGGATTTTTCCGTCCGGGCTCGATCGCATCCGAAGCAGCAGCGTCCTGATCCGGTCTCCGTCTCTTCTGCCGATGTCGCGGCTATACCTGACATTACGGCTGTGCGCGGGCGCGGCGTGTTCGAAGGATGTGACGTAATGCCCAGTGAAACAACAAGATTTGGCGACCGGGAGCAGACCGTCCGACGGCTCGCTCACCCGCCGCTGTCCACGCAGCAGTGTGCCGCGCTACAGACACTCGCGGCCATTGTCGCGTTGGCAGACGCATGTGCGACAACGTGGTTGTTCGCCGCGGGAATCGCGGCCTGCCTCACGCTCGCGAGGCCGCTGGGTACCGGTGTCCGATGGTGTCTGGCCGCCTTCCACCTGCCACGAGGCCGGAGAACCGCAGTCGATGCCTGACCGGCACGACAAGCAGCGTAATGCCGCAACACGAGTGCTTCCGAACGACCTGGACTCCCTTGTCCTTTTCGTACTTGCGCACCGCCCCGGTTTGCTGCCGCCTGCTCGGGCTGTTGTGTGCGATCCACTCGGGCCCGGCCCGCTTTGTCGCCGTGGCCCGGCCGGGAAACATTCATCTGGCGACTGGATGTCGGTCGGTGGCGCGCAGGGGCGCGCCGACGTGGTGCATGTGCCGCAGCGCCTCGCGGTAGGAGGAGATCAGCCCGGTCTCGTGGTATGGCACGCCGATTTCGGCGCAGTAGTCGCGGACGATCACCTGGGCGTGACGCAGGTTCGGCGTCGGCATGCTCGGGAACAAGTGGTGCTCGATCTGATAGTTGAGGCCGCCGAGGGCGAGGTCGGTCAGCGCGCCACCTCGCACGTTGCGGGAGGTCAGCACCTGCCTGCGCAAGTAGTCGGGGCGGTCGTCGCCGGTCAGGGTTGGCATGCCCTTGTGGTTCGGGGCGAAGATGCAGCCCATGTACAGGCCGAACAGCGCCTGGTGGACAGCGAGGAACGCGAAGGCTTTGTCGGCGGGCAGGACCGCGAACAATGCGGCCAGATAGGCGGCGAAGTGGCCGAAGAGCAGCGCGCCCTCCAATCCGCGGTATTTGATCGATCGATTTCTGAGCGCACGTGCTCCGGCCACATGGAGGTTCAGGCCCTCCAGCATCAGTAGGGGGAAGAACAGGAAGGCCTGCGCCTTCCCGATGAGACGAGGCAGACCATGGCTGGCCCGCGCCTGCCGTTGTGACCAGACCAGGATGTCGGGGGCGACATCGGGGTCGAGTTCCTCGTGGTTCGGATTGGCGTGATGCCGGGTGTGCTTGTCCTGCCACCAGCCATAGGCAAGGCCTATGCCAGCGTTGCCGACCAGTCGGCCCACGACTTCTGTCGGCCGCCGCAACCGGAAGACTTGGCGGTGCGCGACATCGTGCATGACGAGTGCGACCTGCGCGCACGTCACGGCCATGAGCGCCGCGACCACGAGCGTCCACCACGAGTCGCCCACGAGGACGAACGCCACCCAGCCGACCGCGAACGCAATCCCGACGAGGCCGAGCCGGACGGCGTAGTAGACGGGACGCCGGTTCATCAGTCCCGCTTCGGTGATCCGGCGCAGCAGACGGGCGAAATCACCGCCGCCGCGCCGCGATGACTGTGGACATGACTGTGCAGCAAACGCCGGTGTCGTCATAGATCTTCCTCAGAGCCGAGTCGGAGATG
Source organism: Nocardia pseudovaccinii NBRC 100343 (assembly GCF_001613225.1). Lineage (GTDB taxonomy): Bacteria > Actinomycetota > Actinomycetes > Mycobacteriales > Mycobacteriaceae > Nocardia > Nocardia pseudovaccinii. The sequence goes on from NZ_BDBY01000034.1 coordinate 96,760, forward strand.
CCACCTCCGCCCGTCTTCGATGCCGACCGGTCGATGTCGATCGGAGATCTGATCCAGCGGCCGCTGCTCGGTGCGTCCGGAGCGGGGTGACGATTTCGATACACCGAAGCTAACGGCCGGAATCTCATCCCATGTAATCCCTTGGTATGACCCGGAATCGGACCGTGGTGTGATATCGGATGTCCACCGCAGACCGAGGATCCGGGATGCGGATCCGGACGCATGGTGTCGTGTCGGTGGGCGGACTGCACCGGCGGGCGCCATCAGGCCGCGCGCTCACTACCGGCACGGCGGTGGCACAGTGAACCAGAGGCGGCCCGGAGAGTAGAGGAACAGACCATGAGCGGACGTACCCCCAGCCAGTGGGAAGAGCTCACTGCCGCTGACCCTGCGCATTCGACGTGGTACGTGGAACGGTTCCGCGCAATGGCAGCCGAGGGCACCGATATCGTCGGGGAGGCGCGGCTGGTCGACGCGATGCTCGACCGCGGTAGCCGAGTCCTGGACGCTGGGTGCGGTCCGGGGCGTGTGGGCGCCTACCTGCACCGCGCCGGGCACGTCGTGGTCGGCGTCGACGTCGACCCGGTGTTGATCGCGGCGGCGGAGCAGGACTATCCCGGTCCCACCTGGATAGTCGGTGATCTCGCTGAACTGGACTTGCCAGCCCGCGGGATCGGCGGCGACTTCGATGTCATCGTCTGTGCGGGCAACGTGATGACATTTCTGGCGCCGTCCACCCGCGCGGCGGTGCTGGCCGGGTTCGCCCGCCATCTCGCTCCAGCCGGTCGGGTGGTTGTGGGGTTCGGCGCCGATCGTGGTTACGAGTTCCCGCAGTTCCTGGCAGATGCCGAGGACGCCGGACTCACGGTGGATCTGCGGCTATCGACGTGGGACCTGCGTCCATTTACCGACGATTCCGATTTTCTAGTCGCGGTGTTCTCGCGCGCAGATTGAAGCCGCCCTGCTCCGGGTCGCTGATCCTTCGGTTTCAGGCGGCCGCGTGCGGAACGCGTGTCTGCACAGTTTGGATCACGTGGACGCACAGCTCGCCGGACTCGTCCGCGATTTGCACACCCACCACCACCGCATTGCGGCTGACGCGCACCGGCGCGGCGACCGCATGCGCCGCTCCGCGGACCGGACGCAGGAAATGCGTCGTCGAATCGGTCGTCGCGGGCAGCGCCCCCGGAGCGGAATTGAGAACCGCGCAGACCGCGGCAGCCGCATCGGCCAACCCCATCAGAGCACCGCCGTGCAGGCCACCCCCTGTTGTCGACAGCTCGACGGTGTGGGTCAGGCGGGCGGTGACCGCAGAGGGTGTGAGTTCGGTGAACTCCACTCCGAGAGTGCGGACGAACGGAGCGAGTCGGTAGACGTCTTCGGCGGTGATGGTCATGGTCGGGCCTCTCATCGTTGTAGAGACTTCACTCTACAACTACGTCTGGAGAGTATTCTCTACAGCGTGGTGAGATTCGTACACGACACCGCGGCGATCCTCGACGCTGCTGCGCGGCTGCTGTCCACACAAGGTCCCGCCGGTGTCACGATGTCCGGGGTGATCCGGGAATCCGGTGCACCGAGCGGATCGGTCTACCATCGCTTCGCCGATCGGCCATCACTGCTGGCTGCCCTGTGGAACAGGGCCGTCGGGCACCTGCACCGGGACGCCTACGTCCTGTTCGAAGAGGACGATCCGGTCGAGGCCGCCGCCGCGATCACAGGCCACATCGTGCGATGGTGCCGGAGCAACCCGCTCGACGCGCAGGTTCTGCTCGCAGGTGTCCACCAATTCGCTCCCCAGAGCTGGCCCGCCACCGCGTGTGAGGAGCGCGCCGCCGAAACAGCCCGGTGGGATGCCGCCGTCCGCGGACTCGTCCACTCGTTGCGCGCCGAAACCGGATTGTCCACGGCAACAATCGTTCTCACCATCGTCGACCTGCCCTACGCCGCGGTGCGGCGATATCTCACAGCCGACCGGCCGATACCCACCGAACTCGACGTCCAGGTACCCACCATGGTGCGCACGTTGCTGAACAGCATGCCTGCCGCAGAAGACAGAGCCGCTGTTCGACAGGGCTCCGAGAGAACCGCCACCAACGACCGCGGCGGTGAACCGATCGGCCGACATTAACGATTTCGCCAGTTCGGCAACTACTTCCGCTTCCGACGCCGCTGGGAGCGCCGGTCCCAGGTGAGCGGGTAGTCCACCAACCACGCAAGGCAGCCACTCGACCACGTCGCTGAACAAGCTGCCGGTAACGATCGCGCGCAGCGTAATTCGCGACCACGGCCACCGTCGAAGGGGACGCGCGGTTAAGCTGGACGAGTGAATGCCCTGCGGCGGCTGCTGTTCGGGTCGGGGCGGTTACCAGCGGACCTGCGAGCGTCGCTGGACGCCTCCGGCGGCATCGTGTTCTTCGAGGAGAGCCTGAGCGGTTCGGTCATCCGTCGCAGTCTCCGGCCATCGGGTCGTCTCGTGGAATGGGAGCGACGGGAAGTCTCGGGCGCGATCGCGGTCACTGTCGTCGGACGGGTACTGGTGTGGGCGGGCCGGTTCAAACACATCGATGTGCCGATGACGCATCCGCTATGGGCGGCAATCGAATTCAGACTCGATCGACCCGATCGAGTCTGCTTCGCCTACGACCCGGCGACCACCGATCCGCGGCAGCGGGAACGGGTCGAAGTGAGACTGAGAACCTCGCAGGCGAAACAACTCGCTGAGCTGATGACACGACCGGCGTGAATGTCTCTCCGGCAGAAAACAACTGGAGTTACGAACACCGGACAAGCCGGGCAGTGAGTTCTGTCTGCGGCTAGGCTGCGTCTCCCAAATTGCTGGTCCCGACCCGGGCGTGGATGACGGCGCAAGCCAATAGGACGCCACCGAGGTAGGTCAGCGCGTACTTGTCGTAGCGGGTCGCGATGCCGCGCCACTGTTTGAGCCGATTGAAGCCCCGTTCCACGGTGTTGCGCAGACCGTAAAGTTCGGGGTCGAATGCAGGTGGCCGGCCTCCCGCCGACCACTTCGCCTTGCGCCGGGCGATCTGGTCTTTGCGTTCGGGGATGGTGTGTTTGATTCTTCTGGAACGCAATTCGGTTCGTGTGCTGGGATGCGAGTACGCCTTGTCGCCGAGCAGCCGGAAGTCGCGGCCGGGCTTGCCCGCGGCACGGCGGGTCTGGGCGTAGTCCTCGAGCAATGGCACCAGCTGGGGATTGTCCCCGGCCTGGCCCGCGGTCAACCGGACCGCGACCGGGGCTTGGCGCTGATCGGTCAGGGCATGGATCTTCGTGGTCAGCCCGCCACGCGAGCGGCCCAACGCGTGGTCGGCGGGCTCATCGGCGGCTTTCTTGTAATTCGACCGAGCCCCCTGTGGCGAGCGTGTCCGAGCGAGCACCTGCGGCATGCTGATGCGCCCGCGCGCTCGTCGAGTCGACCGACAGCAGCTTCTCGATATCGCAGGCCATCTCGGTGTGGAACCCGAACACCGCCGCCGCCCGGGTGAACATCTCGTCGTAGGTGCCATCCAGAGACCACCGATGATGTCGCTTCCACACCGTCTGCCACGGCCCGAAATCGGCAGGCAGATCCCGCCACGGACTGCCCGTGCGGAATCTCCAGGCGATACCCTCCAGCATCAACCGATGATCACCGAACCTGTTGCCCCGCTTGCCCTTATCCGAGGGCATCACCGGTTCGACAGCCGACCAGAACTCATCAGAAATCACATCCATCCGCGTCACCGGCCAATCTTCGCCAGTCAAGACCGAATATTCGGGAGAAACGCTAGGAGCGGTTGCGGTCCCTGAGTCCGTCGAGGACGATCCGCAGGTTGCGGCTCCACTGACCGCTGTCGGCCTGAAGTCCGATGGTATGCGAGTCGGTCGAGACTCCCGCGAGCAGGAAAGCAACATCCTGCCAGGCGATATCGCGTCGCATCTCGCCCGCGCTCTGCGCCGCTTCGACCAAACGCCTGATCCGTGCGCGTATTTCAGCCAGCAACTGATCCAAGCCCGGGAAACCGGCACCGCCCAGCGCCTCGTTGGCGCCGCAGCTCTCGGTGCGCAGTCGCACATACACCGAGGCGAAGTCGGTGAACCCGTGCCATGGATCGGGGTCGGCGATCGCGCGATCGACGCTGGAGATCATGTCGCCCAGCACCTCCTCCAGGACGACCTGCAGCAGCGTCTCCCGCGAGGGAATCCGCCGATAGAAGGTGCCCTTGCCGACTCCGGCGCGCTGAGCGATCTCCTGAGCGGTGACCTCGACCCCGACCTCGGCCAGTGCCGACCGCGCCGCCGCGACCAGGCGCTCGAGGTTGCGCCGGGCATCGGCACGGGGTGCCTGGCCAGCCTCATCGGCGAGTAGTCGGTCCACGGCACTGATCACATCCACCAGCGTAACAACTGGACTTGGGGAGTCCGGTTAGCTATAAACGGACTTGAAAGGTCCGCTTATGTAAGGAGTGATCATGGACCCCATTCGGGTAGGTATCGTCGGCGCCAGTCCCGACCGCGGCTGGGCCGTGCGCGCACATGTTCCCGCGCTGCAGGCGCTCGAGGACTTCCGGATCACCGCCGTGGGCACGAGCCGTACGGAGAGCGCGGAGCGGGCGTTGCGGATGTTCGGCGCGACGCACGCATTTACCGATCCGCGCCAGCTTGCGCAGGATCTCGAGGTCGACCTGGTGGCGATCACGGTGAAGGTGCCCGCGCATGCGGAGCTGATCCGCCTGGCGCTGGCGGCGGGCAAACACGTCTACTGCGAGTGGCCGCTCGCACTGAACACCGCCGAGGCCGAATCGTTGGCCGAGCTCGCCTCAGACGCGGGCATCCGCCACGTGGTCGGCCTGCAGACCCGATACTCGCCGGCGATCGCCCGCGCCCGCCAGTTGCTCGCGGAAGGTTATGTGGGGGACGTTGTTTCGGCGACCGTGTACTCCGCACGTCACCTGGGTGCGGGCACGCGGGTACCGGCTTGGGCGGCCTACACCCTCGACCAGCGCAATGGTGCGGGCATCGTGGAGATTGTCGGCGGGCACACGTTCGACGCGGTCGAGTACCTGATCGGCGGTTTCACCGACCTGTCGGCCCGGCTCACCATCCGCTACCCGCATGCCGTGATCGAGGAAACCGACACGGCAATTAGTGTCACCACTCCGAACCATCTGCTGCTCGACGCCGTCACGGCGGACGGAGTTGTGGTGTCGGCTCACATCCATGACTCCAAGGTGACCAACGGTCACACCCGGATAGAGATCTCAGGCACCGCAGGGGATCTGGCGATCGTTTCCGGCGCCAACGGGGCGGGCGGCATTTCGTTGAGTGAACTGCGCCTGCTGGGTTCCCGCAGCGAGGGCTCCTGGCAGCCGCTGCAGGGCGAGGATCCGCTGGCGGACATGACGCTCGACACCGAAGTCGGCAACGTCGCGAGACTGTATGCGGCGCTGGCACAGAACATCCGAACCGGCACCACGACGGTCCCGACCTTCGATGACGGGGTCCACATGCACCGTCTGCTCGACGCCATCCGTCGATCGGCAGACACCGCGACACGGGTGCCAACCTCCTGAGGAACCCGACACCTCGTCGGCGGCCAGCACGACCAAACACGCGATTCGGGAGACACGGCCTAGGCGCATCCAGGTACTGCTCGACAATGCGCAATGACCACACCGAAGTCGACACCCTGACCGAGCGGGAATGCGAACCGGTTGGTTCTTGGATTCTGTTGTGACACATCGTGTTCGACACCGCGGTTGCTGTCGAACCTCGTCGACGGTCTCCGCGCTCACCGCCCCTGAGGCGAATGCGCCGGGGTGTGCGTCAGCGTCCCGCGGCGGTGAGCTGGTAATCCGCTTCGAGCAGCATCCACCCGCTCAGCTGTACCGAGAGATCGCGGCTCAGGTTCGCCGACGAAGCGGCGGACGAATGCGTGAGCGGGGGAAGGGTTCCCGGAGCCTCCGGCACCGCGACCGCGCGGGCCCAGTCCGGACCGAACAGGGGTAGCCCGTCCACCTCGGCGCGATTTTCCCAGGCCGCACGCGCGGAAGCGTGCACGATATTCGCGGCGGTGGTGTCACCCAAGGCCAGTGCGGCTTCGGCGAGATATCTGGCGAGGATACCCATGAACAGCCCCGAGTCGTTCCCGGAGGCCGCGGCGATCACCCCGGCGTCCGTGAGCCGGTCCGCGGTTGCGGCAACGAGTGCTGCCACGCGGCTGCGATGGCTCGATTCGCCGGTACGCACTGCCAACTCGGTTTCCAGCCCGATGGTCACGCCCTGGCTGTAGGTGTGGACAGTCCGGTCCACTCGTGCGCCGGGCTCATGGACACCGTCGAGGATCAGGCCGCTGTCGGTATCGCGCAATCGCGTGTACAGGAAATCGGCAAGTTGCCGGGCGCGGGGCAATTCGCCCAAACGCGCCATAGCGATACCGGTCGGACCGATCGCAGGGGTGTTGTAGAAATCGTCGCCGGACCGCCACGGCACCGCACCGACGATCGGGTTCCAGCCTTCGATCAAGGCGGCCCGCAAGTCCCCGATGGCGGCGCCGAACCGGACACCGAGCAGCCGGTCGGCACGTTCGAGCGCCAGCACCAGCCACGACATATCGTCGTAGTACCGGTTGGTCCAGCCGGTGAGATTGCGGGTCAGAATACCGCGTGCCAGGGCGACGACCCGGTCGATGCGTTCGGGAGTACGGGTGCGGTACGCGGCGTCCACCGCACAGTCGAGGAGGTGGGCTTGCCACCAGTAACACCATCGCACGAACGACTGGTCCAGCAAGGACGACGGCCAGACGAGCGCACCCAACCGCATTCCCGACTGCCCCCAGAGCGTGCGCACGTGCCGTTGCACGATCGCCTGTTCCGCGAGCTCAGCCCGCTTCCCGGGCGCCTCGGGGCCGGCTGACATCTTCCGCGTGATCCCCGCCTGCGTCGGCTGTGCCATTGCGGTGAGCGCGATCGAGGCTCCGCCCGCCAACAACACACCGCGTCGGCTGATCACCTTGTTCCGGCGATCCATCCGCTCGGACTCCCTTTACTGAACAACGTTCCCCGCAGCCGGAAACCGCGCAGCTACACCCTATCTCGCAACGACCACCACCGCGCGCCGCCGACCGGCGCCCCCGGTGCGGGTGTCAACCGCCGAGTGTGGCTGCCGCGGTCGTGAGATCGAGGAACACCGTTTCGCCGTTGGCCTCGTCGAGGCCGTCATCATCGGCTGACCCTGAAATCTCCGATCTTCGAACCGCTTCGGTGGAGCGCGCTATTTCCGGCCGTCGGCGGCGTTCCGATGGGGCTCCCAGTGGGGATCGCGGCCGAGAAGGGCTGCGATGACGTCCAGTACGGGCAGCGGTCGGTCCGGCTCCACCGGGGGCCGATAGACGCCATCCGGGCCGTTGAGCGAACTGCCCGGCGCGGTGATCGACTGAGCAATCGGCAATGCGAGCGCGGTGAGACGGTCGGGGACCGGGCAGGGGCGGCACAGCGCACGGGACAGGTCCCAGCGGTGCACGAGCATGTCGACGAAATGGACCGACAGCACTGTGTCCGTTGCCATCGGGCCGCGCTGCGGCAGGTTCACGACATCGCCGCTCTGTTCCATCGCGACCACCCACCGTGCGGCTGTGCGCGCGAAATCGTCGCGGGGATTGTCGGCGTGGTCGTCGATCGGCGCGAAGATGGCCGCGATCACAGCCTCGTGGCGTTCGTTCATGTGACTCACAAGGTCCGCGACGGTCCAGCCCGCACACGGTGTCGGCGCGTCCAGGTCCGCATCGGAAACAGTGGCCACATCGTGTGCGATCAGCGCCAGGGCCGTCGCGTCGAGTCGTAGCAGATCACTCATCAGCACACTCTCATTAGCATTCGATCGTTCGCTATAAGCATAGCGAACGATCGGACGCTATGATGGATTGATGTCGCCACGCAGCTCATTCGCCGAAGCGGCCCGCACCCGGGATCGAATCGTGCGGACCGCGGTCGAGGAGGCGTCGTGTATCGGTTTGGAAGGTCTCACGATCGGGTCACTCGCCGACCGGCTCGCCATGAGCAAGGCAGGTGTCATCGGCCCCTTCGGATCTCGCGAAAACCTGCAGAACGCCGCACTCGAACAGGCCGGCCAAATCTTTCGGACAGCGGTACTCACCCCTTTGACGGCGATGCCTCCCGGCGCGGCCCGCCTGGAACGGCTGATCGATGCCTGGATCGCTTACCTGGCCGAATGCCCTTTTCCCGGAGGGTGTTTCGTCACCGCGGCGTCGACCGAACTCGATGGGCGGCCCGGAATATTGCGGGATCGGCTGCGTGAGGTCGTTGCCGACTGGCGCACCTTTCTCACCGCCGAAATCGCTGCGGCACAAGACGAAACGACCGCTTCGCATCGCCGCCCCGACGAGATCGCCACCGTACTCATCGGCATCTCCATGGCGGTCAATCAGGAAATCCAACTGCTCGACGACGAATCCGCCGCCCAACGTGGCCGCGCGGCCATGCGCAACGCGGCCGGACTGCCTCCGTCACCATAGCTTCGACCACAAATGCCGACTTCAGCTGTGGCGCCGGGCGGTTCGGCGCCGCTCGGCGCGGTGAGCGAGTGCATCGATGATGCGTTGCCATGCCGGTGACGCCTCGGAGATCCGGGAAGAGATCAGTTGCAGGCTCTCTGGTCGGCCGTTGTCTCGTTCGTGTTCGATCTCCCATGCGTCCAGGTCGTCGATGAGCCGGTCCAGGCGTGGATCGTGCGGATCCCAGTCGACTGCTCGATCGCAGGCGAGATACAGGCGCGTGGTCTCGGGGTCGTCGAGGCCCGCGGTCTTGTCCCGTATCCGCTGCGGCATGGCCTGCGGGTCCAGCGCCTGCAGCAGGATCCACGAGTCGCGCTCGAGTCGCACCCTCTGTTCGCTGACGCCGAGACTACGCATCCGGTTCAGGATGGCGACCACGTCGGGGGGCAGAACAAGGCTTTCACCGCTTGCCAAATCGGCGATGCGGCCGCGGTATTCGGTGAGCTGGTCGATCTTGCGCTGCAATTCAACGTCGATGTCGGCGATGGCCGCGGCGAACTCGGTCGGCTTTGCATGGAGCAGCGCATCGATACGGGCCAGCGGAACACCGGCGTCGGCGAGGGTCCTGATCCGGATGAGGTCCACCGCGGCTTGCGCGCTGTAGCGGCGGTAGCCGGAGGCGTCGCGCTCGGGCTCGGGCAACAGGCCGACGTGGTGGTAGTGGCGAACGGCGCGCACGGTCACGCCCGCAGTCGCCGCTAACCGGCCGATGGTCAGCACCGTTCCCCTGTCGTCATGGTTGCGCCGAGTCTAGTGGGGCGCCACCCGGTCTACGACGTCGCGGATCGCCTGGACCACGGCGTCGGGGCGGTCGAAGCAGAGCCGGTGGTGGAGGGTGTCGGAGAGGATGCGTTGTTCCCCGTGCGAGACCCCGCTCACCAGGGCCGCGTCCATTCGCGTCTTGGCGTCGTTCATCTCCGGCGAGGTCAGCGTCTGCTGGGTAGGGTCGCTGCCCACGACGGTTAGTGCGACAACCGGGACGTCCGGGATATTCGGCCCCGCTCGCAGTTCGCTGGCGAGGTCGGTCAAGGTGGCACGCTCGGCGATGCCGACCCGCATCCATTCGTCGCTCACCTTGGCATCGATCAGTGGTTGCCGTATGTGCTCGGGGTAGTCCGCGAGCAACTCGGCGTGTATCTCGCGCAGGGCCGGGCGCATCTTTCGGAGCTGCTCCGGATCAGGTCCCATCTGCTCGATGGCGGCCAGACTCGCTGTGGGAGGCATGAATTCGTCCCAGTCGCGGTGCAGGACGTCCAAGCAGACCAGTCCCGCCACGTCCTGCGGGTACAACTGCGCGAACCGATGCGCGTAGCAGCCGCCGAGGGAGTGTGCCGCGAGAACGTAGGGAGCGGTGACGTTCTGGGCGCGCAGCAGCTCGCGCAGTTCCGTGGCCACCGCGGCGGCAGTGCGCGGCAGGGCCAGGGAATCGCTGTAGCCCGTGCCGCCACGGTCGTAGACCACAGCGGTGGTGAATTGCGAAACCTGTTGCTGGACACCGAAGTAGTCCAAGCCGACCGCGCTCGCGCCAGGCAGGAACACGACGGCCGGTCCGCCACTGCCCGACCGATGCACGAAAACACGGCGGCCGTCGATTTCCTCGAACCCGCCGATCGGCGGAGCGAGCCGAGTCGCGGAAGTGATGTCATTCGTCATGCGACAAGACTCCAACCCTGACCCAGGGTAAGGGTCAATCCTTCCGCCGCAGTGCCCGAAACGTGCTGATCAACGCGCCGCCTGCGACAGGTCGGATGGCCCGTGCTCGAAGACGAAGCCGCGCAGAGCCAGAAAGCGCATAACGCCGACCGCCGCCAGGATGGCGATCACCGCGCAGATCTGTGCGATCTCACCGAGGCCGGGTGCCCAGAATTCGAGACCGGCGAGCGCCGCGGTGCTGATCAACAGGCCGATCAGCACCAGCCCGCCCCCTTCCCACTGTGCGGTGAACCAGCCGACCCGCCCGGCCGCGTGGAAGGTGAGCTGCCGGTGCAGTTCGTTCGCGATCACCGTGCTGACGATCGAGCCGGCGATATTGGCGACCAGCGGGCCGATCCCGTTCATGGCCATGAACAGCAGGATGTAGGCAACGTTGCTGGACCCGCCGACCAGGGCGAAGCGGATCAGCTGGGCGAAGGCGTGATCACCGCCCAGATACCGCGTCACGCGGGCGAGTCGGTCGAGCCATTCCGTACGCAGCATCGGATAGTGGCCAGCATTGATAGTCAGATCGATGCCATCGAGGATCGTCTTGACCCCGTACGCCTTCCCCAACCCGGAAGCTGCAATTGCTGTGCTGTTCACGTGAACACTGTCGCCAGCCCGGCTGATGCCGACCTGACGCCAACCTGACACGCCCACTGATACGCGCCCGGACCGAGACCTGGAGCCACGAGGAATTCCTCGCCGCATGCCGAAACGCGAGGTCGCCGCCCCAGAAGCCCACGGCGATGAATGCCACATCCGCACCGCCCGCTTTAGACTGCTGCTCACCGGCTGCGTGCCGCGCATGCTGGCGCAACGCAGCGTGACCCCGACCTCGACCGCGACCCACCTGACCTATGACGTCGTTGTCTGATACCCGATGCATTGCCACATCGATCCGACAAGATCGGCAGGAGCCTGCGAATTCGGTGTGCGGGAGCGCGTCGGCGAGCAAAATGGCGGGGACGGCACAAGTAGGGAGGTTTCATGGAAACCCGTACCGACGAGATCGCCGAAGATATCTACCGCATCTCTACCTTCATTCCCGAGGTAGGGCCGACGGGCTTCACCTTCAATCAGTTCCTCGTCGATGCCGAGGAACCGTTGTTGTTCCACGCCGGTATGCGCGCGTTGTTTCCGCTGGTGTCCGCGGAAATCGCGCGGATCATGCCGGTGGAACGGTTGCGCTGGATCACCTTCGGTCATGTCGAAGCCGACGAATGCGGAGCGATGAACCTCTTCCTCGCTGCCGCACCGCATGCGCAGGTGGCGCACGGTGAGCTCGGCTGCCTCGTCTCGATCGACGATATGGCGGATCGGCCGCCGCGTCGGTTGGCCGACGGTGAGGTCATCGATCTCGGCGGCCGTCGAGTACGGCATCTGGATACTCCGCACGCACCGCACAACTGGGAGGCGCGCGTGCTGTACGAGGAGACCACCGGCGTGCTGTTCTGCGGTGACCTGATGACCCAGCTGGGAAGTGGCCCGGCACTGACCGATTCCGACCTGGTCGAGCAGGCGGCCGTCGCGGAGGACGTGTTCCACGCCACCTCGTTGGGGCCCGCCGTGCCCGCCACTCTGAATCGGCTCGCGGAGCTGGCACCCACCACGCTGGCGATCATGCACGGTTCCAGCTTCGTCGGAGACGGGGCCACTGCGCTGCGCAATCTCGCCACGGTCTACCAGGACCGCTTGGACTCCTGATCGCCCGGAAGCGCACGGCCGCCGATGTTTCCGTGCGGCTCGTCACAAAGCCGACCGGGACAACGACTTCCACGCCATCCAAAGCCATAGACGCAGTGCAGGCTTCCTCCGACGCCTGTGCCAACGTCGACGATCTCAGCATCGCCGGGGTGCGGGCCGCGGGCTAACCCGGGCGGACGAGGCCGAGACTGTGCGCTTTGCGCAGTGCCGAGATGCGGTCGCGCACACCGAGTTTGCGGTAGATGTTCTCGGTGTGCTTGGACACGGTCGCTGGGGTGATCGCGAGTCTGGTGCCGATGGCGCGAGCGGTCAGCCCATCACATAGCAGAGTCAGGACCGCGAGCTCACGTGGAGTGATCTTGTGTTCGGCGGGGTCTCCCGGTCCCGTGCCGGTGATGACCGCTGCCTCGTGGGCTTCGACGGTGTCGAGCAATGATCTGGCGAGCGCGGCGTATTCGAGGTCGCGATCGCTGAATCCGAGGCCGCTGCGGCTCATGATGACACTGCGGATTCTGCCCGGCCCCGCGGACAGCGGCAGAGCGAGCTGGCGGTCGATGCCGATCGCGTCCTTACCCGCTCGATATCCCTCCCCTTTCCACCAGCGGTCGTCGGCGACCTCGTCCATGCTCAGTGGTGTCATGTCCCGAGTGTGTGCATAGTGCCGCAGCAAGGGATGAGATCGCATGTGCGCGTGGATGAGTGCGTCCAGCGGGGCCTCGTACAACCAGTCAGGGGAACCGGTGAGCGCGTGACCGGTGCCTGCGTCCCAGTTCAGGTCGACCAGAACAGCCAGGTCACACGGTAGGTCAGCGGTCAACCTCTGCATCAAGAGCGGCCAGACCCGCACCGGCTGCTTCTCGGTGATGATCTCCAGCGCTAGATCGTGGATCTTCTTGGCGTCCCCACCCAGCCGATCGGTCACTCCTGCATTGTGCACCAACGGATCTCGTATATCAGCCGAAAGGCCGGACTGCTATACGCAAGTCTGCGAATAGCAACGGACGCAACGTGGACACTACCGTTGAAGTGCACGTAATCAGTTGGCCGACAACACTTTCGAGTCAATGCGCTCGGCAGCGGTGGTGTCGGAAGACACGAACAGGGGACAATCATGATGCGACGGATCATGGTATCGATGGGGTCGGTGTCGGCGGCGCGCGAAAATGCACGTTTCCGTCGTCGGCGCCTCATGATCTCGGCGGCAACGCTATTGGCCGCCGCCGGAATCACTGGCACTACGCTCAGTGCCGCCCCCACAGCGCACGCTGACGTACTGTCGCTGTACCCGCTTTACACATGGTGGAATCCGGAACGCGGCGACAACTTCACCACCGGCAACCGCAACGACGAAAACAGCGCCACCGCCGCCGCCTACCTGCCCATCCGCAAGGAAGCCTTCGTCTACGAGACCCAGCAGCCGGGAACCGTACCGCTGCACCTGTTCTGGAGCAACAGCCGCCAGGACAACTTCAGCACAGCGACGCAGGTAGGCATCGATTCCGCCTACAGTGCCGGATATACCTACATCGGCATTCAGGGATATATCAACACCAGCCAGGAGCCCGGCACAAGCCCGCTGTACCAGTTCTGGAGCGAAGCGCGCCAGGACAACGTCATCGCGGTCGATCAGACCACCATCGACTCCGCGTACAGCGCAGGTTATGTGCTCATCCGCGTCGAAGGCTACGCGCCGCACTACTGACCCGAGAAGATTGCGGCCATCCGGCGGCGATCGGCGGTATAGAAAGTTCCCATGGCTCGCATCGGCGTCACCGGACATATGAACATCACGGCCGACACAGTCCCGTTCGTGTACGACGGGATCAGGAAAGTCCTTGCCAGACAGGGAGACCCCGACGATCTGGTGGGTGTCAGCTGCATTGCTCGCGGCGCCGACTCGGTGTTCGCCCGGGCGGTGCTCGATGCCGGTGGGCGGCTGGAAGTAGTACTGCCGTCCGCGAATTATCGACAGCGGAAGGTGAAACCCGACCACGCGGAGCTGTTCGACGAGCTGATCGCACGCGCCCATACCGTGCGCGTCATGGACTTCGACGATGCCGGACGGGAAGCCTACGAGGCCGCGAACGAAGCCGTGCTGTCATCCTGCGATCGGCTCGTCGCGGTATGGGATGGCGAGGTCGGCGGCAAAGGCGGGACCGGCACGGTGGTCGCGCTGGCGCGAGCCCGTGACGTGCCGGTGGAGATCGTTTGGCCGGACGGAGCCGAGCGAGAGTGACCTACCGATTGTCTTGCCGAGCTCAGCCGAACAGACCGGCGCGCGCCGCGGTCGAAGCCACTGCCGCGGCCGCGTCGGCGGTGCTGTCGTCCACCGGCTCACGGGTGATCAGCACCCGGAAATAGATCGGCGCCACAAGAGTTTTGATCAGCTCGACGGGGTTTGTACCAGCGGGGAGTTCACCGCGTTCGACGGCGCGCGTCACGACCGGCAGCGCCTTGCGGATGCGGTCACGGAAGGCATGGCGGGTCGGATCGGGCGGCGCGGCGTTGGACAGCATGACAGCGAGGACCGCCCGGCCGGACGGGCTGCTGATCCACGCGACCAGACTGCGCGCCAGCGCGCGCAGGTCGTCCTCGACCGAACCCGTGTCGGGGATGGGGATTTCCGCTTCGACGCTGTCGGCCAGTGCATCAGCGATCAGTTCGTCCCGGTCGGCCCAGCGCCGGTAGACGGTGGTTTTGTGCACACCGACGCGCTGGGCGACGTTCTCGACGGTGAATGCGGCGTACCCGTGCTCGCTCAACTCGTCGACGGTCGCGGCGAGCACGGCGGCGCGAACCTTGGGTCCGCGTCCTAGAGGTGCGGTCATTGCAACTCCTTGTTGCGATATCGGCTTACGGCAGGCATGCTGACGATATCGCAACTTGATGTTGCGATATGAGATGGGAGTTCCGATGTTGTCGAAATCCGTCCGGGCCGCGGCGCTGCTGTTCCCCGGCCTGCTCGCCGGTGCGTTCGGCTACGGCGCGGTGAACGTGCTGTACGCGTTTCGCGAAGTGCCCCTTGATGTTCGGTTCACTTTTCATACCGCGCTGATGCGCGTCAACGGCCCGGTGATGCAGTCGCTGATGGGTCTCGCCGTCCTGAGCACGCTGATTCTGGCCGTGCGGGCGAAGTCATCGTCGCGGTGGATCGCGGCGGGCGCCTCAGCGCTGACGTTCATCTCATTCCTGGTGACCCGCTTCGGAAACGTGCCGATCAACCAGCAGATCAAACGCTGGGCGGTAGGCACGCCCCCCAGCGACTACGCCGACATCCTGCGACGTTGGGAACTGTTCCATTTCACCCGAACCGGTTGCGCACTGATCGCATTCATCCTCGTGATCACCGTCGTCGTCGGATCCACCCCGACCCGCGACGACGCCACGCACACCAGCTCCGCCGCCGACCAAGCCCCGGCCGAGGTCGCCGCAACGTCCCGGTGACGCCCCAGGCCGAGCCGTCTGCCTGTACTCCGACGACCGAGGCGAGATCATCTACGACGAACACGTCGAGGCACTGCGGTCCCATACGGATCGGCGGGAAGTTCGCCAGCAGCAGACGGATGCAGGCATCACAGCCGTCGGCGGCGGCCCCGGTATCGTATCCGGGGCCGCACACGAATCGTCAAGCCAACCCTCGATCACCGGCCTCGGCGAGACCGCCGATTTCGGCGAGTCCGGTCAGGGCCTGCGGCAGCGGGCCCTGATGCAAGACACCGAGGCGCTGGGTGGCGCGGGTCAGGGCGACGTAGAGTTCGGCTGCGCCACGTGGCCCCTCGGCGAGGATTCGTTCCGGCTCCACGACCAGGACGGCGTCGAATTCCAGGCCCTTCGTCTCCGAGGCGGGCACCGTGCCCGGCACGCCCGGGGGCCCGATCACGATGCTGGTGCCGTCGCGACCGGCTTCGTCGCGAACGAATTCCGCTATGGCATTGGGCAATTCGTCCTCCGACACCTGCTTGG
The DNA here is from genome assembly GCF_001613225.1 of Nocardia pseudovaccinii NBRC 100343. Classification (GTDB taxonomy): domain Bacteria; phylum Actinomycetota; class Actinomycetes; order Mycobacteriales; family Mycobacteriaceae; genus Nocardia; species Nocardia pseudovaccinii. The sequence goes on from NZ_BDBY01000034.1 coordinate 112,697, forward strand.
ACCAGGGCTGGACGCCGCACGCGCGGACCGACTCCGGTGGCTGGACTCCCGGCGCGAATTCGGCGAGCACCGCGGCCGCGACGCTCATGATCTCCGCCGGGGTGCGGTAATTCACCGATAGCGACCGATAGACCCAGCGGCCGGGCACGTACGGTTCGAACATCGTGTCCCACGATGTCGCTCCGGCCACCGACCTGCGTTGCGCGAGATCGCCTACCACCGTGAAGGATCGGCCCGGGCAGCGCCGCATCAGGACCCGCCAGTCCATTTCGGACAGCTCCTGGGCTTCGTCGACCACGATGTGTCGATAAGTCCAATCCCGGTCCGTGGCAGCGCGTTCGACGAGTTCACGGGTATCACGCTCGAGGAAGCGCTCGGCGAGGTCCTCGGCGTAGAGCATGTCCTGGGCGAGCAGGCCGATGTCGTCGTTCAGGTCCTCGCGCTCGATGAGAGTGTCGAACACGCCTGCGGCGTACTCGGCCTCGGCCTTGCGTTCCCGCTCGACGACGCGCGCCGCGGCCTCGTCGGCTGCCTTGTCACGGCCGAGCAGATCGACCAGTTCGTCGAGCAGTGGCACGTCCGACACCGTCCAGGCTTCGCCGTCGGCGCGCCACAGGGACTGGTCCGCGCCAGCCGCACGCAGGCGGTCAGCGGACGAATACAGCTGTGCCAGAAATGTTTCCGGCGTCAGTATCGGCCAGAGTTCGTCGAGCGCGGCGGTGAACTGGTCGTTGTCGGCGAGTTCGCCGAGCAGATCGGTCCGCAGGTTCTCCCATGCCTCGCGATCCTTCCTGGTCAGCCAGCCACGACCGATCCGGCCGATCGCCCGTTCGGTGAGCACGTAGGTGACGATCTCGCTGAACACCGCGCGGGCCTCGTTGTGCGGCAGTCCGCTCGCGCGTGCCTCCTCCCTCGCCCACTCCGCGGTCTCGGTGTCGATCCGCACCGTGACGTCTTGCAGTTCGATCGGCACCGGATGCTCCGGCACCCGCTGACGATCGGCGACGGCCGCCGCGAGCACGTCCAGGATCTTCAGCGAGCCCTTGAGCCGCGCGGCATCCGGGGTGTCCTCGGCGGTGACGCGCAAACCGGGCAGCAGATCACCGGTGGTCATGAACACGACATTCGTCTCGCCCAGCGACGGCAGCACGCGGCCGATGTGGTTGAGGAACGCCGGATTCGGCCCGACCACGAGCACACCGTTGCGCTCCATCCGCTCCCGCTGGGTATAGAGCAGGTACGCGACGCGGTGCAACGCCACCACGGTCTTCCCGGTGCCCGGGCCGCCCTCGATCACCAGCACACCCGGGTGATCGAGCCGGATGATCCGGTCTTGTTCGGCCTGGATCGTCGCCACGATGTCGCGCATCCCCGCACCGCGCGGCGCATTGACCGCCGCGAGCAGGGCCGCGTCCCCAAGCTCGCCATCACTCGGGCGGCCGAGTACCTCGTCGGTGAAATCGACAACCCGACGCCCGAGCGTGTGGAACTGGCGGCGTCGACGCATGTTCTCGGGGGACGCGGCAGTGGCGACATAGAACGCCCGCGACGCGGGCGCCCGCCAATCGAGCAACAGCGGCTCGTACTCGTTCTCCTCGTCGAAGATGCCGATCCGGCCGATGTAGGAATGTTCGCCCGAAACAGTGTCCAACCTGCCGAAACACAGCCCGTTGTCAGCCACGTCCAGCCGCTTTGCCTCCCTGGCCAGCGTGCGCACCTCGACATCCCGTTCCATGGGTGTCGCACCGGTTCCTCGCAACGCCGCGGTGTACTTTTCCTTCACTCGCGCGCGTTCGGCGTCGAGCCGCGTGTAGAGCCCGGCCACGTAGCCTCGCTCGGACCGCAATTCGTCTTCGTACCCCGCAGTCGTCATATGTCCCTCCCCTTCTCGACTCGACGGGCTCGACCCATACGTCGACAGCACACGCAATTCGCGACTCCCATTTCCGCACGTTCTGGCTTCGGCCAGTGATTCTGCGGTACGACCGGGGTCTTGCCGCAAGCCCCCGGGTGCGCTATAGATTGAATATGGAAGGGAGTTCCCTTCCATTCTTCGCAGGCAGCGATTTCGCGATCACGTGGCGCCGATCTGGACCGTGGTGGCCGCGGCCGCCAGCAGGGCCTTCAGCTGGGCGTGCGGAAAGTGTTCCGTACCGGCTGCCGGTTCCGTACGTGTGCTGTAGAAGTCCAGCTCCTCGTCGTCCCCCTGATAGGCCCACAGGTTGCCGTCCTGGTCGCGTTGCCAGATCACGCCCTGGCCGCGGAAGTCCGCACGCTCGAGCCAGTCGGTGCCACGAGGCCAGTAGCCGTCCAACCGTTGCGGACGTAGTGAGACATACGCCGCGTCCACGGCCGCGACTACCTCGTTCACATCGTCGCCTTCGAAGACTGCGGCGAACCGGCAGAGCAGCGCCAGTGGTGCCCCGGGATGCGGCAACCGTGAGTCGAGGACTGCGATTGCGCGACAGATCAGATCGAGTTCGAACCAGCGCAGCGCGTACGGGTGCCAGGCCGCCAGGTCGTCCCAACCCAGCTCGGCCGCATCGGTCGAGTCCGGGACTACGATCTGCAGGGCGTAGCTGTCGGTCGGGCAATCGACGGTCAGTCGTAAGCGGTAGCCGCCGCCGACATCGAACTCCACATCCACCGCCGTATCGTCCGCTTCCCAGTCCTCGTCGTCGGCATTATCGTCGAGCAGGTGCTTGATAGCGTCGAGCCGATCGGCTCCGGGGCAGCCCTCGTACGCGAAGGTGTACCGCGCCCAGAACACTGGATCGTGCAATGACTCGCGCAGGACTGATGGAATGGTCACTGCGTGATCATTGCTCACCGATACAGCTTCGTCAGGTCAGGGAAGGTGCCGAACGTTGCGGCGTTTTCGAAGTGCTGCGAGGGCGTCCTACTTCATGAGACTCAGCAGGCCGAGGTTCGGTTCGAGTGCGCCGTCCTGGCCGAGCGCCAGGAAGTCTGCTTCTACGGCCGAGCGGTCGAGTTTTCCAGCGCGCACCGCGCGGTAGCGCACGAACGACCAGAGGAAGACGTCGAGGTTGTCGAAGCGGGTGCCGCCCTCGAGCACCTCCTCCTCGTGGAACCACACGGCCACTTGGCCGTTGGTGAGTACGACATACAGATTGCCGCCGCCGTCCGCACCGATCGAGTAGACATCGTCGTCGGTCAGCTCGGTCGCATAGTCCGAATCGATGATGCCGCAGTCGTTTCCGGCGAAATCGAACCCGTAGGACCAGTCGAAGATGTCCAAGAACTGCGGCAGCACGCCTGACCGGACCCGGCGGTCGAACGCGGCCAGCGCCGCCGCGTCGGTCGGAGCCAGGCGCGTGAGAAACGGTTCCACCGGTCGGATCTGCTCGGGAAGCTGGACGGCTTCGGTAGCGGGCAACCAACGCGCCACGTCGGTGTCGAGGTCGCGATCGGTGTAGCCGACCAGGTCGGCGAGGGTAAGCGTCACGCACGGATTGTAGAAGTACCTCCGCACTGTCGACACACGAGAGCCTGTGCGGCACAACAGGCCAACGGTATTACGTCGGAGGTAATCGACGGGGCACATCGGTGCGGGCATGGTGGCAGGTATGAACGATCTCGGGACGATCACCACCCGCACCGTCGTCGAGGAGTTGCTGCGCCGAATCGGTGCGGGCGATCCGGACGCCACCGCCGCGCTCTACGCCCCGGTCAGCGACTGGAAGCTGAATTGGCCGGAGAACGAGCACAACCGACCCGCCACCCCATGGATCCGGCACCGCACCACACGCGCCGACGCGGCCGAGCATTTTCGCGAGATCGCTCGCCACCACGTGCCCGAGCAGGTCGGCACCGTGATCGAACGCACCCTGGTCGACGGCCCGGATGCGGTGGTGCTCGGCGAAATTCGCCAGACTGCCCGCCCCACCGGACGCCCCTATCGCTCCCGTTTCGCGCTGCACCTCACCATCGAAGACGGCCTCGTCACCCGCCATCACGTCTACGAGGACAGCCTCGCCGTCGCCCAGGCATTCGACACACAGCTACCCGAGCACGATCGAAGCGGCTCGAACGCACCCTAGTTCCGCACATCACTGCGGCTTTCCGCCACAAGCACGCCTACCAGACATCGAGGATCGCTGTGGCCACCTGAGCGGCCTGGGCCGAGCCGGTCTCGAAACAGGCCGCCCACCGGGTACGGTCGGCGAAGTCGGTGCTTCGTCCCGGCGCGTTTCCTCCGGGTCATTGCCCGCCGCCCGCGCCAACGCCAACGCCTTGCCGACCACCTCCGGATCGCCCTCGGACGGTTCGGATTCCGGCTGTGCCGCACGGGTAGCCAGAGCGGCGAGATCCCGTCCGGAGGTCAGCACGACCGCCGCGATGGCACCGGCCGAGGTACCGGCAATCGTGTCGGCCTCGGCGAGATCGACGCCTGCTCGGCGCAGACCATGAAGGAACCCGATCAGCCAAGCGGTGCCGACCACACCGCCCGGCCCCAGCACGACAGCCCTGCTCTCCTCAGTTCGCATGCGACCACCCCATAAGTCGAACGATCACACCACGAGCGATGATCTTCCTGAGAAATTATGCAGGCCAAGGTGTTTCGCAGTCATCGCAGCAGGCGCCGCACAGCTACCCGACGAACAAGTCCAGCTCGGCAAGGAACACGCCTTATCGGCCTCGAGCTCAGGGGCTGAGCTGCTCGATTAGTCGGCCGTTGGTGGGTCGTTGGTGAGTCCGCACAGAGTTGGTGTCAAGCCATCGGAAGGCCGACACCGATTCTCACGAAGGACATCACCATGAAAATCAACCGCGTCAACGCCGTTCGCCGTCTGGTCCCGATCGCCGCGGCCGTGCTGACTCTCGGCACAGTCGCGGGTGGCACGATGATCTCGGCCGCCCCGGCATCCGCGTCACCGAGCTACGACTGCCCGGGCGGAATGTTCTGCGGCTGGGACGGCGCCAATGGCACGGGCAGCATGCTCTTTCAGTACGACGCGGGCTGTTTTCTGCACGACATCGGCAACGGCGGCGTCGGTGACCGTTTGACCTCGTACTGGAACCGCACCGGCGTAACCGTGGCGGTGTACAACTGGACGGGCGAGCGCTGGCAGCTGCTCGCCTCCGTCGCGGACAACGCTCGGGGCACCCTGCCCTCCAGCGCGGACAACAAGGCCGACGCGGTGGAGATGTGCCGCTGAACCTCGCCGGTATGTGAGTGCGAAGTGCCCCCGGGAACATCGCACTCACATACCCGTTTCACAGGTGGCATCCTCACGAATTCCCATCGGCTGGATAAAGACTCACGATCAAGGGGCACGAAGTCATCACGGAGTGTGTTGTAGCGGGATAGCATCAGTCCGATTCCCACGCTGTCGAGGGCCGCGACCGCCGGGACGCACCTGGAACCATGCGACGCCCACAGGACGGCTCATAGATGCACGAAGATCCCGACCTTGCCCAAGCACAGGTCTTCTTGGAAATACTGACGAATCGGGCCGAGACGCTGACCCGCGAACTCGGACACGCCCACCGCCTGCACCCGGCATCCCGCGAAGAATTAGTGGTTGAACTGCGCGCCATACAGCGATTCATCGACCGGCTGCACCGCAGGTTCCCGGAAACCTGTCCTGGTCGCTACGCCGGTGAATTGCGACGTTGATCATCGGCGAACTACCTCGGGGATGCGGCAAGAGATACCGGTGAAAAGCCATGTCGCGAACCGGCTTTTCGAGGAGCTTGTGCTTGGCTGAATTCGTGCGGAAACGGACATGGCTTTCGGTTACCGGTCTCGTGCTCGTGCTGCTGTGGGGCGAGTGGGAGAACTGGCGCGCTTCGCACCGGCTCGTGGGATCGGTCACGGGCGCCTCCGAAGCCATTGTGGTTCTCGGCTACCGCAATGCGGGCACACGCGCGAACGTCATGAACCGGTGGCGCGTGCGAGCCGGTCTGCGGTCCATCGACCCGACCGTGGTCAGCAGTCGCCTCGTGCTCTGCGGAGGGGCTTGCGCGGGTCCGCAATCCGAGGCAGCCCTGATGGCCCGCTACGCCACAGAGACCTGCGGGTACCGCGGCGAGCTCGTCCTGGAAGATCAAAGCCGGACCACCTGGGAAAACATCAGTTTCGCGATCCCATATCTGAAGGACAGCGACCTGATCAAGATCGTCTCGATTCCCCTGCACGCCGAGAAGGGGCGACAATACCTCGCCCAGCAACGCCCGGAGCTGGCGTCGCGGCTGGTGCGGGGAGCGGATTATCGGTTCGGTGAGTGGATGGCGGCAAAGCCGGTACTGGCCCTCTACGGCCTGTGGAAGGAAGCTCGCGGCTGACTCACAACGGCAGTGGCTTGTATTCGACCACATTCTTCAGGCGTCTTCGAGACAGAACTTGGAAGCACATTCCGGCTGATCACGCATAGCCTCCCTCTAGGCACTCGAGCTTCGGAGGATTCAGCACATGCAGGTCGGTGCGGCTGCGGCGTTCTGGGCGGTGTCGTTCCTGTTCGTCATCACACCGGGGCGGACTGGGCCTACGCGATCGCGGCCGGGTTGCGTCATCGGACGGTGGCGCCGCTCGCGATCTAATCGGCCGACGGCTCGGCTACTGCGCGTGGAAGTCGGCCTTTTGCCCCATGCCGACAACCTGTCGGGGCACATCGTTAACCTGCGGACATGGTCAGACCTGAGTCGGCACTGCGCCGCCTGCTGCGTGAAACAGGAAAACTGTTGCAACCGTATGGGTTTGACGGCTCCGACCCTAGGTGGATACGGGTCGAGCCGGGCGGTGTCGCCTCCGTCGGTCGCACCCGAGTTTCCCGCACATGGACCAGCGGACAGCAGGTGCTCGGATTCGGCCTGGAGTTGAGCGCCACCCCGACGGCCTGGTGGGAATTCCGCAACTGGCGCAACACACAGCTGGGATTACCGGCCACACCACTGGAAGAGGCCACCGGCCCCGACCTGATCAATACCCGAACCCTGCCCGACGAACTGACCGCCTTGTGGTCTTTACGGCTCGACCCGGAACAATCCGGCCAGCACGTACTGCAAACCGACATCGACACCATCCGCACCGAACTGCCCCGGCGCGTACACGCCTACGCACGCCGCGCATTACGGCTGGTGGAACCAGACCGCTACCTGGACGAACTGCTCACCCATCCCGACCCGCACAGCGGCACCTGGGAGGCGATCGTCGTCCTGCTCGCCGATCGCGGACCGGGACCACAACTCGACGACGCATTCGACCAGCTCCGAAAGCATTTCGCGGAACGAGATGCGTCGGCCTACGCCGAAGATGTCATCGCGTATGCGCGAAACAGAGCCGTCCTGGTTCAATGAAGCCATTCACCAACTGCGGGGGCGGATTTGATCGACGTAATGGAGCAGGCGCAGGCTGCGGTCACGCGGCTACAGGCGGTGGCGGCGGAATCCGATGGGCGGGTCAGGCTGGGCCCCGGCATCGCGGACAAGGTGATGGACAGTTGGCAAGTGCCAGTGCCCCCGAATGTTCGGCTGATCGCCGAGGAGATCGGGACGATCTGGTTCGACGACTACGACGCCATCGGCAGTTACGGCGAATTCTTCGCGCAACGCGACGATCCGCGCGCGGCGATTCCCTACGTCCTGGACTAACGGGCCGTGCCACCAGCCCGGACGACCTGCGAATTCCCGCTCTCGAAGCTGATCGAGTACGCGCCGGAGACCGCTAAACTGCTGATCGAGTCGGCAGTGGTTCGCGTTGCGTATTCATCGGCGTCCAGTTCGACCGGCCGCGTGAATCGCTGTCCCGTCGTTGGGAGGTGGTGCGGTGTCTGTTCGTCGAAGCGTGCTGATAGCAGCGGTGCTGTGCGCCCTGCCGGTGCTGGGTGCGCCGCAGGTGCATGCCTACCCACCGAGTGAGGGCAGCGGCGGTTGCCGCCAGGGCGGTCTCATGACCGGCCGGTTGGTGCCCGGCACAGGTAGCGCGGGGCAGAACATCCGGCGTACGGCCACACTGCGGGAGTGCGTCAGCGCGTTGCTTCCGGGTATCGGCTCGGGACAGTTCGATGTGACCATTCCGTGGAACGCACCCGGTGCGCCCAGTTCGGCGCAGTTCACATGGTCGGATGGCAGCATCAGCCCGGCGACCGGGTACGGCAATGGCTTGTGGTTGATCACCGACGGTCCGGCGCGTGGTCATGCGATCCAGGTGATTGTCGCCGATACGTGGAACGGCTGGTATTACAGCTTCGCCGATGTGCCCGTCACATCGGCGATCTTCCAATCCTGAAACTCAGTGCGCGCCGAGCACATCGAGGATCATCGGACGCGCCGCCGCGAGCGCTTGCTGCCAATAGGGCCAGGTGTGCGTTCCGTTGATGATGTCGAAACGCGCGGGGATGCCGAGTTCCGACATTCGATCACGCAGCATCTGGGCCGACGTCAACGTCATCGCTTCGAGGGCCATCGCATTCACCGTGTTGCCGAGTCCGTACGGCAGGTCGAGCGGTCCGGGCTGGCCGTTGCCGGTGGAGACGTAGACCGGCAGCCCGCGCAGCAAATCTGCCTGATTGGTGGCATCGTTGCGGCTCCAGGCGGGGTCACCGGCCGGACCCCACATATCGTCCACGTTGAAGTTGCCCTCGTCCCACATGGCAGCGCGCATCGCTTCGTTCCAGAGCGGAAATGTCGGGTGCACGAAGCCGGAGAATGATCCGGCGAACTTGAATTGGTCGCGATGGTGGCCGGCCAGCGTCAGTGCGGCATTGCCGCCCATGGAGGCACCGACGATCGCGTTGTTGGTCGGCGAAACACCGAACCGCGCCAGGTATGCGGGCAACTCCTCGGTGAGGAAGGTTTCCCATTTGTACGTCGTCTGCTGACCATTGGTACTACTGGGTCGGTACCAGTCGGTGTAGAAGCTCGAGCGACCGCCGACCGGGAACACCAAAGTGACGTTGTCGCCTGCGAATTGGCGCAGCGCGTCGGTATCGCTGACCCATTGACTGTGATCGGCGGGCGCGCGGAGACCGTCGAGCACATAGAGGGCCGCGTTCCCGCCCCGGGCCGCCCACTGCACCTGGACCTTGACCGCGCCCATGCTCGACGGCACGAACAGGTCCTGGTAACCCCCCGCGGGGGTGCGCAATCTTGGTGTGGCGGTGGCAACCGCCGCTGCGATCGACGACAGCACAACAGCTGCGGCCAGCACAGCGCCGACCTTGCGCAGCCAACCCCAATGATTTCCAGACCGTGCTGCACCCACCCGCACACCTCCTACCGATCGGAAAGATCATCATAGTTTGCGCGACAATCGCTCTCGCCTCAGCCGGCCGCCTTCTGCACGAGCGCGCCGAGCCGTTCCTCATCGGCGGCCGTCAACTTCGTCAGCGCGAAGGCGGTCGGCCACATGGTGCCTTCATCAAGGGTCGCGATGTCGTTGCAGCCGAACGTCGCGTACTGCGACTTGAATTTCTCGGCGGTTCGGAAGAAGCAGACGACCTTGCCGCCCATGGCATACGCGGGCATACCGTACCAGAGTTTCGGCGTAAGAGCTGGTGCGTTGGCTTTGACGATGGCATGGATCCGTTCGGCCGACCCCACGCCGGGCTTCTTCGAAACTGATCAATCGACGCGATCCGAAGATTCGCGCGGCGGACGGAGTGCGTCGCGGATGGTGTCGCGGAGCCAGCGCTGCGCCGGGTCGGCGTCCAGTCGGGCGTGCCAGAGCAATCGCACTTCGACTTCCGGGAGGGATGCGGGGATCGGAAACCAGCGAAGGCCGAGGGACTGGCCGTACTGTTCGGCGAGCCGCTGTGGGACGAGCCCGACGTACCGACTCGACGCGACCAGGAGTGCGGCGACGGCGGAAGTAGGCACGATGGCCGCGACGTGGCGTTGCAAGCCCGCGGCGTCGAGTGCGTCGTCGAGTGGCCCGCGAGCACGACCGCGGCGGGAGGCCGACACGTGGGGATATCGGCACAGTTGCCGCAATGTCGGGCGACGGCCCAGCGGGCTGTCGGCCCGGACGATGCCCACTATTCGTTCGCGGTACAGCACAGCTGACCGCATGTCGGGAGCGACGATGTCGCCCGCGCCGATATCCAGGTCGACCGAGCCGTCGCGCAGAGCCTCGATGCTCTCGCTGCCTTCCGCGACGAAGCGCAGCGTCACGCCGGGAGCGACCGCGGCCGTGGCATCGACCGCCACCGCCGCCAGGGTCGAGGCCACACCGTCATTGATGCGAATTGTGAAGGTGCGCTGCAATTCTGCGACCGTGACCGCGCGATCGGCGCTGATCAGTGCCGACGCTTCGTCCAGCAGGGACCGTACCCGCGGCGCGGTGCGCAGCGCGAACGGTGTCGGAGCCATCCCACGACCGGCACGCACCAGGATCGGATCGCCCATCGCCCGCCGCAACCGGCCCAAGGCGCGGCTGGTGGCTGGGATGGACAGATGCAGGCGCTCGGACGCCGCCGTGACGCTGCCGTCCTGGAGCAGGGCATCGAATACGCGCAGGAGGTTCAGATCGAGTTGCTCTGGCACAGTTGCATTGTACGCAATAATTAGTTATGGAAGTTGCGTGGCACGGAGACTACCCACATCCATAACTTCGTGACCATGCAATTCAATGTCCTGAATCACGCTTCGGACGTGCCGCCGCGTCCGGCCTCGCAGCGCGGCCTGCTCGCGGTCATCTGTGCCTGCGTCGTGCTCGTCGTCGGCATGGTCGCCGCGATCAATCTCGCCGTCCCGTTGCTCGCCGCCAGCGCACTGCGCCCATCCGCGTCGGCCCTGGTCTGGATCGTCGACACCTATGTGATCGTCTTCGCCTGTCTGGTGATCCCCGGCGGGGCGGCAGGAGATCGACTCGGGCGCAAGGGGATTCTGCTATTCGGGCTGGGCCTGTTCGCGGTAGGCGCACTGATGTCGGCAGCGGCACCGAACGTGGCGTTCCTGCTCGCCGGTCGGGCAGTCACCGGAGTCGGCGCCGCTGCTGTCCTGCCCAATACGCTCGCCGTCCTGCTGCACGCTGTTCCCGCTGAGCGCAAGAGCGCGACTATCGCGGTTTGGGCATCGATGACGGGTATCGGTGGAGTCGTCGGCAATGTCGGTGGCGGGGCGATCCTTTCGGGCGGTTCGTGGCGTTGGCTGTTCGCCGGTGTCGTGCCGATCGCGCTGGTGCTCGCTGCTCTGGTGGGGCGGATCGCGCCGGTGTCGCCGCGCCATGACCGACGGCTCGACCCGCTCGGCGCGGTATTGCTCGTCGGTGCGTCGGTCGCTCTGCTGCTCGGCATAGTCCAAGGACCAGAGGCGGGCTGGAACAGTGCGATCGTCATATCTGGATTCACCTGCGCCGCAGTGTTGTTCACCGCATGGACGATTGTCGAGCTGAAAGTCGAACACCCGCTGTTGGATCCGCGGTTGTTCCGCCTCCCGGCCCTGCGCAGTGCCTGCCTCGGCATGACGGCGGTCTTCTTCGGCATGTTCGCGCTGTTCTACGTCAACGCGTCGTTCCTTCAGTACGGCAAGGGATTCGGCGTACTGCAAACCGGTCTCGGGATCATTCCGCTCACCGTCCCGATCATCCTCGGCGCGAAGCATGTCGGACGACTGTCACAGCGGATCGGGCTCGACGCCACCACCGCGCTCGCATTCGTATTCGTCGGCGGCGGACTGCTCGGACTGTCCACGAGCGGCGTACAGACACCCTATGTCGAATATGCCGCGTGGCTTGTCGTAATGGGAATCGGTGTGGCGCTGGCACTTCCGACATTGTCCGGTGCGATCGCCGGAGCGCTGCCGCCGGAGCAGGCCGGGGTCGCGGCCGGATTGCAATCCACCACACGCGAATTCGGCAGCGCCCTCGGCGTCGCCGTTATCGGCACGGTGCTCACCGCACGATTCGTCGCCGCATTACCGTCGGAGATCCGCGCCGACCACGATCCGCACACCGTAGCCCAGGCACTCGCCATCGCCGACCGCATCGATGACGTTGTCGCAGCGTTCATTTCGGGTGCGGACAGCGGATTCCGGGTGATCGGCCTGCTCGTGCTCGTCGCGGGTGCGCTCGTCGTGCTGCAATCGCTACTGTCCCGACGTGGATCCGTTCGACAAGCGCACGTCTCGAGGGCGAAGGCTATGAAGCCGTCCCCCTCCCCTGCGGATCACACGGCATGATTCCCCGAGACCGCCGATCGCCCTCCGGCGCGGAAACTTCTTGTCACACATGCGACATCATCACCGGATAGCGCCCGGCCGGAAGTCCGCGAAGGCGATATCACCGACGTGTATGAACTCGCCCCACCTTCATCGGCCGAAGGCTAACAGGCGATGGGGGTGTCGGGCCGTATGTGGTGCGGCCCTTGCGGGCGACGAGGGCGGAGCGGAGGTACCACAGTCCGCTGGGTTCGGTGGGGTCGAAGCCGGTGAGCTGGGCTATTCGGCGGAGTCGGTAGTCGACGGTGTTCGGGTGAACGCACAGTTTGCGAGCGGCGCGCGTTCGGCTCAGGCCGGTATCGATATAGGTCTGGAGGGTTTCCAACAGGTCCGGGTGTTCGCGCAGTGGGGTGAGCCGGTCGACGAGGGCGTCGCGGCCCAGCCCGGGACGGGTCAGTTGATATTGCAGCGCCAGTTCGGTGAATCTGTATGCGCCGGGCTCCAATTCGAGCTGTTGCACGGTGTCGAGGAGTTCGTGGGCATGGCGCGCGGCGGTGGGCACCTCGTCGGGGCGGGCGGTGACAACGGCGACGGTGAGCGGCGCCTGCGTGGCCGAGGACATCCGTTGCACCAGTTCGTCGAGTTCGGGATCGGTCCGCACGGTGGACGGGACGAGAATCGTTCCGCCGTCGACGGATAACAGCGACAGCGCCGTTCCTCCGAATATGGTCGCGAGTGCGGCTTGGAGGCGGCGGAGTTTACGGCGCGCGACGACTTGCCCGTCGAGTCGCGGATGGCTCTCATCCGGATGCGCCGGAATCGCTACGGCGAGCACAGAGTACTCGTCGGCGATCGGTAAACCGCTTTCCCGCACCGCCGCGGAATCGAGACGACCGGCGAGCAACGCCGAGGTCAGGCTGTGCGCCGCGGTCTGATGCTCGGCGGCAACGGCCTTGTGCTCGAGCACGTAAGCCTTGCTGACGGTAGCGGTGATCAGTTTCGACAGCTCCAGCACCGTGGCGATGCCCCTGACGACGCCGAGGACATCCGCCGGACCCGAACGAGCGAATATCAGATCCATTCCCACTTTGAAGCCCTCGTGAACCGCATGCAGAACGGTATCGACAGGGATCCCTTCGCGGGTACATCCGACGGCCGCGATCGCGAGCCGGTCGGTGCTCGTCGGCAGCGCATGACCGTTCACGCACTGGATCAGCCATCCCAGGCAGATCCGGACCACGGCCTTCACATCGCGAACCAGCGTCTGTCCCGGCAGCGCGCCGCACTGTTCATCCGACGCCGCGAGATGTGCCATCACCTCGCGGGTCAACCGGTCGATATCGCGCGCGGACGGCGTAATCGGCCGATCCAGCCCATTGCGTTCGGGCCGGACGAGACTCTCGATCGTCACGTATGACCTCCTACCGGCTGTCTGCTGTGTCAGAAGACGTTAAACCGAGCGGTAGCTCACCTTCTACTCCTCTTTGAACAATCCGCAACGGCCGCAAACATAGTCGGCTACCAGGCATAATGCTGATTCCCGAGCGAAGCCGTGGAGCGGTCACCTACCTATAGATGGGGAGGTGCTCACTTTTGAGCCGCGACCTCAGACCGTCCTGGCCTTGATTTCGGCCTCGGCCATCGCCGTGATCATCCGCGCGGTCATCTCGATCGCCTCTTTGCGCTCCCGGCTGTCGACGTCGAGCGCCGATGCGCGGAGCACCACGGCAAAACCGGTGTTGATCAGCACGAAGGTCATCACGTCGTACTCGTGATCGTCACCGGGGCCGAGCAACTGGATCAGCAGCAGCTTGACCAGCAGCCGCAGCCGCGGCTCGAATTCGGGAATACCGCTGCTGTAGAACTGCACTCCGCCCACCAGCGCGCGCACCAACCGGGCGTTGGCCACCAGTTCGTCGGTGATGACTTCCAGGATGCCGGTGATCATTTCCAGCATCGGCTTGTCCGACAGCCCGAATACCCGCTCGGTAAAGCGCCTTTCGACGTTTTCGAGCAGCCGTCTGAGCAGTTCTTCGACGATGACCGAGCGGTCGGCGAAATACCGATAGACGGTGCCGATGCTCACCCCGGCCTCGGCCGCGATCCGGTTCGTCGAGGTATCGGCGATACCGCGCTCCCCGAAAAGCTCTGCGGCAGTGTCGAGTATGTGTTCTCGGGTCGCCCTGGCGCGTTCCTGTGTCGGGCGACGGCGCTGCCCAACGGCTTTCGGCGGCATCGCACCCCTCCTGCCGAACTTGTCCTGAGAAGATGAGCGTCGCTCAGTTTAACGGCGGCAACAGTTTTCATGCCACAATTCCCGATCCGATGACACCGCTATGAGGTGGAATGTGGTGGAGCGACAAGGCCGATGGAGGTGCGATGGTGGTCGGTCGGGTACCGAGGAGTCGTCTCGCGCGGGGCGGCGAGGTGGGCCGATTGGTTGCGGGACAGGCCATCCGTGAAGTCGGCACCCGCCTGTCGATGATCGGGCGCACGGAACAGGCCCGGCGGCTACTCGCCGAACGGTCCACGTTGCGCACCGCACAGCAACTGGTCACCGTGCTGGGCGCCATGAAGGGCGCGGCCATGAAACTCGGGCAGATGCTGTCGGTACTCGATGTCGATCTGCTGCCGGAATCGCATCGTGAGATGTTCCGCGACAAACTCGCCGAGCTACGCGATCAAGCGCCCGCGTTTCCGTTTCCGGCAATGCGGCAGGTGATCGAGGACGAGCTCGGGCCGTTGGCGCGGGCCTTCGCCGACTTCGACGAGTCCGCGATCGCCGCGGCCTCGATCGGCCAGGTATACCGCGCGAAATTGCACGATGGACGCACCGTCGCGGTGAAGGTCAAATATCCGGGTGTGGACGAGGCCGTCGAAGCGGACATGCGCAATCTGGCGATGATCAGCAGACTCTGGAAATCCATGCTGCCGAGCGCCGCGGATACCGATGTGCTCGACGAAATCGCCCGCAATATCGGCAGCGAACTCGATTACCTGCGCGAGGCACAGACACAGCATCGAGTCGCCACTCGCTACCGGGACCATCCCTTCATCACGGTCCCCGACAGCGTCGAGGAACTCTGCGGACACCACGTTCTGGTGACGGAGTTCGTGGATGGGAAGCCGTTTCCACAGATCAAGAACCTGCCTGCGGCCGAACGCGACGAGATCGGCGAGCTGATCTATCGCTTTTATGTCAGCTCCCTGTTTTCTGATTTCGAATTCAGTGGTGACCCGCATCCGGGCAATATCCTGCTCGCCGCGGATGGTCGCGTCGGCTTCGTGGATTTCGGGCTCTATAACAAGATGGCTCCGGTGGATGTCGAATTCGAGCGCGCGTGCCTACGGGCCGCGGGCGAAAATCGGGCCCAGGACCTGCACGACGCGTGGGTCG
Source organism: Nocardia pseudovaccinii NBRC 100343 (assembly GCF_001613225.1). Classification (GTDB taxonomy): domain Bacteria; phylum Actinomycetota; class Actinomycetes; order Mycobacteriales; family Mycobacteriaceae; genus Nocardia; species Nocardia pseudovaccinii. The sequence continues at coordinate 128,214 of NZ_BDBY01000034.1, forward strand.
GCCGTGGCATCATCGACCCGGAATCGGACGTCACGGCGGCGGAATGCCTGGAATATGTGTGGGCCGCGTCGGGCTGGCATCTGACCGATGAGGAAATCACGGTCACACCCGAACTCGCCACCGGCGCAGTGATTCTCGCGGTCGATCCGAGAGCCGCCGAGTTCCGCGGTATGCGTCGGCAGCGGCTTCCACCGGAACATGTCTTCTCACGGCGCGCGGAGCTGTTCACCTTAGCTGTATTGGGCCAATTGGAGACCACCAACAACTGGCACCGCATCGCCAGGGAATGGCTCTACCACGAGCCTCCGGCAACCGAGATCGGACGGTCGACAGCGCGGTGGCGCGCCGACCGGTGACACCTTGGTGGTGATCCGGTCCACCTTGGGGGCGCGAGCTCAGCACTCGGGGACCTGATATCGACAGGCGATGCGGCGGACAGTTAATCAAGTCACCGCAACCGAACCGGAGCCCCCGATGTCGATCACCAGCACCATCGCCACCTCGGCGGAACGTCGTGCCACGGTCTCGACCGCGGACGGCGTCGAACTCGCGGTTCGTGAATACGGCCCACGAGACGCCGACCTCACTGTCGTCCTGCTGCACGGGCACTGCCTGCGCACCGCGTCGTGGACCTACGTCCGCCACGCGCTGGTGCGCCAGTACCCCGGTGCCCGCATCGTCTGCTACGACCACCGCGGCCACGGCGATTCCGCCGCGGCCTCCCGGCGGACCTACCACCTCGAGCAACTCGGCAAGGACCTGCGCGACGTGATCGACGCCGTCGCCCCCACCGGGCCGGTCGTCCTGGTCGGCCACTCGATGGGCGGCATGACGGTGCTCAGCTACGTCAGCCAGAATCCGCATGAGATCGGCACGCGCATCACCGGCGTCGCCCTCATCGCGACCGCCGCGAGTGGCATCGCCGATGCCGGTTTCGGCCGTCTGCTGCGCAACCCGGCCGTATCCGCGTTCCAGGCGGCCGTCCGACGCGCTCCGGGCCTGATGCACCACGCGAAGCTCATGGCGTGCAAGGTCTTCGCCCCGATCATCCACACCGCCGAATTCGGCAATCGCAGGGTGAGCTCGCGGGTGCTCGCCCTCGCCAACGCGATGCACAACGAGACACCGATCGTGACGATGGCGAGCTTCCTGAGCGCCTTCATGGTCTTCGACCAGACCGACGCCCTCGCGGTCCTGTCGAAGATCCCGACGTTGGTGCTGTGCGGTAGTGCCGACCTGATGACGCCGCCGTCGCATTCCGTCGCGATGGCCGCCGCCGTCGAGTACTCGGATTTCGTCCTGGTCGACGGCGCCGGGCACTCGGTGATCCTGGAGCAGCCGAGGAAGGTCGCCGAGGCCGTCGGCCGTCTGATGACGCGCGCCGGAGGGGTCGCGGGAGCGCGTCTCGCCCTCATCGCGTAGTCCGCTCAGGGCCGCGAGCCGAGATCGATGCAAGCTCCTGCCCGGTGCTTCGCGATTCCTGATCGGTCCGAGTCACCGATGGGAAAATGGTTGGGCGCGAGGGCATCCGGCTGGTAGCGTACCGGAGGCCGTGACATCGCGCGAGGAGGTGAGACCCATGAACGCTGTATCCATGTGGGTGCTCCCCTTCGGGTTCACGGTCGGGCGATTGAGGTAGGTGTCGCCGGGAGTGCAGCCATAAGGCAATCCCGAAAGGCAACAACCAATGCATTTCACCTCGCAGACATCGTCGAACGGTGTCATCGAACGCGACTTCATTCTGGGTGAGGTCCCCGGCGTGCTCTGGTCACCTGAGTCCGGGGCGGCGGGTGCACCCTTGATCCTGCTGGCGCACGGCGGCGGCCAGCACAAGAGAGCACCCGGAGTCCTGGGCCGTGCCCACCGCTTCGTGACCGCCCGCGGTTTCCATGTCGCCGCCCTCGACGCCCCCGGACATGGCGACCGGCCCCGAACGGCGACCGACGAACGGCAGGTAGCAGCTTTACGGCAGGCGCAGGCGGCGGGCGAACCCATCGGCCCGATCGTCGTCGGGATCCACCTCGACCTGGCGGCACGTGCCGTACCGGAATGGCAGGCGACCATCGACGCTCTCCAGAAACTGCCGGACATCGGCACCGAAGCGCCGATCGGCTTCTGGGGCATCATGCAGGGCACCGGGATCGGCGTGCCGTTGACGGCGGTCGAACCCAGGATCAGCGCCGCGGTATTCGGTTGCCTCGGGCACGAAACCCTGACCGAGGCGGCGGCGCGGATCACCGTCCCGATCGAATTCCTGCTCCAGTGGGACGACGAACTCGTCGATCGCCGATCCGGGCTGGCACTGTTCGACGCCTTCGCCTCGAAGGAAAAGACGTTGCACGCCAATGCGGGCGGACACGCAGGGGTACCCCGGTTCGAAGTCGACAGTGCGGTCGGTTTCTTCGCCCGGCATCTCGACCCGGACGGCATATCACCGGCCTGACGTAACGGGTATCGGCGACCGGCGGTGCCGATCGCCGATACCCGTCGCAAATTTCGTCGTACCGGGTGCAGGCACTAAAAAGGTCGGTCGACCGCGACGGCGTTGTATGGCGTGGTCGGTGACTGCGGTGTGGTGAAGCGAGCGTTCGGCAGGTACAGGCGATTACCGAACGCGGCGATGGTTGTCGGTGCGTCGAAGCGCGGATCGGTCAGGCGCCGCTCGACCGTGCCTGTCGTGCCCGCCGCGTCGAGCGCGATCACGACGATCATGTTGCGCCGGTTCTGGACTACGAACAGCGTGTGGCCGGACCTGAGCAGACCGTCACCGTCGGGCACAGTCTCGGTGCCGATGTCGATCCTGCGCGTCGTGCCCGTCGCCGGGTCGACACGGAACAGTCGGCCGGTCACCGACTGCACGATGATCAGCCCGGTGCCGTCGGGGGTGCGCACGATTCCGTTGGCGTTGAAAGCTCCTGGCACATAAGCGATGTCGCCGATCAGCGGGAGACGCACCACTGCCTCGGACGGTGGCAACGCACCGGCGCGCCCGACCGGCAGGTGGTACAGCACGGGCGCGCGAGTCGGTGAACCACGCGCCCGTGGAGGTGAGCACCACATCGTTGACGAATGTGTCCGGCGGCGTGCCGAGCCGATAGCTCGCCGACACCGCGCCGGTCCGGGTATCCACGACACGCGCATCCCCGGCACTGCCACCGGCGACGACCAGCCGACCGCGGTGGTCGAGCTGGAGCCCGAGCGACGGTGTACCCGGGCCAGGGCTCAGCATGGCGCTCTCCCCGGTCAAAAGACTGATGCGGTAGATGGAGCCGTCTGCCTGCGAGCCGAGGTAGGCCACCGGCAGCACCCCGATCGCAATACCCTCCGGCCGGAATCCGGCGGGCAGGTCGATCGCAGTGGGGAATGCACCATCCGCCGCCGCCCGATCCGCGGGCAGCAGCACAGCGACACCGAGGCAGGCGAGCGTGGCGGCGAGACCGAGGATTCGGCTCATCAGTAACCGACGGTGAATTGTTGGATATCGCATGGGATTTCGAGTTCGTCGAGTATTGCCACGGCAAGGTCTTCGGCCGAGATTCGGGATAACGATCTTCACCGAGCTGTCCTTTCCAGGTTCGGAACGGGAAGTTGTCCCGCGACTATGGCGGCGAGCGAGAGCCCGAACCCGACGAGTTGGATCGGGCCGGGTGTCTGGCCGAGCAGAATGGCACCGAGCACGGCGGCCACCAGCGGCGAGAGCAAGGAGAGAATCGAGACGGAGTTGACGGGCAATGTGGTGATGCCGCGGAACCACAGGACATAGGCGATCAGGCCGCCGATCAGACCCAGCCAGAGGTAGCCGAGGGCGGCGTCCGAGTCGATCGCGGGCGGTCCGCCCTCGAAGACGAAGGTGGCGGGCACCAGGAACAGACCGCCCTCAGTCATCAGATCGCGCGCCTGGAACGCGAACTCGGCGCGCGACTTTTCGAGCGCACCAGCCGCGTGCGGCTGACACCGGCCGGTGCGGCGTTCCTCCCCGCCGCCCGTCAGTGTCTCGACGCCGCCGAGCGTGCAGCCGCCGAGGTCGCCGCGGCAATCGGTGAGGTACGGGGGCGGCTCGCCGTCGGCCTGATCCCGACCGTCGCCGCGGTCGATATCCCGGGTGCGCTGCGCGATTTCCGTCGGCAGTACCCGCGGGTGCGCATCGACCTGCGGGTGGGCGCGAGCGACGACCTCATCGAACAGGTCAGGGAGGGCGCCATCGACGTGGCCTTCCTCGGGCTGCCGACCACGGCGCGACCCCAGGGCGTCGCCGTTCACGAACTCGCCCGTGATCGACTCGTCGCCGTGGTCGCCCCGGACCATCCCCTCGCCGCCGAAACGCTGGTCGACCTGCGCAGACTTTCATCCGAGGTCTTCGTGGACCTGCCAGCCGGGACAGCCGGGCGAATCCAATCCGACCAGGCCTTCGCGGCCGCCGGTCTCGACCGTGACGTCGCCTTCGAAGTGACCAGCGCCGACTACATCGCCCGGCTCGTCGGGCCGGGCTTAGCCGTGGCCATGCTCCCCGCCGCCTACGCGCCCCAGCTCACGGGCGTTGTCACCGTCGAGGTCACCGACGCACCGGCCCGGGTCGAGTACGTCATCTGGAGCCGCGCAGGCCGCACGCCCGCGTCGACCGCCTTCCTGGCCGTTCTCGGCATCCCGGCGCACACCGGCGATTGAAACGTCAGTCGGATGTTCCAAAGCTCACATCCTGGGACTGCCCTTGCATTCGGAACAGTTGTGATTACACAATCATTGTGTGAATACAACTGTTGGAGAGCTGACGCCGCGCCGCAAGCTGGTGGTATTGGCGACGTGTTGCCTGAGTCTGCTGATCGTGTCCATGGATTCGACGATCGTGAATGTCGCAGTGCCTGCGATTCGAGCGGATCTGGATGCACCGCTAGGTCGGCTGCAGTGGATCATCGATATCTACACGCTCACGCTCGCGAGTCTGCTGATGCTGGCTGGTGCGACTGCGGATCGGTTCGGGCGGCGGCGGGTATTCCGGATCGGGTTGACGGTCTTCGCACTCGGGTCGCTGGCCTGCAGCCTCGCGCCGAATATCGAAACCCTCATCGGGGCAAGGTTTTTGCAGGCCATCGGCGGGTCGATGCTGAATCCGGTTGCGATGTCGATCATTACGCAGGTCTTCACCGGGAAGGTGGAACGCGCTCGCGCGGTGGGTATTTGGGGTGCGGTCGTCGGCATTTCGATGGCCCTGGGGCCGATGGTCGGCGGTGTGCTGATCGATGCGCTGGGTTGGCAGTCGGTGTTCTGGATCAATCTGCCGATCTGTGCGCTCACGCTGGTCTTGACGACTCTATTTGTGCCGGAATCGAAGTCGGCCACGGTGCGCGGACTCGATCCGATCGGTCAGTTGCTGGCGATCGCGTTTCTGTTCGCGGTGGTGTTCGGGTTGATCGAGCGGTTGCCGGTGGTCTTCGTGGTGTCGGCCGTGGCCCTCGCGGCCTTCCTGTGGCAGGAATCGCGACGCTCGGATCCGTTCATCGATCTGCGCTTCTTCCGCAGTGTGCCGTTCGCGTCGGCGACGGTCACCGCGATCTTCGCCTTCGCGGCGCTCGGCGCGTTCCTGTTCACCTGCTCGCTGTATCTGCAAGAGCTGCGCGGTTATTCGGCGGTGCACACCGGGGCGCTGTATCTGGCCATGGCGGTCGCGACGCTCGTCTTCTCGCCGCTGTCGGGGCGTCTGGTCGGGCGCTACGGAACCAAACCCTCACTGCTCGCGGCGGGCGTCGCGATGACCATCGCCGCCGTGCTGCTCACCCGACTCGATGTGGCAACTCCGGTCTGGCATCTGCTCATCATCTTCGCGATCTTCGGAATCGGATTCGGCATGGTCAATGCACCGATCACGACAGCGGCGGTCAGCGGGATGCCACTGGATCGCGCGGGCGCCGCGGCGGCGGTCGCCTCGACCAGCAGGCAGGTGGGCGTGAGCATGGGTGTGGCGCTGTGCGGCGCGCTGACCGGCGCCGGTCTGTGGTGGCTGATTGCGGTTTTCACCGCCGGAATCGCCATACTCGGCATAGTCGCGAACACCCGCTGGGCCGCGCGGTCCCGCGATCGCGTCGCCCCGATATTGGAAGAGAAGGTTCCCGTACATGCCGGATGACGTACCCACCGCCGACGAGGTGTGGGCCCAGCTCACCAACCTGGTGATGGATACCCGTGACTCGTGGAAGCGGGCGGTCACCGAGCGAACCGGTCTGCCGTTCAGTCGAATTCGCATTCTGCGCCGCCTGCGTCCCGGCCCGCTCACGCTCAACCAGATCGCGCAGGCGACCGGCATGGATGCGCCCGCGACCACGGTCGCGGTCAATAATCTCGACGAACTCGGCCTCGTCGTGCGCGAGATCGACCCGACCAACCGCCGCCGCAAACAGGTCTCCATCACCTACGCCGGTCGCGCCGTGCTCGCACAGGCCATGGCCACCCCCGACCCCGCCCCGGCCGCCGTCGCCGCCCTCTCCCCCGACGACCTGCGCTCGCTGAATCAGCTCTTACGCAAGCTCGAGCACTGACGCATTTCACCATTTCGGCGCGGCACACTGTGCTTCAATCGTGTGTAGAACGTGTTCCAGCTCTGGGAGGTGGCCATGGCCACGCCGTCGATTCCCGCCGGATTCGATTTCACCGACCCGGACCTGTGGGCGAAACGCAGACCCACCGCGGAATTCGCGGAGCTGCGCCGAACCGCACCGGTCTGGTGGTGCGCCCAGCCCGACCGCTCCAGCGGCTTCGATGACGGCGGCTACTGGGCGGTCACAAAACTCGAACACATCAAAGAGATCTCGAAACATCCGGAGATCTTCTCCTCCACCGCGAACAGCGCGATCATCCGATACCAGTCCACCATCACCCGCGAACAGATCGATATGCAGCGGCTGATTCTGCTCAATATGGACCCGCCCGCCCACACCAAGAATCGGCGCATCGTGTCCAAGGGCTTCACCCCGCGCGCGGTGGAGGGCCTGCGGGCGGCACTCACCGAACGCGCCGCCCGAATAGTGCACGACGCCAAGAAGTCCGGCACCGGTGATTTCGTGGACCAGGTCGCCTGCGAATTGCCGCTGCAGGCGATTGCCGAACTGCTCGGGGTGCCGCAGCAGGATCGCAAGAAGCTGTTCCACTGGTCCAATCAGATGATCGGCGCCGACGATCCGGAGTACGCCACCGATGCGCCGACCGCACAGCTGGAATTGACCGGCTATGCCTGGACCATGGCCGAGCAGCGGCGCGCCTGCCCGGCGGACGATATCGTGACGCAGCTGGTCAATGCCGATATCGACGGTGAGCATCTGGGTTCGGACGAGTTCGCGTTCTTCATGATCCTGCTGTCGGTGGCGGGCAATGAGACCACCCGCAATTCGATCACCCACGGCATGAAGGCCTTCGTCGACAACCCGGACCAATGGCAGCTCTACAAGGAGCAGCGGCCGCGCACCGCGCCGGATGAGATCGTGCGCTGGGCCACCCCCGTCTCGGTATTCCAGCGCACCGCGACGCGCGATGTAGAGCTCGGCGGGCAGTTGATCCGCAAGGGCCAGCGCGTCGGATTGTTCTACAGCTCGGCCAATTTCGACGAGGACGCCTTCGAGGATCCGTTCAGGTTCGATATCCTGCGCGACCCCAATCCGCACGTCGGATTCGGCGGCGCGGGCACGCACTACTGCCTCGGCGCGAACCTGGCCCGGCTCGAGATCGATCTGATGTTCAATGCCATCGCCGACGCCATGCCCGATTTGCGTCAGGTCGCCGAACCCGAGCACCTGCGCTCCGGATGGCTCAACGGCATCAAACGGTGGGAAGTACGTTTCGATTGATGCACGCGACCTCGGCAAAGCCGTTGCGAGCGCGCATCATGGAACTATGGAACCTGAACCAGTGCGGGTGCGGGTGATCCTGTTGTTCGGCGATCGGGCGCAGGTGCAGACACCATGGCATCCGGCACACTCGCCCATGTGGATACCGGCTGCCGACATCGCCGAACAGGCCGGGCTGCCACAGAACGAATTGCCGGGACGGGAGTTCTGGGCCTCCGGTGATGAGCACGAGCTGACCGGTTTTCGGCTGGTCTTCGATCCACGGCTCTGAAACGCGTCCGAGTCTCGCAGTGCGGCACACACATCCGCGTGCCGCGAGAGCGCCCGGAAATCGTGGCCTAGTTCGCCACCATGTCGTACTCGAGCAGCGCGAAGCCGGTGGGCACGGTGGCGCTCATCGAGATGCGATCCCCGGACCAGGTACCGACGAGTGCGGCAGCGCCGCCTGCGCAATCCGCGCCTTCCGCGGTGAGCATCGGCAGCGGGTGGATGCGGTGGCGGTCCGCACCGTGCCGGACCGTCGCCTTGTCCACGTAGGTGCGTTTGTCGTGATTGAGGATGTAGCGGCCGATGAAGCCGTTCTGCGGCGCGACCAGCGGGGCGACGGAGGCGGCCTTGTCGTAGAGGCTGGTCTGCTTGCCCACCTGAGGTCCGGCCCACACCACCCGCGTCGGCACCGTCAGGAGGCGCTCCACACCCTGGACGAAGTCGTCGCCGATCCAGGCGCGTTTCAGGAATCGGATCTTGGGTTCCAGATACCCGATCAGCTTGTGATCGGCGTCCAGGAAGACGGCTCTGCAGAACTGCCCCACGGGGGTGATTTCCTCTCTGGGATAACGGCTTTCGGATAATCTAGCCTGCGCGCATCGTGACGGCTCGGCGGGTGGTTACAGTCGAGTTACCGGCATGTTCAGGTCTGGCTCGAGCTGACTCGGGACCGCTGCTCCGATGCGCGCGATAGGCTCGGCCGATGCGATACGCCATTTCGGTTCCGCAGCTCATTCCCGACGGATCATTCCAACCGGAAAATCTGCGGGCCTACCTGGATCGAGCCGAGGCGCTCGGCTTCGAGAGCGCATGGACGACCGAGCAGCTGCTCGGATCCGCGCCCAATCTGAGTCCGATCGAGCTGTTGACCTTCGCGGCCGCATGCAATGAGCGGTTGCGCTTCGGATGCGCGGTATTCGTGACGCCGCTGCACAATCCGGTGCACCTCGCCAAACGCATCAGCACGCTGGACCAGCTCACCCGCGGTCGGCTCGAGATCGGCGTCGGGATCGGCGGACGCAACCGGATGTTCTCCGCCTTCGACGTCGACCCCGCCGACAATCTGGTGACCCGCTTCAACGAGGGCCTGCGCGTCATGAAGGCACTGTGGACCCAGCCACGTATCGATATCGACGGCGAGTTCTGGCAGCTGACCGGCGCCACCATGGAGCCGAAACCGTTCCAGAAGCCTTATCCGCCACTGTGGTTCGGCGGCAGCACACCCGCGGCACTGCGACGGGCGGTCCGGCACGGCAACGGATTCTTCGGCGCCGGATCGAGCACGACGGCCAAATTCGCCGAACAGGTCCGGTACGTGCGCGAGACGCTGGCCGAAAACTCCGGCGCCCCTTCGGATTTCCGCATCGCCAAACGCGTCTACATCGCTGTCGACGACGACCCGGCACGCGCCGAACAGCGCATGGCCACCGCCCTGACCGACTTCTACGGCGAATTCGGAAAAACCCTGCTGCCGGTGGCAGTACACGGCACGCCCAAGGACTGCATCCAGGGCCTACGCGAGGTGGCCGACGCGGGGGCCGAAATGATCCTGATCAACCCGCTGTTCGACGAGATCGCTCAAATGGAGCGCATTGCCGCGGAGGTGTTGCCGCACGTCGACTGAGGATGCCGTAACGCCAGAGCGCCCCCTGGCAATGAACAGAGCAAGGGGGCCGGTCACACGACGCGGGTTCCGGGGAGGAGGGTCATGTCCACATCGATGACGCGGATGGCAGCACTGATCGCCATCGGAGTCGCGCTGGTGTCGTGCCAGCGGTCCGTCGACGCCAAAGGTGACGACCAGAGCACGCCGAACGACCCGACACCGACCAACGTGGTGCGAACCCTGGCAAAAGGCGCCTTCGCCCCGCAGCAACATGTCACGAGCGGAACGGCCGTTCTCCTCGAGCTATCCGACGGCACAAAACTCCTCCTCCTGGAAAACCTCGACCTCACCAACGCCCCGAACCTGCACGTCTGGCTCACCGAACAACTCCACCCCTGGCCCGAACTCGACAAGCCCTACTACGCAGATCTCGGAACCCTTAAGTCCGACAAGGGCAACCAGAACTACCCGATCCCCGCCGACACCCGCTTCGACCGCTTCAACGGCGTAGACATCCGCGATAACGACTCCCCCGACGCCTTCGCCTACGCATCCATGCGACTCGAGTAGACCATGGGTATCCGGGGAGACCGGTCGCGAACATTTCGAGGCCGTCCACGGTTGGCGCGAAATTCTGAGCTGGTGTCAGCGCGGGTCGGGGGCTTCGGCGGGCTCGTAGCCGAGGCGGACGTCGTGGGTTACTTCGCCGCCGGAGACTGTTACCCGGGTGGTGACGGGTGGGTAGCCGCGGGCTATTACGGTGTAGTGGCCTTCGGGGAGGTCGGTTACCAGGTAGCGGCCGTTGGCGTCGGTGCGGGCGGTGGCGGTGAGGTCGCCGGATGCGTCCAGGACGGTGATCTGGATGTCCGAGACGGCTCGGTCGCCGTCGGCCCAGGCGGATCCGGCCAGCACTGCCATCGATGCCATATCGATGTCGTGACGCAGGAGACCGCTGTCGGGGATGGTGAGGGTGGTGGCGCTGGGGCGCATATGTTCGGCGACTGCCACCAAGGTGTAGGTGCCCGAGACGACGCCATGGCAGACATACGCGCCGTCGCCCGCGGTGATCGCCGCGCCGACCACGTCACCGTGGATATCGGTCAGTGTCACGGTGGCCCCCGGCAGCGGGGTACCGCGACCGGCCGAACGGACCACACCGGACAATTCGCCGGAGCCGGTGAGGGTCAGGTCGAGCAGCTGTGCGCGCTGCCCGATGGCCACGCTGACCGCCTCCGGCCGATGTCCGGTCGCCGATGCGATCAAGACGTAGTTACCCGCGGTCGGAGCCTCGATCCGATAGCCGCCGTCGGCATCCCCGGTCGCGCGCGAAACCTGGTGTCCCCGTTGGTCGATCAGGGTCAGCACGGTGCCGGGCACCGGTCTGCCGTCCTCGCGTCCGATCCGGCCGCCGATCGATGAACCTTCGTATTCGAGGCTCGAATGCGACTGCGGCACAACGGCGGCCACATAGACACCATTGCTTTCGTGCTCCACCGAGACTCGGCTGACCGCGCCCGCCAGCACCGGTTCGGGTTCGGAGAGCACCTCGGCGGCACCCTCCCAAACCTGTGCCTCAGCCCAACTGTCCTCGGCCTCAGAAGGCACCTGCTCCACAGTGGGCGCCGGGTTGTCCTGCAGCGGAATCTCTTTCATGAACATCAGCACCAGGCACGCCAGCAGCGCCACCCCCGCCGCGGCATAGAAGACGCCGTGCATCGCATCGGTGAATCCGATCAGAATGGGCACTCTCAGCTCGTCGGGCAGCGCCGCGATTCCACTGGTATTGCTCTGCATGGTGCTCAACTGCGCGGCATCGAAGCCGGGGGGCAGCGCACCACCGAATGCGTCGATGATCCGGTGCGGCAACAGGTTGAACAGGATGGTCAGGAATACCGCGACACCGAGGGTGCCGCCCATCTGCCGGAAGAAGGTCGCCGAAGCGGTCGAAACACCCATATCCGAACGCGGACCGGCATTCTGCGCCGCGATGATCAGGGTCTGCATGCAGCAACCGAGCCCGAATCCGATGACGCCGCCGTAGACCAGCGGCTGCCATAGCGGACTGTCGTAATGCACTCGGCCGTAGAGCGCCGCGCCGACCGCGATGATGAATGTCCCGATCACCGGCAGGATCTTGTAGCGCCCGGTCAATTTGGTGGTCAATCCGGCCAGCTGCGAGCCGAACATGATCCCGAGCACCAGCGGGAGCATCAGCAGACCCGATTTGGTCGGCGAATATCCGCGCACCACTTGGAAGTACTGCGGCACCATGACGATCGCGCCGAACATCGCGATACCGACAATGAACCCGCCCGCGATGGTCACGCTGAAGGTCGAATTCTTGAACAGCCGCAGGGGAATCAGCGCCGCGTCCTTCATCAGGAATTCGACGAGCACGAACAGCAGCAGCCCGCCCGCACCGATCCCGTAGCAGATCAGCGACCGCTGCGAACTCCAGCCCCAATCCCGGCCCTGTTCGGCGACGATCAGCAGCGGCACCACGCAGGTCGTCAACGCGACCGCGCCGAACCAGTCGATGCGGTGATCCTGGCGCTGATGTGGAGTATTGAGCACCTTGGCGACCACGCCGAGCGCGAGCACGCCGATCGGCACGTTGACCAGGAACACCCAGCGCCAACCCTCGAGACCCCAGAGCTGGTCGTAGTTCGAGAAGAAACCGCCGAGCACCGGCCCGAGCACGGTCGCCGTACCGAAGACCATCATGAAATAGCCCTGGTAGCGCACCCGCTCCCGGGCGGGCACGATATCGCCGATGATGGTGAACGCCAACGACATCAACCCACCCGCACCCAGCCCCTGGAAGGCGCGGAATCCGGCGAGTTCGTACATCGAGGTGGCGAAGGTGCAGGCCACCGAACCGATGACGAACAGTCCGATCGCGGTGAGGTAGAACGGCTTTCGACCGTAGATGTCGGCCAGTTTGCCGTACAGCGGGGTGGTGATCGTCGCGGTGATCAGATATGCCGTGGTCGCCCAGGCCTGTTCGTCGAATCCGTCCAGGCTGTTGGCGATCCGCACGATCGCGACGCTCACGATGTTCTGATCCAGCGCGGCGAGGAACATGCCGAGCAGCAGTCCCGACAGGATGGTCAGGATCTGCCGGTGCGACAGTGACGTACCCTCACCGACATCCAGGTCCGGCGTCTTTGCCGGGGCCTGGGTGGTCGAATTCGTCATAATTTGAGCCCTAGTTCTGATCGGCTATCCGTGGTGGAAGTGTCTCGAAACCTGAGTCGAGCCGGTCGAGCAGTTGGCACACTGCGCCACAGGCGATCTGCCCCCACACGCCGATCACCCGTAACTAGTTGCGCTCGCTAATATACATACGGCCGCTCAGGACGAAACGGCCTGGTCGGATCATCCCGACATCCAATGCCTCAGCGGCCGAGCGGATCCGGGCGGCACTGCACCGGATCGCTGGCTACGGCTCGGCCGCAGCCGAAAATCATGATCGGCTCGGCGTGATTCGACGGATCCCAGATCTGGTCGACGCTGAGCAGACCGACCCACTTGTCGACGGTCACCCGGCCGGACCGCGCGCCGAGGCTGACCGAGAAGTCGAGTACGCCGCTGCTCGACTCGATCACCGGCTGCTTCGGCAGGTCACGCAGCGCAGCCCACACGGCAGCCGCACTGATCGGAATCTGTTCTGTCCAAATGCCTGCGACCGCGGGAATCAGCGACTGCACCGCCCGCGCGAACAGACCGACCGCGTCGTATCCCAGGATGACCTGTTCACCCAGCGGATGCAGTTGACGGCGCTCGCCCGCGGGTTCGCCGGACTCGGCACAAGCGTCCCAACTCGGAATGTCAGGGTCCTTGGCGACGGCCAAATTGTAGAACTCGACGCGGCTGCGGATGCCCTGGCCTTTGTTAGCGCAGGTCACGAGGCCGGACTTGGCAACGTAGATCAGCGGCCGAGCACTGTTGGCCGCCTTCCGGCGCTCGGCGCTGGCCATGAATCGGTTCGCGGAATCGTCGGCGATCAGCACGACCCGTTTGTCACCACAGGACTTGTTCAGGCTCTGCAGAAAGTCCGGAAATTCCCAATCCCGACCGGCGAAGAACATCACCTCGTCGCAGGCGTCCACACCATCGGTCCGGGTAAAGGCATCCTGGCGATCCCAGGACCCATCCCAGACGGGATGTCCGTCCGCACCGAGGACATGCAGATCCGCGGCCATATTCTCGGTGTAGAGATCGGAACTGTCGGGTCGGTGGTAGATCCGCAGACCGCGCCCCGCGAGGCTGGGTACCGACCGCACGTATTGCCGGACCATATCGGCGACCATCTGGTTCGAAGCAGAAATCTGAAAATACAAAGGCGATGAACGCACCATCTCATCCGCCGACAAGCTGGGCGCGACCATCGGTAAACCCAATCCCGTCAACGCGTTGACGATGCCGACGGTGGCGGTCCGGCTCTGATCGAATCCGATCACCCCGACGATGGTCGGCTCGGAACGGACCAGTGGGGCGAGCATCTCGACAGTCCGCTTGCTCTGCGCGGTGAGCGGACCGCTATTGGCCAGGACGAAGCGGACGAGCGGAACGGTGTCGGAGGTGACCGGTTCGATCGGTCCCACAGACTTGATGGCGTGGTATTGGGCCAGCGCCAGCCCTTCGAGATCCTCACTCTGCGCGGGGTAATCGGTCGGCAACCCGGTGAGCTGACCGACATAGACCAGGGTGAAGAACGGCCGAGTCGGTTGCTGGGCGGCCAGCCGCTCCGCGATGCGATTCTGCCGGTACAGGCGCTTCTGTACCTCCACCAACCGTTGTGCATTGGGCTCATTCTTGGCGAAAAGGTAACCGCGACCACCACTTTCGAGATCATCGGGGTCGAAGGCGCTGAATCCGAGGCACTCGGCTCCACTACCCTTCGCCACCTGCACCCACTTGCTCGGTGCGCCGGAGCCACACGCCTGAGCGGGGGGCCGCCACGGCTGCCAGACCGCCGCGCCGGTCGCGGCGATCGACAAGATGACGACGGCGCAAACCGGCAGAGCACGCCTCGCCCACCACGGCGGACGCGGTACCGGGATCCGCTGGAAGCCATCGGCATTGCCGTCATGTTCGGCGCTCGCGGGTACGGCGAAAACCAGGAACCATGCGCGCGGTCGCTGCCGCTGCCGAGCGATCGGCAGCTCTTCTTCCCATTTCCGGTATGCCCGCATCGCCCGGTGCGGCGACCGGACCACGACGCCGTCGGGCACCGGGCGCACGTCGGACACCAGCAGCAGCGGGTCGTCGATGCCGGTTTCGTTACGGATTTCGTCGACCAGCCCCAGCAGTCGACGGCCGACTTCGGTGCCACCGTGCTGCAATACGACAACCGGGTAGGTTGTCCGCCGGGCGGCGCGGATGCGCCACATTCGGCGACCGTAGGCGACCCGCAGGTCCTCCAGGAAGGCATGCAGCAGTAGCTTGTCGAGTTGTTGCCAGTTCTCCTGTCGGCGCGCGTTTTCGGTGAGGCGATGTGCGAATCCGACGAATTGGCTGGACTGTTCGGGCGCCAGATAGCGCTGGTTCATGAGCCAGCGGAACTCACGGCCGACTCCAGGAATCCGGCCACCCGTGCGGGCACGGAATACCGCTTTCGGCAACACCAACCGCACCAAACCGAGCAGCAGCCGCTGCAACGGACCCACCATGGACTCCACAGGCGCGAGTAGTTCCTCCCCCCAACGTCCGAAGTCCTTGCGCAGCAGGGTTTCCAGTTCGCGCAGCTCATTGTCGGAGGTCAGCTTCTTGGCCATCAGCCATTCGACGAGCCGGTAGTGCCGGAACGTCAGTGGCCGCATCCGCCCGAAGCGATCCGCCGACAGCCCCCGGCAGAGTGTGTACAGCAAACGCCGCAGCTCCGTCAGGCCCGGTGTGGTGTCCTCGGCGAGCGAGCTACCGGCCGGGAGTTCGGCCGGATCCGCGGCATCGGCCGTCACATGCACGGCATCGGCGAGCGCACTGCCGAACGTCGTCAAGGTGGCGACGACCTCGGCGGCGGCGCCGGATAGCCCGACTATCGGCAACATTCGATCGGCACGTCGCTCACGACGCACCAACCACGGCAACAGATCTTCGAACGCACCCGCGGCCGGAAAGCTCGCGGCCGGATCGTGTGACATGCGGGCTCCCCGGTCTCGTCGGCAATCAGTGGCCGTGAGTCAACCACTGTGCTCCGGGACCGGTCCCGCAAACCCTTGGCACACTCGGATCTACATGTATTTCAATAGGCGTTGAAACGGTCGCGCCAGCGCGGATTCAGTTCGTCGGCAAGAGGTCCGGGGGCCGAGATCTTGTTCGGGTCGCCGTCGGAGGTGTATCGCTGGTCCGGATGCTGGTCGAGGCGGTCGAGCCAGTAGGCGGAAGCGAAGTCGACTTCGGCCTTCCCTGACCGGATGCGTGGCACCCCAGCGGGATCGATCTGGCCGAATGGAGAGGGTGCGGGTGCGGCGCCGACCAGCAGCACGGCCTCGAACGCGTAGTGCGTGCCGTCCCAACTTCCCGCGGTGGCGAGTGCGCGATCGGCCGGGAAAATGCCGAGCGGCAAGGCCATCGTGCGCACACGATTGCCGGGCGCAGCGGTTGTGATCGCGCGCAGGTTCTCGACCAACTCGCGCTGCACTCCGGTGCTGTCCAGGCGACCTAGATTGGCGTGGCTCGCGGTGTGCGCGCCGATTTCGTATCCGTGGGCGGCCAGCCACGGCAGTGCGCGCGCGTCACCGGCGAACGGCTCGTTATTGACGTAGAACGTCGCGGTGGGCCGGAAGTCCGGATTGCGCGCGCCGAACTCCTCGAGAATCCCGATCGCGGTGTCCGGGGCCACCTTCGCGTCCTCGGTGAACCGAAGTTGGGTGATGGTGGAGTCGTCGAAGGTGAGCACCACCGGGTGGGTGCCCGCCGGGATGTCGATATGGCCGGAGATGTAATCGGCGACGGTCACCGGTCGATAGTTCTCGCGGTACAACCGCTCGAGTTCGGCGCGGAACTTCTCCGGAGTCTGGTCGTATTCGCCGACCGGAGTCGGTGTCACCTGGTGGTACATCAGGATGGGGACGAGTCCGAGTTCGTTGGCTCCCACCGCAACCGGATCGGGCGTCGGTGTGGCCACCGGAACCTTTTCGATGGCCGCCGGTACCGGAGCAGGCGCTGCGCCACATGCGGTGGCCGTTGCGAATATCAAGGCCGACAGGACAACCCGAGTTCCGATAGCCGAGCACCGCACCACCGATCGAACGGTACGCGGTCGCACGGAATCTCGGTTGCGAATCGGCATAACCACGCCCGATGGAGCTGTCCGAGGTAGATAGTTAGGCGATAGCGACGGATGAAAGTTGGTGTGCGCGTTGGACAAATTGGTCCCGATCACCGGGCGATGGCGGCTCGCGGCAATAGCGGTAATCGGAGTTTTATCAATCCTCATCGCATCCGTGATCATCGGCGCCAATCGGTCCGAGCCCGCGGGTTTGGCGCTGACCGGATTACCGGACGGAGTCGTCGGTGCGGGCACGCTGGCCGGTCTGGTATTGCGTGTGGACGCCCACGGCCACGACGCGAACGATATGCGGCTCGAACTCGACGGCAAGGCGGTGAACGGCACGGTCGAAGGCGATTCGGTGGTGTACCGGCCCGGACCGCTCACCGATGGTGACCACAAGTTCACCGCCGAGTTTCCACGCGGGGGCATACTCGGCCTGTTCAGCGCCGGTCCGGGGGTTACCGCGACCTTCACCGTGGATACCGAGGCGCCGAAACTCGAGGTGATCCAACCGGGTAGGGCCGGATCGTATCGTCAGCCGATCACGTTGCGCGGCAAGGAATCCGGTGCGGTGCAGGTCTCCGTCGGCACCCAGTCGGTCACACCGGCCGCAGACGGCACCTTCGAGATCACCCTGCCGCGCGCACCGGTCGGCGGTGCGGTGACCGCGGTCGATGTGGCGGGAAACAAGGCGACGCAGGCGATTACGACCTCGGTCGATATGCCCCGGGTCAAGGCCGTGCATATCACGGCGTACGGATGGGCCTACGAGGGTTTACGCGAGCCCATTCTGGATATGGCCCGTGCGGGGCGCATCGACACCGTTCAGCTCGATATCAAGGATGAGGACGGGGTTATCGGCTACGACTCGCAGGTACCGCTGGCACGGCAGGCGGGTGCGGCCACCAATATCTACGATGTGCGCGCCGCACTGCGACAATTACACGAGATGAATCTGCGGGTGGTCGGGCGGATCGTGGCGTTTCGCGATCCGACCATGGCCGAATGGGCATGGCACGCAGGACATCCGGATTGGGTCATCCAGAATCCCTCCGGTCAGCCGTATGCCAGCAAGTACGGTGCCATCGCTTTCACCAACTTCGCAAATCCCGAAGTCCGCAAGTACAACATCGATCTCGCGACCGAGGCGGCCGAACTCGGCTTCGACGGAATAATGTACGACTATGTCCGGCGGCCGGACGGTGCGCTGTCGCAGATGCAGTTTCCGGGGCTGACCGTCACGCCCAGTGCATCCGTCGCCGAGTTCCTGCACGAGAGCCGGGATCCGGTACGCGACAAAGGCGCGAATCTCGGCGCCGCCGTGTTCGGCATCGCGGCGACGCGCCCGGATGAGATCGCACAGGACATTCCGGCGATCGCTCGGAATGTCGACTATGTGGCTCCGATGCTCTACCCGTCGCATTGGAATGCCGGTGAATACGGTGTCGCGAACCCCAATGCCCAGCCGTACGACATTATTTTCCGATCGCTGGCCGACTTCTTCAAACAGACCGACGGTACCGGTGCGAAAGTCATTCCGTGGCTACAGGATTTCAGCCTCGGGGTGAACTACGGTGATGCCGAAGTCAAGGCGCAGATCGATGCCGCGGCGGCCGCGGGGACGAACAGCTTCATTCTGTGGAATGCGGCGTCGCGGTACCACTCGTTGGCCGTCGTGCCCGGTTGATTCCTACTGGTCCGCATGGCAGGTGACGTCGGCGGCGGGCAGGGCGCCGTCGGCGTAGTAGGTGTTGATCGCCTTGTTGACGCAGGCGCTCAGGTCGGGGCGGAAGGTCATGTGGATACGGACGTCCTGCAATGTGACCATGCGGGATTCGGACAGGTGCTGATGTAGTCGGACACCGTGGTTATAGGGGGTTCGAGCGTCACCGGTCGCCTGCAGGATGAGGGCGGGAACCGAATTCCGCACGGTGGTCGCGGGTTCGACAGGCCGGGGCCAGAATGCGCACGGCTGGATATTGTTGGCCAGCGGGCCGAATATCGGCTGCGTGGCACGGCTGGCTTCGATATTGCTCGCGTACCACGCCGGATCTGTCGGTGCGGCGGCATCACCGCAGGCGATCTGGGCCAGGACGGAGTTCTCCTCGGATCGCAAGGCCTGTAAGACGATTTGCAGGCGTGGTGCCCGCGCCGCCACGGGTGGGCCGCCCACAGCGTCGGCGATCTCACGCAACGTTTCGGCCAGCGCTTGGTTGCGCCGGAAATCGGTCACCATGTTGTGCAATAGAAATGGCAGCCAGTGATCGTCGATCGGGAAGTCGTCGATCACGATCGGTTGCCGTGCCGCTGCGGCGAGCAGCTCGGTCAGCGATGCACGCACTTCGGCCGGGGTCGAACCGAAGTGATACGTATCATCCTGTTCCGCAGCCCAATTCGACCATTCGTCGATCGCCTGCTCGTCCGACGGCCCCCAATCCTGGACGAGACCCGTCCAATACCGATCCGGATCGATGGCGCTGTCGAACACCATCCGGTCGCTGCGTTCCGGAAACATCTGGGTGAATACCGCACCGAGGTAGGTGCCGTAGGAAACGCCGTAATAGCTGAGCTTCGGCTCACCCAGCGCCACTCGGATGACATCCATATCGCGAGCGGTGTTGCGGGTGGTGAGCTGGCGCACCTTCACCGGATCATCGGCGAGACACCCCTCGGCCATAGCCGCCGACAGCGTGGTTTCTCGCGCGAAACCCTGCGAATCCAGACCCGCGGAATGGATCATTTCGCCGACCGGCCATCCGCACCGCGGCGTGCGCCCGGAGTCACCGACACCACGCGGGTCCATACCGATCAGATCGAACCGGGCCCGCACCTGTGGGGTGAGCACGTCACCGAGCAGATCCACGGTGTCCAGACCCGATGCGCCGGGACCACCGGGATTGGCCAGCAGGACACCATGGCGCTGATCCGGATCGGTGGCCCGGACCCGGGATATCGCGATCTTCAGCTTGCGATCGTAGGGCCGTAGATAGTCGAGCGGCACCAGCACATCCGCGCATTCGGCCCCGGCCTTGTCCAAATCCTCGATACCGCAGGCATGCCAGTGCAGCCGCTGGTGATAGAACCGGTATGCCGGATCGACCTGCGCCCCGGGCACGGTGATCAGCGCCGCCCCGGCCGCTACCAGCACCAACCACCGCAAAAGCCTCGCCGACAACCCACTCGCCTCTCACCGCCAAATCCCGCAACTTCGTACCACACCTCACCGCAGGGCACCCTTGCCACATTTGGTGGTGCCGCCGATACTCCAAGGGGACCGCGCCACCGCCGGTGCCGCATCGAGGGGAGGAATCAATGCTTCGAAATCAATTGAATTCACTACGGACAGTGGAGGATTCGCTCGCCTACGGGCAGCCGTACGAAACTGCCGACGGCACCACGATCATCACCGTCACCAGGACGGGCGGGCTGCTGCGCACCGCTCGTCCGGTGGGTGCCTTCGTGGTCCACAACGGCGAAGTCAGCTGGACGCCCGCGGTCGATGCGACCCGGATCGCGCTGATGGGTGAATTGATCGGTCTGCTGGCCGCGGTCATCGCCACGCTAGCGGTGCTGCGCAGGCCGCCGTGGCCGGATCTATCACGGGTGGTGGCAATCGGACGGGACTCACGACACACTTGATCCCGTGAATCGCATGCCACTCGGACATATCGACCGGGGCGGTCCGCCGTGACCGCACTCGCACGCGGGGAAAACCGCCCCGCGCCCGGCGACCGGATGATCGTGACCGTCACCTGCGCAGCGCCGGTCGATGTGTCGGCGCTGCTACTCGGCGCCGACGGGCGGGTCCGCTCCGATGCCGACTTCGTCTTTTTCAATCAGCCTGCCGGGCCCGGTGTCACCTATCGGCACGGCCGCGGCGCCGGCGATATGGTCGATGTACAGACCTCCGCACTGCCCGCCGATGTCGACAAGGTGGTGGTCACCGCCAGCCTCGACGGCAGCGGACCGCCGACCTTCGCGGGCGCGAGTTCGCTCACCGCGACGATCGGATCCGATGCCGGAACGCTGACCTTCCCGATGACCGGGCTGAGCACCGAGACCGCCGTGGTGTGCGTGGAGATCTACCGGCGCGGCGGTGCGTGGAAGGTGCGCGCGGTCGGGCAGGGCTATGACAACGGGCTGGCCGGAATCGCGACGGCGTTCGGTGTGAATATCGACGACGAACCCGAAGCGGCGCCCGCATCCGCCCCATATCAGCACCCGGCCCAGCCGCAGCCTCCGGTGCCGCCTGCTGCTGCCGCGCCGCAATACCCGGCCCAGCCGCAGGCTCCGGCGCCTCAGTACCCCGCCCAGCCGCAGGCACCCGTTCCGCCCGCCTATCCCTCGTCCGGCGCCGTACCGCCGCCCCCACCGATTGCACCCCAGCAAGGAGCGCTGCCGATGCAGAGCGAACTGTTCAATCCGAGCCACGCCGAGGTCAACGGCATGGGCATCCAGAAGCAGGGCGGCAAGATGATCAAGGTCGCCGTCAATGGCGAGACCATGGCGCGGGCCGGCTCGATGGTCGCCTACCAGGGCGATCTGCACTTCAAGGCGCTCGGTTCGGGCGGTATCGGCCGTGCGATCCAGCAGCGGCTCACCGGCGAGGGGGTGCCGCTGATGCAGGTGTCCGGTCGCGGCGATCTTTTCCTCGCCGATGCTGCCGCCGATGTGCACACCGTCGATCTCGACGGCACCGATGGGCTCACCATCAACGGCTCGAATGTGCTGGCCTTCGATACCTCGCTGTCCTACAACATCCAAAGGGTCCAGGGCGCAGCCGGTTTCGCCAGTAACGCGGGCTTCTTCAACTGCGTGTTCACCGGGCGCGGTCGCATCGCCATCACCACCCACGGCTCGCCCGTCGTCCTCAATGTCGACCAGCCCACCTACGCCGACCCACAGGCCGCGGTGGCCTGGTCGTCGAGCCTGTCCACCGGCATCAAGCGCAACGACTCCTTCGGCCTCGGCCGCCTCATCGGCCGCAGCACCGGGGAAGGTCTTACGCTGTCGTTCTCCGGGCGCGGCTTCGTCATCGTGCAGCCGTCGGAACTGCCGCCGGGCGGTTTCATCGGTGGCACCGGTGGTGGTCAGGAAGCCGGACAAAGCGGCGGCGTGCTCGGCGGTCTGTTCGGATAACCTGTGCTGGAACCGGCTGCGCCACAGCCGGTTCCAGCGCTATGGATCAGTTCAGCAGACCGCGCCGGACCAGGAGCGGTTCGATTTCCGGGGCGCGGCCGCGGAAGGATTCGAAGGCCTCGAGCGGGTCGACCGAACCACCGCGCGAGAGCAGTTCGCGGCGGAAGGCCGCACCCTTTTCCCGGATGGAGGCGTCGCCCTCGTCGAACCACTCGACGGTATCCGCGTCCAGCACCTCGCTCCAGATGTAGGAGTAGTAGCCCGCCGCGTAGCCGCCGGAGAAGATGTGGGCGAAGTAGCCGGTCCGGTAGCGCGGCGGAATCGCGTCGATGGCCAGACCCGCCTTGCGCAACGCTTCCTCCTCGAACGCCTCCGCATCGGTGTCGGCCAGCGCCTCGGGTGCTGGCACGCGATGCCACGCCCAGTCCAGCAGTGTCGCGCCGAGATATTCGACGGTTTTGAAGCCCGTACCGAAACGTGCGGCCTCGGCCATCCGCTCGACCAGTTCGGTGGGCATCGGCTCTCCGGTCTCGAAATGCCTTGCGTAGTTGGCCAGTACCTCCGGTCGCGACATCCACATCTCGTTCACCTGGGACGGGAATTCGACGAAATCTCGCGGTACTTCGGTGCCGGAGAAGAAGGGGTACATCACATCCGAGAACAGCCCGTGCAGTGCGTGCCCGAACTCGTGGAAGAGCGTGCGCACATTGTCCCAGGTGAGCAGGGCGGGTTCGCCGACGGACGGCTTCACGATATTGAGGTTGTTCACCACCACCGGCCGCTTCCCCAAAAGCCGTGACTGGCTGACCAATGCGTTCATCCACGCCCCGCCGCGCTTCGACGGTCGCGCGAAGAAGTCACCGAGGAACAGTCCGAGCGCATTGCCGTCCGCATCGAAGACTTCGAAGATCCGCACCTCCGGGTGGTATCCGACCAGATCCTTGCGCTCCTGGAAGGTGATCCCGTACACCTGCTCGGCGGCGAAGAACACGCCGTCGCGCAGCACCCGCTCGAGTTCGAAGTAGGGACGCAACGCCTCCGTATCCAGCGAAAACCGTTCGGCCCGAACCCTTTCCGACCAGAACTGCCAATCCCACGAGCGCAGCTCCTGCCCACCCATGGCCTGTGCCAACTCGGCCGCCTCACGCTCCGCATCGGCCACCGCGGGCGCAACCAAACGCCCCAGCATTTCCTCCACCGCCGCAGGGGTTTTCGCGGTCTGATCCTCGACCACATACGCAGCATGATCCGAATAGCCGAGCAGCGCGGCACGTTCGGCTCGCAATGCTGCGATACGCACGGCGAGCACGCCGTTGTCACCCAACCCGCGCCCCAGTGAAGCCGCCATCACGCGCTGCCGCACGTCTCGGTCGGCCAGTTCCGCCAGCACAGGCTGGTTCGAAACGTTCTGCAGCCGAAGCGCCCATGCGCCCTCGCGCCCCAACTCGCGAGCGTTCTCCGCGGCAGCTGCCACGGCGGCGTGCCCCAGCCCCGCCAATTCCGCCGCCGACTCGACGACCACGGTCGCATCATTGGTCGCCGCCAAAATGTTCTGCCCGAATTCCGTTGCCGCCGCTGCGAGTTCGGCATTCAACTCACGCAACCGCGCCTGCCCGGCCGCGTCCAGCCGGGCCCCCGCCCGCACGAACCGAATGTGATATCGCTCCAACAGCCGCGCTTGCTCGGGATCCGATCCCAATTCCTCCCGGCGACCGTAGAGCGCCTCGACTCGCGCGAATAGCTGGGGATCCAAATAAATCGCGTCCCGATGCACAGCCAGCTTCGGCGATACTTCGGCTTCGATCGCATCGGTGGTCTCGCTGGAATCGGAGCTCGTGATATTGAAGAACACCTTCGCGACCCGAGTCAGCATCGCTCCCGAACGCTCCAACGCCGCAATGGTATTCGCGAAACTCGGCTCCTCGCCGCTCGACGTGATGGCGGCAACCTCTGCCAATTGCTCCGCCATCCCTCGCTCGAACGCGGGCAAATAGTGCTCCGTACCGATCTCGGCGAACGGAGGAAGCTCATACGGCAGCGCACTTGGCTCGAAGAACGGGTTGCTCGTCATAGGTGAACCCTATGCTCCGATCGTGCTCCCCTGGCAGCGAAATCGTTGGCGAGCAAGATCCACCGCGCTGACGACGGCGGCAACACGCCGTCCACCGCAATCGGTAATGTCGAGCGGGTGAGTAGCTGGGTGCGGCGAAAGTTCCACAGAGTCGGGCGATTCGATCGGGCGGTCGGCAGCGCGGTCGCCGAATTACCGGCCTCCATGGTCGACAACGGCCTGCTGCGGGTCACCAAGAGCGCCGATTTCAGCGCGCTGTGGCTGGTCTGCGCGGCACTGCTCGCCACCCGCCAGGGCACACCGCGGCGGGCCGCGCTGCGTGGGGTCGTTTCCGTCGGAGGCGCGAGCCTGGCCGTCAACCTCGGACTCAAGACGCTCATTGCGCGGCGCCGACCGGCCGCCGAACTCTTGCCCGCATACCGGCGGCTGTCGCCGACCCCGAAGTCCTCCTCCTTCCCCTCCGGGCACAGCGCCTGCGCGGCGGCATTCGCCACGGCGGTCGCACTCGAAAGTCCGCGCACCGCATTGGTCGTCGCCCCGCTGGCGGCCACCGTCGCCTACTCGCGGGTGCACACCGGCGTGCACTGGGGCTCCGATGTGCTCGTCGGGGCGGCTGTAGGTTCCGGTATCGCATTGGCCACCCGACGCTGGTGGCCGGTGCGTGAATCGGACGAGGCACAGGCCAGACTGGTCCGTGAGGCGCCCGCATTGGAGGCGGGCAAGGGTCTTCTGGTGCTGGTGAATCCGGTTTCCGGCGATCCGAACTACGATCCCACCGCCGATATCATCGCGGCCCTGCCCGCCGCCACCGTCCTGCGCACCGAACCCGACCTGGATGCCGCCGAACAACTCGAGCGGGCACTCGCCGAAAACGCCGAGCCGGTGCTGGCATTGGGCATCGCCGGTGGCGACGGCACCGTGGCGGCCGCAGCCGCGGTGGCGCTGCGGCACGAGTTGCCGCTGGCCGTCATCCCCACCGGCACGCTCAACCATTTCGCGCGTGATCTCGGCGTCTACGATTTGCGCGAGGTCATCGATGCGACCGGTATCGGCGAGGCGGTCGCGGTCGATATCGCGCGCGTCGAATACGGTGACGAAACCGGTTCGCACACCAGGCATTTGATCAATACCGCCAGCATCGGCGCCTATCCGGACCTGGTGCGGCTGCGCGAGCAGTGGCAAGCGCGCTGGGGCAAGTGGCCCGCCTTCGCGGCCGCGCTGGTGGTCACCCTGCGCCGGGCCGAACCAATCGAGATCTATCTCGACGATCGCTGGCAGCGAGTGTGGTTCCTCTTCATCGGCAACGGCCCCTACCACCCGCACGGCGCCGTACCCGCCTTCCGCGACCGGCTCGACGCCGGACTGCTCGACGTCCGCTGGCTGCGCGCCGATCTGCGCTGGTCGCGCACCCGCGCATTGGTGGCTCTGCTGCTGGCCGCGATCGGCCACAGTAAGGTCTACGGCGAGCGCCGCCTACCCGAACTGTATGTGCAATTGCCCAAGCCGGAGGCGCTGGCCACCGACGGCGAGGTGATCGGCAAGGCCACCCACCTGCACTTCACGATGGCGGGCCAGCTGGCTGCCTACCGCCGCGACGAATCGAACCCCCGCTGGGCCGACCGGTTCCGCCCGCATCACCGCCGGGCCCCCTGGCTCCGCGATGCCTTCCGCACGAACCGATGAATTTTCGACGGCAGCGACGTCGATACCGGTATGACAACACACACGCTGGAAACCGCCGGAGCCGACATCGTGTACGACGTGCACGGGCCGCTGCCGCACCGACCCGGGTCTTGATACCTCCTCCCCCTGAAGTGAAGGGTGGGATTCCTGGCTCATGCTGCCTGATCGCTCGGCGAGCGCTCGGGTCTTGCGCAATCAACACCAGCAGGGGCGAAACCAGCCCTGTTCAACATCACATGTGCGGAGTTCTTGTCCCTGGGGGACGCGTGTCCACAGTCCTCGCACCGGTAGGTGCGTTCGGACAGCAGAAGGCGGTGTTTGGCTCTGACACCACACATCCTGCAATCCATCGTCGAGTACGCGGGATGTACAAGCCGTACCTCCCGGCCGTGCTTGCGGCCCATCTCGATCAGCGCCGTCTTCGTCGCGCCGATAGCGGCGTCGGCTGCCTTGCGTGCCATCGTGGATTTGGCCAGGAACCTCGGTTTGAAGTCCTCGACCGCTAGTTGGTCGAAATCGGTCACGACCGCTTTGGCCCATTTGCGGGCGGTATCCTGCCGCTGCCTGGCGACCTTCTTGTGCAGCTTCGCGGCCCGTTGTTTCACAGACCGATAGCTGGTGGAACGCGGCTGTCCGCGTTGCGGTTTGCGGCGGGCCATCATCCGCTGATAGCGGGCCAGTTTCGCCGCCGCCTTCTTCCCATGATCGGGGTGTGGCAGGTCGTGGGCGTCGCTGGTGGTCGTCGCGATCTCCTTAACACCCCAGTCGATCCCGATCCCCCGGCCCGTCGCTGGGAGCGTCTGTTCGATGACTGCGACCACGAACGAGGCATACCAGTGACCGATGCTGTCGCAGAAGACCCGGACACTCGACGGCGCCGTTGGCAACTCTCGCGACCACACCACCCCTGCTGCCACCCCACCCGCCAGATGCAGGCGGCCATCCTTCAACCGGAATCCACGCAGTGTGTAGTTCAGAGTCGGGTTGGCGAGTTCTTTCTTCTTGAAGCGTGGCATCCCAGCACGACGCCCTTGCGGCACACGGTCTTTGATGTCCTTCAACGCCTTCGCGCGGGAACGGCCGAAGTCACGGATGATCTGCTGTTGCGGCACCGACGCCCCGACCGAGAGCCAATCATGCTCGCTGCGCCATCCGGTCAGTTTCTTGTCGAGGGCAGCCGGGCCGATCTTCTCGCCATCGACGTTGGCTTGCCGAGATTCGGCGACGCATTGGTTCCACACCCACCGGCACCGATCCCACTCGGCCAGCAACGCACGCCGCGCGGTAGCGGACAGCCGCAGCCGGTAGGTGTACCGCACGGCAGCCGCCCCTTCGCTCATATGTTCGATACTACATGTTATATGGAGACCATGAGCAGTTTCTGCGCAGGTCGGCACGTTGTACGCGATGTATTTTGTCTTCGTGACGAAGTACCGGCGTTCGGTGTTCACCGCCGCGGCTGCTCCGGGCAGGTAATCAACGCGTTTCCTCACGGTGACGCGCTGCCCGGCGGGGACTTTCCGGATCGGACCGCGGGTTGTACGTGGGGCCGATATGAGGAGGTCAGGTGGCACAGGAATACAACCGGAACCCCGCCGCGGTGGACGCGCTGTCGCCCGAGCAGTACCACGTCACCCAGCAGAACGGGACCGAGCGGGCGTTCACGGGCGAGTACTGGGACAATCACGAGCCGGGTATCTACGTGGACGTGGTCTCCGGTGAACCGCTGTTCGCCTCGGTCGACAAATTCGACAGCGGTTCGGGATGGCCGAGTTTCACCAAACCGATCGATAGCGAGAACGTCGTCGAGAAGCGGGATCTCAGTCATCTGATGATCCGCACCGAGGTGCGATCCACACACGGTGACAGCCATCTCGGGCATGTGTTCACCGACGGACCGCGCGCGGCTGGCGGCCTGCGGTATTGCATCAACTCGGCGGCCCTGCGGTTCATCCACCTCGATGACCTCGAGGCGGAAGGCTACGGTCGGTACAAGACCTTGTTCAGTAAGGAGGACGCGTGAACGACACGCGAAAGGCGATTCTGGCCGGCGGATGCTTCTGGGGCATGCAGGACTTGATTCGTAAGCAGCCGGGGGTGATTTCGACGCGCGTCGGCTACTCCGGCGGGCAGAACGATCACCCCACCTACCGCAACCACCCGGGCCATGCCGAGGCCGTCGAGATCATCTACGACCCGGCGCAGACCGACTACCGGGCGCTGCTGGAGTTCTTCTTCCAGATCCACGATCCGACGACGAAGGATCGCCAGGGCAACGACATCGGCTCCAGCTACCGTTCGGCGATCTTCTATCTCGACGACGAGCAGAAGCGCGTCGCGCAGGAAACCATCGTCGATGTCGATGACTCGGGCCTGTGGCCGGGCAAGGTGGTCACCGAGGTGACCGCGGCGAGTGCGTTCTGGGACGCCGAGCCCGAGCACCAGGACTACCTGCTGCGCTACCCGGACGGCTACACCTGCCACTTCCCGCGACCGGGCTGGAAGCTGCCGAAGCGACAGACCGCACAGTAGGTTGTGTGCCGCAATTGATTGCGGCACAAGGTATTCGACGCGCCGGGCACCCCTTGACACCACGGGGTGCCCGGCGGACGATCCGCGAAATGACCGACCGCCATCAGCGTTTCCTCGATCAGCTCGAATAACTCCACTCGGAGTTGGATCGGGTCGCCTGACTAAAAGAATTGCGCGGCAGCGAATCCCGTCAGCAGGACACAGAATCCACCGATTTCGCCGACGATCAGCGCGACCAGCACCCAGCGCATGGCGGGCGGCGGGTTGTGCATCTGGTTGTCGGTGTCGCGGCGGATGCCGTGGTTGATGTAGTTGGCGATCGTGATGACGAACATCAGGACCAGCACGGTTGCGGCAGTCGCGTTGACCGCGGTGGGCCAGCCGGATAGTTCGACGAAGATCGCGATCATCGCGGTCGCGAACGAATAGAGCAGGGCCGAGCGGTGGGCGATATCGACGTAGGGGTGCGCCCGTCCATCGGGTGCGCCGACCATCGCTATCCATTTCCACACCCCGAGGCCGAGGGCCACCACGAAGAGCAGGCCAGCGGCCAGCAGTACCAGTGCAGTCAGCGTGCCGATGGTCATCCCCGGACACCTTTCACCGACGTTGTCATGTCAAGCGTCGAGTATGTCTGGACGGGTGACCATCTGCCACCGATGGGAACGATCATGAACTCCCGGCGAGGGATTCGAGTTCGTTGCGCAACTCCGCGACCTCGGCGGCCAGCTCGTCCCGCAACTGTTCGCGTTCCCGGAGGCCAGCGCGCAGGTTGTCCACCGTGTCGTTCATCGCCGCCAATTTCCGGTCGGCGCCGGCCAGCCGCCACTCGACGACCGCACGGTGGTCGATCTCCGCGCTGGCATACATCACCCAGCCCACCACGTAATCCAGCCACTCCGGCTGTTTGGGCATGCGCTGATCCGCGTCCCACCCGCGCCGCACCGACGGCTTCGACGACAGCACCCGATCCGCGCTCGGTCCCGTCAGCTGCACGAGGTCGAACTTTCCGGCACTCGTCACTACCGCGGTGAGGCGGAAGCGCCCGGCGAGATGCATCCGCAACTCCGCAGCACCCCGGCCATCGGTATCCATCGCACCGAGCCACGGCCCCTCCGCCACATCGATGATCGACCCGAGCACCCCGAGTTGACCGGCACTTCGACGCCCCCGCATCACCCGCTCGCGGAGGTCATCGGGCGTTGCGGACATCTGATCCCAGTGCATGGCGCCTCCCTGTCTCGCGTTCTGACCATCGACAGTTTCACCGCTCGGCCGCGGGTGTGCGGGCGCGGCGCGCCAGAGTCAGCCATCGGAGTTGTCCGGCCCCAGGCACATGTACCACCGACAGCAGATGACTGTTGCGACAATTACTGTCTAAGCAATTAGATTGGTGGCATGGAACTTCTTACCGTTCTGCGGACCGCTTCCCTGCTACACGACTCCGCTCGCGAGCTGACGACTTTGCTGGATCGCCATCTGGCCCAATACGACGTCACAACGCAGCAAGCAGCACTGCTGGTCAACCTGGCCGCTGGCGAAACGAGCCCCAACCGCCTGGCGACCGCGCTGGGAACCGATACCGCGGGCATGACCAGGCTGCTCGACCGACTCGAAATCAAGCAGCTTGTGCACCGTCGCCGCAGCGACACCGACCGCCGGGCGATCGTCGTCGAGTTCACCGAGGCAGGGCAGCGGCTGACTCCCCAGCTTGTCCCGACTTTCGGATATGCCGCCGACGAGATGTTCACCGGCATCACCGAATCCGATATCCAGCATGTTGGTGATGTGCTTACACGCGCTATCGCGAATCTGCGCCCAATCAATTCCCGCCCCGCAAGTGCGACACGATTCACCGGCCCTGCCACCGATAGTGACGCAGCGCTGCCGGGCGAGGCTTAGCGATACGGAGCTCTGAACCATCTCCGGATAAGGAACCGGGACCGGGTGCGCAATCCGGTCCCGTCACCACCCGATCAGCCCAGCTGATAGTCCTCCCGCGCGAGCGAGAACCAGTGGCCGGTACGGGTATTCGCGCACTTCATGCCGGATGTCCGACTCTCGCAGAACACCTCGCCGGACCGGAAGGACTGGCCGTAGTCCAGGATCGGCAGACTGCTGTCGCGGATCGTGTCACCGTGGCAGGTGAACCGCGACGGATCGCCCTGGAACAGCACGATGCGGTCGCCATAGGCCTGATAGCAGTTGCTCGGCCTGCCCGGCGCCGCATACGAATGGTCGCCGATCTCGCAGACCGCGCCCTTATCGGCAACCACACAGGTCATATTTCCGGACGGCGACCGAAACCCGTTCGACAGATCCGGCTGCTGCGCCCCCGCCACCCCGAAAGCCAACATCGACCCGGACACCGCCGCCAATGCCGCAATACCCACCCGATTCATCATCCGAACTACCCCCAATACAGGATCCGATGCGGCAGGCCACGCCCGCCGATCGACACCGGACCACACAGAGAAGTTCGCGGATCGACCGAGAAGCGTATCGGTGGCGCATGCCACCAGTTCCGCTGGCAGCGGGGTTGCCCAGCTCAGCTGGTGGCGAGCTGGGCTGTACCGACGGTCATGGGAAGCCGCCAAGGATGGTGCGCTCATCGAGCGCGGAATCCAGGGGGCGCAGACTGGATTCCACATGGCACAAGCGGTAACGCGGACGGCCGAACAGGAAGTCGCACGGCTCGCCGAGAACGATCGCATTCGACAGTTGCGCGAATCGGAGCAGGTCAAACAACTGCGCGAGTTGGGCCACGATGCCGGACGTCGGACTGTGGGTGCCGCTCGGCAGGCCATCGCGTCAGAGCCGGGACAGCAGGCGCGGCGGATGGCCGACCGCACGGGTGCGGGGCTGAAGGACGCGTACATCAGGCGTCAGGGCCAGCAGTCATAGCTGGCTGACCTTTCGCTTCGCCGAGGACTGCCGACTATGCGGGAGCCGGGTCGCTACATCGGTGTCTCGGCCGGTGTCGGCGGTCTCGTTCATCGGCACTGGTGATTGACAGCTAATGGTCGAGCTGTCAACGTATCGGAGCACATCGGGGTCCGTGACTCGGCTCGGTGCTCCGGTGTCGGCGAATCGGAGAGTGCTTTATGGGGTTTCTCGAACCCGACCTGCCTGTGGTCGATATGGCGGAGTGGAGCAAGGGCACTCGCAGTGAGCGGATCCGGCCGATGGCGCGGCACTGGGCCGAGGTGGGATTCGGGACGCCGGTCGCGCTGCATTTGTTCTATGTCGGCAAGGTCTGTCTTTATGTTCTCGGTGGCTGGCTGATCATGTTGGCCACCAAGGGGATCGATGGATTCGCGAATGTCGATGGAATGGAACGTCTTCTTGGCTTTCTCCCCGCGACTAGAGGTGGGGGATTCCCACCTTCACAGGTCGGGTTTCCTGCTTCATCGGCGACCGCCGCGCCGACGACTGCCGGGTTGGTCTTACACCGCCTCCACAGGCAGACACCGCCAGCCCGGCGGCCAAAATATTCCTCGCAGCGTTGATATCGCGATCATGGGTCACACCGCACCGGCACACCCATTCCCGCACATGCAATGGCATCGTGTCGTTCACCGACCCACACGCCGAGCAGATTTTGCTCGATGGGAACCATCGGTCCACCGCGATCACCTCACGCCCGTACCACGCGGCCTTGTACTCCAACATGGAACGCAACTGCGACCACGAAGCATCGGAGATCGCACGCGCCAGACTGCGATTGCCCAACATCCCGGCCACGTGCAGGTCCTCGATCACGATCGTTTGGTTCTCACGAACGAGCCGAGTACTCAGTTTGTGCAGATGATCCCTGCGGCGGTCGGTGATACGGGCGTGGATACGCGCCACCTTCCGGCGAGCCTTCTCCCGGTTGACCGACCCCTTGGTCTTGCGGGCCAGGGCGCGTTGAGCTTTCACCAGCCGCGCCTGTACTCGCCGCTGATGCCCGGGATTGGTGATCTTCTCGCCGGTCGACAACGCCAGCAGCGAAGTGATCCCGGCATCCACACCAACAACGCTCTCGGTCGGCGGGTGGTGAGCTACCACGGTCTCGGTGAGCAGCGACACGAACCAGCGGCCCGCACTGTCACACGACACGGTGACCGTGGACGGTTGCGCACCTTCGGGCAACGGCCGAGACCACACAATATTCAGCGGATCGGCCATCTTCGCGAGGGTGAGCTGCCCGTCACGGAAAGTGAACGCCGACCGCGTGTACTCCGCCGACGAGCGAGACTTCTTCCGCGACTTGAAACGCGGGTAACGCGCCCGCTTATCGAAGAAGCTGGCGAACGCGCCCTGCAGGTGCCGCAGTGTCTGCTGCAACGGCACCGACGACACCTCACCCAAGAACTTCAGGTCATCGGTTTTCTTCCACCCAGTAAGCATCGCGGAGGTTTCGTTGTAGTTGATGCGCCGCTGCTCGGTGTACCACGCGGTCGTCCTGGCCTCCAGCGCCTTGTTGTAGACGAAGCGGACACATCCGAACGTACGCACAAGCTCCCGCTCCTGCTGCTCGGTCGGATAGAAACGGTACTTGTACGCCCGCTTCACCAACGTCTCCCCCATGCCTTACATATTAACAGTTGGGTTGTTAAGTAGTGAAATCATCTGCGTCAGAATTATTTTCGGCACCGGACACGCCGGGCATGAACTCGACCCACTTCCTCATCGCAGCTGAAGTCAGACGTCTTCGCGCTACGGACATTGGATGATTTTCGGTGTGCTCGTATCGTTCGTCGCATCCGTGATCGCCGGAAACTGCTGCCCGTATAAGATTTCGTTGCCCTCCGGAATACGCTACTGCCTGGTCGACGCCGCCACCTGCGAATTCGAGCGTGGCAAAGTAAAAGTCGCCGACATGGTGCCCCTGGGCCGACGACGTCCCCGTCCACGTCGTCCACACCGACCGTGACTGATCCGATGGTCGCGCCGCGTGCGGGTCGTCACTCGAGCTCGTTGATCGGGCGCACGCCCTCGACCCCTAGTTCGACGCGAGTGGCGGCGATGAACTCGTCCTGCGCCGTCCACAACTGCTGGAACAGCTTCGGTGGAATTTCGCTCGCACCATAGTTCGCGCGTGCTGCCGCGACTTGACGTGCGGCTGTGAGTATTTGCAGTCCGGTCGCAACTGTCTGTTCCGACCTGCACACGATCCGTAAGGCGACCCACGCGGACTCGAGTCTCTCCTTGTACGGCCGCCCGGCTTCGTCGAAAAACGGCATCAGCTCATCGGGTGCCTGAGGATGCGGAACGGCCGAGATAAGTGCGGTCGGCTCGAGCGCGAAGGCGACATACTGCCGGTAAGCCGATGCGAACTCGTTGTAGGTCGACAGCCTGATATCTCGCCACTCGCGCTGGTGATCACGGTGCCATTGCCGTTCTTGATTCCGGATCGTCAGCCACCCGCCGAGCACGACTCCCAACAGCACGGCCAGTGCGGATATTGCAGGTCCCAGCATGCCGACACGTCCCTCCCACAAACTTGAAACACGAAGTGCCCCAAGGGGAGGAACAATAGCTCGTCGCAACCCTCGGGGGTCCGTATTCTGGGTTCATAGCGGCAGATCGGCCGGGGGAAGCGAGGAGGGCCACGAAATGCTCAGTCTGGAAATGCGGTATCGCGATCTCGTTGAGGAAGTCGAGCGTGTCGACCATGCGAAGGTCAGTGCCGACCAGATCACCGAGCTGCATCGCCGTTTGGACCAGCTCGACTACGAACTACGCACTACGGTCGCGCATGGGTTGCGTCGCGAGCAGCTCACCCGGCTCAGCGAGGTGGCGGCGGACAAACTGAGCACCAGGGAGGCGCACGCCAAGCTTGCTCGTGACGTGGCGCAGGCGGCTGAGGCGCGACAAGCCCACGCTGCGCGGTCCGTAACCAGCGCGCAGTCCAGGAGCTATCGTATGTAATCCTCGATTCCGAACGGCCGTTCGGCGCACGCAGGCCCGTTGATGTAGACCTATACCGAGGCGACATCGACGAGGAGACAGGCCATGAACGTCAACGCGGGACGCGTCCGATGAGCGGTGAGCCGCTTGTGCTGTTGCACGGTGTGGCGATGTCGGCGCGGGTGTGGGATCCGTTGATTCCGCAGCTGTCTGCCCGGTACCAGGTGCTCGCGCCGACGGCGCTGGGGCACCGGGGTGGAGCGGCGGTGTCGCGGCGGCCCGCGCGGATTGCCGACTTTGTCGATGAGGTCGAACGGCTGCTCGACGAAAAAGGTTGGGCGACAGCACATTTGGTCGGCAACTCACTCGGCGGGTGGACTGCCGTCGAGTTGGCGCGCCGGGGTCGTGCGCGCACGGTCTGTGCGCTTTCACCGGCCGGATTCTGGGATGCGGGCGGCACCGGGCACGCCGATTCCTCCGCGACCATCGCGCGCAACGTCGCCTTCGCCCGCCTGACCAGGCCGCTCGCACCGTTGACGCTGCGCTTATCGCTGGTGCGGCGCTCGGCCTTGCGGGTCATCGCCGAACACGGCGATCGCATCGAAGCATCGGCGGCCGCGGGCATCGTCGCCGATCTGCTCGGCTGCACGGTCACCGATGATCTACTGAACACCCGAGATGCGATCGCGGATTTCGAGCGACTACCTTGTCCGATCACCGTGGCTTGGTCGCAGGCCGACCGCATCTTTCCGGTGGCGGTCAATGGCACGATCGCCCAGCAGCGCCTGCCCGGTGTCACGTTCGAGGTTCTTCCCGGCGTCGGGCACGTTCCGATGATCGACGATCCCGAGCTGGTCCTACGCACCATCCTGACCTGCACCACAACCGGCGAGGATCCGTCCTCGGAAACTCCCTGACTCGAGCGCCGCACGAATCGCCCACGCCCACAACCAGAATCGACACCGCCGAGCGCTGCCTTTGACGGCCGAGGCTGTCGTCGTTAGTTTTGTGTCGTGTCTGATACCCCGCGCTTTCCGGGACTGAAGTCGGCCGATGCGGATTGGTTGGTGCAAACCGCGCTTGCGGTCGGTGCGGAACGAGGGTTCCCGCCGCTGGCGGTAGCAGTTGTCGACCTCGCGGGTGAGGTGTTCGCGCTGCGGCGAGGCGACGGCGGTATGCCTATGACCAGCCGAATCGCGGTGGCCAAGGCGCGCACCGCACTGCTTGCACTGCGGCCCTCCGGCCAGATCGAACTGCCCGGCGGGATCGTAGACAGCATCCAACACCTCTACGGCGGCGACTTCGTCCCATGGGCAGGCGGTGTTCTGATCACCGACGGTGACTTGATCCTCGGCGCCGCAGGCGCATCCGGAGCCCACGCCCTCGAAGACGAAGCAGCCGTGCAAACAGCGGTGCAGCGGTGGCAGGACAACCGTTCCACTAAATAGTCGGAAGGTGTCAGCCCATCCAGTTAGTAGCAGCTGTGCTTCAGATTCCCAGAGTTGCCAGCATCCAGTCCTCGGCCGCTTTGAGATCGTTGCCCGGAATGGCTCGAGTGGCGTAATGCGGCTTGCTGACCCAGCGGCGCGAGCCGGGGCCGGTCATCGGTCGCACCACCCAGCGACCGAACTCGCGGCGCACGCCCTGGTACCCGCCACCGGTGTCCTGCGGATGTAGCCTCCGCCGATGCGGCAGCGCCAGCACCACCGCATGCACTACGCCGGTCAGCCGGTCGCGCATGCTGACCGGGCCGATGTAGTCGGCGTAACGTTGTCCAATCGGCAATCCCATGCCATCCCCTTCTATCCGCATTCGGCGGCTGTGACGACCCGTGGCTCGGACGGGGTTTCGATGGGTCCGTATTGCCTGCCCTGGATGGTACCGCTCACCGACGAGAAGATCCGCCAGTATCCAGCTGAGCATGGCGCGCCAGCCGTGTAGGTCTGGCGTGCCCACGGGACCAGGCTCGTTCGAATGTGCTCACCCACAGAATCCCAACCACCCGCTGCGTTCCGGCGCTGCAAACTCAGGTAGTAGACATGTGTGAGACCCGGGTCGCCATCGGAAGGCATGTCGCATTTCGCCCAGCCATAGCCTTCGATCCTCGGCGGTAGAACGGTTGGGGTGGACCAGGGGCCGAATCCATTGTCGCAGATGGATCGCTTGGCCTCAGTGACCGATGGTCCGCCGGAACCGGCACTCGCGACGTTGCCGCCAGCGCCAGAAATCAGTAAGGCGCAGAGCGCACTGGCGACGATGTTCAGTCGAAAGATGTTGTACCGCATGCAGTTTCCTCCCCTGTCGCACTAACTTCTCTATCTCTGA
Organism: Nocardia pseudovaccinii NBRC 100343; assembly: GCF_001613225.1. Taxonomy (GTDB): domain Bacteria; phylum Actinomycetota; class Actinomycetes; order Mycobacteriales; family Mycobacteriaceae; genus Nocardia; species Nocardia pseudovaccinii. The sequence goes on from NZ_BDBY01000034.1 coordinate 164,843, forward strand.
CGCTGGTCGGCTGATTCGTGATTACGTCGACTTTGTCGAGTTCAGCATCCGAGTCCGATACCCAGCCGTCGACAACTCGGCTCAGCGAACCATCTGCGCCCTCGTAGATCGGTGCGCTATCAATTGGAGCAACGTCGAGTTTGTCCTGGGTGTCTGCGTTGAAGGTGGCGAGAAGCGCCCGTACAGATGGCGCGATTTCTTGCGGGCGATACGGAACTAGATCGGAAAACATCGCGACGCCTCCAACGGATTTGGGAGGTCCGGTGCACGAAGCAGCGCGACCCAGTAGTCATCGCGAAGCGCGTCCCAAAGGTCCTCATGCTGAGGAAGCGTCTCTCGGGCGTCGGCCAGATCCGGGTCCGCGTCGAACATGATCGTTCCCGGTTGCGCTCCGTAGAACGGTGTCTTCGACGGCAACCGGTAGGCGGTAAAATGCTCCGCCGGAAACTGCACGCGGAGGATACGCGGCGCACGCCCTACCAACTGCCATACCGCGACCTTGCGGCCGTCCTTGGTTTGCGTGGTCCGCAACTCATCTCGGCGCATCATGCCTCCCCGTTGGTGCGCCCGGTGCCGGGGGAACTGGACACCCCGGCACCGGAACGATTTTTCGGTGTCGGTCGAACAGCCCACCGGTTGACCGCACCGACAAAGAGCGCGATCACTTCGGCGGGTGGCGGTTGCCACCGCTGGGCCTCGGGCCGATGTGGTCCGACAAACGGGTTTCGACGCGGTAGGTCTGTTGCAGTCACGGTCTGGTCCCCCTAGTCGCTGCAGTTGGTCAGGGCACCCGTTGGCGGGGACACGACGGGCCAGTCGGTTCACTCGGCACCGGGTACCGCCTACAACCATGTCGGGCCGCCCCATGCGCGATGCAGTGGCAACGACCGTGGCATCGCGTACCGGGTGTCAACTCTCTCGTAGTAGCGATAGCCGGGCAGTGGCATCGGGGGTGGCATTCGTGCCACGGGAGGCAGTACAGCTTTCCTCCTGACGCGGAGGCGGGAATGATCGAGGTATGAGCAGCGGGACCGGCGACCTGATCCGCCAACTTCGCTTGGCTAAGGGCTGGTCTCAGGGGCGACTGGCCGATGAGCTGTGCAAGGTATCCGGTGCCAACATCAGCCGCGAGTACATATCCCGGCGTTGGGAGTCCAACGCCATGGAGCCCTCGGCGTTTTGGTTGCGTCATCTTGCGGCGGTGCTGGATTGTCCGCCTGAGTTGTTGGAGGCGAACGTGAACCGTCGCGAATTCCTCAGTCACCTAGCCGCGACTTCGGTAGCGCCCGTCGTGGCGTCCGACCTCTTGGCGCAAGGGTTCTCGGCTCGGTTGAATCCGGCGCGGCCGGGCATCGAAGCGTGGGAAGACCGGCTTGTGACGTACGGCCACGATTACATGAGCGCGGGGGCCGCTGAGATCCAACGTCGGCTGGCAGCGGACATGATCGTGCTGCAACAGCAATTGGACTCGCCACGGATGTGGTCCGTCGCTGCACGCTTGATGACGTTGTATGCCAAGACATTTCCCGGAAGCGACGGCCGAAAGGCAATCAACTGGTATTCGATGGCCGCTGAAGCGGCGGATCGCTCGGACGACACCAATATTCGCGTGTGGGTCCGTGGTCGCGCGGCAATCGCGCTGGGCTACGAAGGTGCCGCGCTGCCGGTCGCTCGCCGGTTCGCCGATCAAGCGCTTGCGATCAGTGACCGGCCGAGCTTGGGTCGGCTCAACGCCTTGTGGGGTAAGGCGCACGCCGTCGCTATTCAGGGTGATAAGGAAACAGCTCGCGGACTGATCGACACCGGCCGAAGAGAATTCGACCGGTCCGGGTCGGATGATCAGGCCAGCGACTACGCGGTCCCCTGGTGGCGCGTAAACGTCTTCCTGTCACTGCTGGCCGCCCGAATGGGTGACGAACGGACAGCGGTGGCGGCCCAGGACGCAGCGAGAGCTGATCTCCCGGATTCGCTGCCACGTTTCCGCACGCACCTGGACATGCATCAGGGGTTGATGCTCGTTCGCGATGGCGATCGTGTCGAGGGGGTGAAGCTGGCGCGAGCGGCGCTGAATGCCCTACCGCCGGAAAAGCATTCGCTCACGCTCAGGATGTTGATGAACGAGATCGCAGGGCCTGCGGAGGCTCGCACCTGACAAGACACTGCCCGCGAGCCGATTCGGAACGCACTGCAAATGGGTTCCCGCCTCAGTCTCAGCCGATCCAGTCGGCAAGCAGCTGATTGCTTCTGCCGGTGCGGATTTCGGATTCGAGCCAGGTGTTGACGACGGTGTTGAAGAGGGTGTCGCCCTTGGGCAGGAGGTAGGCCTTGGGGGCGGAGTCGAAGGGGGTGTCGGGGTGGAGGACCTGGAGGGTGGGGTGGGTGCGTCGGCGGTAGCGGCCCTCGACCGAGTCGGTGACGAAGACGTCGGCGTTGTGTTGTTCGAGCTGGTCGTAGATGGTGAGGTTATCGGGCCAGATGGTGAGTTGGGCTTCGGGGAAGTTGGTGCGGGCGAAGGCTTCGTTGGTGCCGCCGCGGTTGACGATCACGCGGACCTCGGGGCGGTTGATCTGGTCGACGGTGGCGTAGTCGGCGGCGTCGGTGCGGCGAACGACGGGGGTCTTGCCGTCGATGGATGTGGGGATGGAGAAATCGGCGACGACACGGCGGGCGGGGGTGTCGGAGATGCCGCCGACGGCGATATCGCAGCGTGCGAGGAAGTCGTCGGTCAGGGTGGACCAGGTGGTCGGAATCCATTGCGGGACAACATGCAAGGTCGCGGCGAGGTCGGTGGCGAGGGTGATGTCGACGCCGCGGTAGGTGCCGTCGTCTTCGCGCAGGGTGTAGGGCGGGTAGTCGCCGGTGGTGCAGATGCGCAGCACACCCGACTGCTGCACGGTGATCAGGTGCGATGCCTCCTGGGCGGTCGCGACCGGCCCGGTGGCGAGCAGCCAGGTCAGGGTCGACAGGACGGCCAGCGGCAGATATCGGAGCGGTCGGCGCATCGGGACAGGCTAACCGACCTGATAGTCGGCTGAGAACCCGGCGAATGGGACACTTCCCAGCCGGTGCCGACCGTTGATACTGGTAGACACCACGAAGGAGTGCGACATGACCCTTATCGGCACCTTGCTCGGGTTAGCCCTGACGGTATTCATCCTGCTGCTACTCGCGCGGCTGGTACTCGATTGGGTAGGCGTGCTCGCCGATGGCAGGCATCCCCAGTGGGTGGATCGCGCCCGCGACCTGAGCCACAGCGCGACCGAACCGGTGATCGCCCCGGTGCGTCGGTACCTGCAGCCGGTTCGACTGGGCGGCCTCTCCATCGACCTGGCGTTCACCGTTGTGTTCATCGTCGCCTTGGTCCTGCGTTCGATCTTCTTCAGCCTGTAGCGATGGAATCCGTCGCCTACGGCCCGCACCGCGACCAGGTGGCCGACCTGTACCTGCCCGCAGTGGACGGTCCGGCACCGCTCGTCGTGGTGCTGCACAGCGGATTCTGGCGAGCGCAGTTCGATCGCGAGCATGCCCGGCCGGAGGCGCAGGCCTTGGCCGCCCTGGGCTATGCGGTTGCGAACCTCGAGTATCGCCGGGTCGGTGACCGCGGCGGTTGGCCGACAACCTTCGACGATGTCGCGCGAGCACTCGATGTTCTACCCGGATTGATCGAAGATGCACGGCCGGACCGCATCGACCAGGACCGCATCCTCTACATCGGACATTCCGCAGGCGGACATCTGGCGTTGTGGGCGGCACTGCGGCATCGGCTGCCGAGCGAAAGTGCTTGGCGCACTGCGGTTGCGCCGCGAGTGGCCGGTGTCGTGGCCTTAGCGCCTGCGGCGAATCTGGTCGATGCCTATCACCGCGGCAATGGCCAGGGCGCGGTCGCCGAATTGCTCGGCGGCGGGCCACCAGACTTTCCCGAGCGCTACGCCGCCACCGACCCATCGGTGCTCGGCACCGCCGACATCCCCATCGTTGTCGTACACGGCGATCGGGACCAACGCCTGCCGATCGAAATGGCGCGCGAGTACTGCGCGAAATCCGGCGCCGAACTCGTCGAACTGCCGGGCATCGGACATTTCGAACTCATCGATCCCGATTCCACCGCATGGCCTTTCGTCGTGCAGGCGCTGCATCGGTGCCTGCACTGACAAGGTGCGCGCCGTCAAGCGTGCCTGGGTAGCGCGGCAGTAGAGGTCAGATCTTGCGGGCCACACCGCCGTAAGCACCGGATTCCTCGGGCGCGGTACCGATATCGTCCGGATTGTCGGGCCGCCACAGCGGCAGATGCACAAGTCCGGGTTCGACCAGTGACCACCCGTCGAAGTATGTGGCGATCTCGTCCTTGGACCGCAGCATGATCTCGGTCGAGGTGCGGCCGGAGAGTTTCTGCGCCTCCAGCACTTCGCTCGGCTGCCCGTCGGAGGTGGCATGGGTGATCGCGAGGAAGCTGCCGCGACCGACCGAATCTCGCAGGGCGGCAACGCATCCGAGCGGATCGGCAGTGTCGGCGACGAAATGCAGCACCCCGAGCAGCAGCACCGCGACCGGCTGGTCCATATCGATCAGCTTCGCGACCTGCGGGTCCGCCAGAATCACATCCGGTTGGCTGATATCGGCTTGGACGACCGCCGTACGCGGATCGTCGTCGAGGATGGCGCGACTGTGCGCGACCGCGACCGGATCGATATCGACATAGACCACCCGCGCCGACGGATCACGCCCCTGAGCGACCTCGTGCACATTGCCGACCGTCGGAATCCCGGACCCGATATCGAGGAACTGACTCACCCCCGCATCCACGAGGAAACGCACGCACCGCCGCAACAGATCCCGATTCGCCCGCATGGTCTCGGCGATATTCGGCGTGAACGCCTCGATCTGTCGTGCCAACTGCCGATCGATCTCGAAATTGTGCATGCCGCCGACGAAATAGTCGTACACCCTGGACGCACTCGGCCGATCCAGATCGATACCCTCGGGAGCCCAACTCGGTCTGGTCATGAAAACCTCTCGTACCGCGCATATTTCGATCGCCCCCACACCAGCGAAACCGCCGCCATCGTATACCGGACGTCCCCACCACGCGCGCCGCCGAAGGTACTGGATATACCGCTGCGCCCGTCGGGCAGAACCCCCGGGAACGGCGGTGTCTCCCAACGTCATCGGTCGGGAGAGCGCTGTAAGATCAGGTCTCATGGGTTGGGAAGCCGGGCCCGGTTCAGGAGACGGCTCGCGCGGCGACCTGACCGGACGCTGGACTGCCGCGCTGACAGGTGGGGGCGTGATCATGTGGTACCGATGAGTGCGGGCGAGGCGCGCATGCTGCTGACGCGGCTGGCTATGGAGTTCGAAACAGCAACGCAGACAACCGAATCCGCCGATCGGGTGGCCGAGTTGGGTGCGGAGTTGGCGCGGTCGCATTTTGTCGGCGACGAGGTGCTCGGACGCAGCATCGCGGCGCTCAGCGCGCATTTCACCGAAGCGGGCACCATCGCAGCGGATCGACTGCCCGAATTGCTGGCTGCCTTCACAAACGGGTATATCCGCGCATTCCGGGCGTGGCTGCTGGCCGAGCAGGAGAGTGTCCGCGCCGCCGAAATCGCCGCCCGACGCGCCGTCGCCGAACAGTTGCGCGCGAGTGAGGCGCGGCTGCGATACCGCGCCCACCACGATCAGCTGACCGGCCTGCCGAATCGGACGAAATTCATCGACACGCTCGCCGCCGCCTTCGCCGATCCGAGCGCCGACTTCGGCCTCTGCTATATCGACCTCGACCATTTCAAACTCGTCAACGACACCTTCGGGCACGCATTCGGCGACCAACTGCTCATCCAGGCCGCCACCCGCCTGCGCGCCTGCGCCCGCCCCGGCCAATTGGTGGCGCGCATGGGCGACGACGAATTCGTCATCCTGGTACCGCAATCCCGGGAAAACGCGGCCGCGGTCGCGAAGCACATGCTCGACGCATTCACCAAACCCTTCGACATCGACGGCCACCACCTCACTGTCACCGCGAGCATCGGCGTCATGGAGGGACGCACCGAACACACCACCGCCGATGAACTCCTGCAGGCCGCCGGCACCACCATGTACTGGGCCAAGGCCGCGGGTCGCGGCCGCTACGCGGTCTTCGACGCCGATCGCGGCCGCCGCGAACATACCCGAGCCGAACTCTCGGCGGCCATGCCCGCGGCCCTGCTCCGCGACGAACTGTTCCTGGACTACCAGCCCATCGTCGCTCTCACCGACCAGCGAATCGTCGCAGTGGAGGCGCTGGTGCGCTGGCGGCATCCGCACCTCGGCGTACTGGCCCCGGCGCAATTCGTGGATCTCGCCGAGGACAACGGCCATATCGGCGCATTGGGCGCGCAGGTGCTCGAACGGGCGTGTCGCGACAGCCGAGACTGGCACGACCGGTTTCCGGGCCGGACGCCGATCGTGAGCGTCAATGTTTCCGCCGCCGAGGTCGCCGACCCGACCTGGCTGGATCGGGTTCAGGACGTCATCGCCGAGACCGGCATCCCAACGGACCGGCTACAACTCGAACTGACCGAGCGGGCGTTCATGCACACCACCGGTCGCCCGCTTCAGGCCTTGCGCACGTTGTCCGAGGCGGGGGTCCACATAGCCATCGACGATTTCGGCACCGGATACTCCAACCTCGCCTACCTGGGCCAGTTGCCGCTCGATGTCGTCAAACTCGCGGGACCGTTCATCCGCTGCATCCGCACCCCGGAATCCCCCGGTGCCACCGATCTGCTGGTGCTCGAATCCATTATCGAACTCACCCATGCCCTCGGCTTCACCCTCACCGCCGAATGCGTCGAAACGCAATATCAGGCCGATCGGCTGGAATCGCTCGGCTGCGACAGCGCGCAGGGCTGGCTTTTCCACCAACCTATGCCCGTCGAGCAGATCACCGAATTACTGGCCAGGTGATGGCATCAGATTCGTTGTGTCGCATGAGCATTGACCAATGCAAGTAGGAATTCCGCTGGCACATCGGGCCATTCGGGACGCCAGCGTCCGGTGACCTGATCTTCGTGCACGGCCGCGAGTGTGGCGACGACGTGTGGTCCCCCGTCCAGCAGATAGCGAACCGAACCGAGTTCGGCGCACTGGGCGGTTACCGTGGCCAGCAAGGTCTTTGCCGCATCGGTGCGGCCTGCGGCGCCGAGGCAGGCGATCAACATTCGGCGTGCTTTGAGCAATTCCCTCGGCCGCTCGACGGATTCGAGCAGATCCACCCATTCCTGGGCCCATGCGCAGGCGAGTTCGGTCTTCTCCGGTACTTCCGCGGCGAGCAGCAGCCGGATCGCGGTGAATTCCTCGTACAGAACGGTGAATTCATCGATCGCGTCGATCGGCTCGCGGCGGTTTCCGTAGTCGACAACTGGCAGCGGACCGAATTCCGGATGCGGCGGCAATCCCAATCGCAGCCGCTCGTTCTCGACCTCTGCGCCCAGCCGCGGCAATGACATCGAACGCGCGACGCGCGCACCCTCGTTCAATCGGCGAATCGCGGCCGCGCGATCGCCACGCAATGCCTTGATACGGGCCCCGACGACATAGCGCGCCAATTTGAAATCGACGACACCCGCCTCGGGCCCCAGCTTGTAGCCCTCGTCGAGCAGTCGCTCCGCATCCGCGACTTCCCCACGTTCGTAAAGCAATTCGCCGAGCAAGGATCCGGCCAGCCGCGCACCGTAGGAATGGCTGCCACCGGACTGCTTGGCCACCTTCATCGCCTTGCGGAAATACTGCTCAGCACTGGCGATATCGAGTTGCAGGCTCGCGGCCAGCCCGAGAAAGCACAGGCCGTGAATATTGTTGTAGAAGCCTTTGTTCTGGCGCATATACGGTGCGGACCACTCCTGGATGCGCAGCGCCTCGTCGAAGTCGTAGCGATACCCCGCGGTGAAGGTGGCGACATTCGCACCGATCGCCACTACATACGGTGACAGCTCCTCGGCCCGGAAAAAGCACGGCGCGAGCATGTCGTCGACTCCGGCCAGCGCATCCGCGCGCACCGCGACCACCGCACGCACCACACCGGCTTCGGCCCGCAGTCGCGCGGTGCCGCCTTCGTCGAGTCCAGCGTGATCGAGCGTCGATTCCGCAAGGCGCAGTGCGCGTTCGGCCGGTGCGGCCCGGTGCAGCAGGATATTCGCCCAGGCCAGATCCAGTTGCAGCCGTGGATGCGTTTCGATGATGGTCGCGGGCAACTTGTTGACCAGACCGATGAGACTGGCGAACTGCCCGTATTCCAGCAACGACATCCCGTCCCGCTCGACGATCTCGATGGCCCGCTGCTCATCCCCCGCCAAAAGTGCGTGATCGACCGCCTCGCTGACATGCCGATGCTCGGCCAGCCACCGGGAAGCCACCCGGTGCAATTCGGTGATCCGTTCGGGTCGATCGCGTTCCAGCCGCTGCTGCAGGAAATCTTGGAACAGGTGGTGATAGCGGAACCAATTGCCGTCATCGAGCTTGCGCAGGAACAGATCCTGCAGTTCGATCTGCTCCAGCATCGCCTGCCCGTCCGGTACACCGGTAAGTGCCGAGGCGAGTTCACCGCAGATCCGCGGCGTGATCGAGGTCGCGACCATGAAGTCGAGCGTTCCGGGTTCGAGGGTATCCAGGACGTTCTCGACCAGGAACTCGCTGATGGCGTGGTGTCGACCGGTCAGATGGCTGATCAGCTCTCCGGGATCGTCGCTGCCGCGCAATGACAGTGCCGCCAGTTGCAATGCGGCGACCCAGCCTTCGGTGGATTCGGTGAGGTCCTCGATATCGGCGCGATCCAGTTCCAGTCCGCCCAGCTCGACCAGAAACGTATACGCCTCCGCGATGTCGAAACGCAATGCGGTGGGACCGATTTCGACCAGTTCGTCGCGGGCCCGCATGGAACTCATCGGCAGTCCGGTCTGACTGCGGCTGGTGATCACCAGATGCAATGTGGGACTGCAGCCTTCGAGTAGAAAGCGCAGTGCGCGAGTCGTGGCGGGATCGGTGGCGCAGTGCCAGTCGTCGATGACGACCACGAGCTCCTCACCGCGCCGGTCGATATCGTTGATCAGCGAGGTCAGCACATAGCGTTCGGATTCGTCCCCGTGCTCCTCGAGCAGTTCGCCGAGCTCGCGCGCGAGCGAAGGTCGTGCGGCGCGAATGGCTTCGATCAGATGCGAGAGGAACCAGACGACATTGTTGTCGTCGTGATCGACGGTCAGCCAGGCCACCGCGACGCCCTCGGCGGTCAGGGCCTCGCACCATTGGGCCGCGAGGGTGGTTTTGCCGAATCCGGTGGGGCCGTGGACAACCGCGAGCCTGCGATTGCGTCCGTCGCGCAGCATTGCGATCAGGCGCTGGCGATCGACCAGTGGACGGTTGGCCACCGGCGGCCGCAAGCGGGTGGCGGGCACGGGTGGGGTGATGGTCGATGAGGTCGCCGAGGTACGGCGGCGGCCGGAGGTCGGTGTCGGTGACGGCCGATGTCCGACACGTTCGGCGGCGGGCAGCGGGACCGGCATATCGTCGGGCGACAGGCCGTGCCGCTCCTGGATCTCGCGCAGTTGCGCACCGAATTCGGCTGCGCTGGAAGGCCGTTCCGCGCGATCGCGAGACATCGCGCCTTCGATCGCGGCGGTCACGTCCGGGGGCAGGCCCGCCTCACCGAGATCCGGTATCGGCTGTTTGGTGATGCGCAGGAACTGGGCGACCAGCTGCTCGCCGTTGCGTCGCTCGAAGACCGCGTGACCGGTGCTGGCGCAGAACAGAGTCGAGGCCAGGCTGTAGATATCGGATGTCACGTCCGGAACATGGCCCTGCAGCACCTCGGGTGCGGTGAAGGCGGGTGAACCGGTGATCGTGCCCGCGGTCGTCTCGAAGCCGCCGACCAGCCGGGCGATACCGAAATCGGCCAGTTGCGGTTCACCGTATTCGGTGAGCAGGATATTGCCGGGTTTCACATCGCGGTGCAGCAGGCCGCGTCGGTGCGCGGTCTCCAGCGCGCCCGCGATCTTCACCCCGATATGCAGGGCGTCCTGCCAGCCGATCGGACCGTGCTCCTGAATGCGGGTGTCCAATGAGCCGTGCGGGTGGTACGGCATCACGATGTATGGCCGCCCGGTCGCGGTGGAGCCCACCTCGAAAACGCTGACGATATTCGGATGACCCGACAGCTTGCCCATGGCGAGCTGTTCGCGGACAAAACGTTCGAGATTCTCCGATTCCAGATCGGCGGTGAGCACCTTGATCGCCACCATGCGCTCGAGGGCGGGCTGGGCACACCGATAGACAACACCGAATCCGCCACGCCCGATCTCGGTGGCATCGGTGAACCCGGCGGCGGCCAGCTCTGCCGCGAACCCTGAGGTGAGGTCGCGTTGCGTGGAAAGCGGATCGATATGCGACACGACGACCCCGATTACAACTACCAGCCAGCTACTTCGAGCATATTCCCGTCGCGACGATTCCGCCCGCGCTCGGTAAGATGCCGCCGCAATTGCCTGCGGTGCAGGCGGTCCTGGCCGCCGAATGTCCGGCCGCCGAAACTATTCCCGGTCCGCACACCGGAAGGCTACCGGTTGGCGAACTGTGTCACGCCTTTGGTAGCCGCCGACGTGGCGCGGCAGCTGTGCGAGATTCATCCTGGGCAGTCCGGCACTGGCAGCGGCGGATCGGCATTCTCGACGAGCGATGCGAGCATGCGAGTCTGCCTTGGGATTTCGGCACGCAACCGAGCGAAGTTCAGCAAACGCCTACCCTTCGGCGATGGCCGCGAGTCGATCGATGGACGCTCGGAGTTTGTCGGACGTGGTGGCACGGGCGCGCGGGAGCCGGTTCTCGTCGGCCAATCGCGACCAGTCGTAGGTATGTGTGACCCGAGTGTGCGCCGCGTCCACCGGCTCGAGCTCCCAGCGCCACAGGTGGCCCGGCGGTTCGCTCGCCGGTTCCGCAGGCAGCCAGGCGATCCGGCGGCCCTCTTCGAATTCCACGATGTGGTTCTCGCGGATATGGCCCTTCGTGGTGGTCATGGCGAAGACCTCGCCGACTTCCTTGACACGTTGGCCCGCCGGGGCTTCGGCCAGGTTGTCGTTGCCGTCCCACCGCGGCTGTTGCGCCGGATCGGCGATCAATTCGAAGATTTCATCCGCACCGGCCGCGATCTCCCGGCTGGCGGAGACAATGCGTGGCACCTCGCTGTCGTCGGTCATACCCATGATCGAAGCATCCGAGCCCGGCTTCCGCCAGGTCTTGTGTTGCGATTTCCAACCGGGGCAGTCAATTCGGGTCTTTCAAATCGCAGATCCACCTACACTCGCGCCGTGAGCATCCCCACCGAGCCGATCGGTAGCATTCCTCGTTCCTGGCGGCCTACTACTCCGGAGAACTCGACGCACCCGCGCTCGCCGAACTCCAGGCCCGCGCGGTCTCCGAAACCATCGACGAACTGGCCGCCCTCGGCTCACCGGTCGTCACCGACGGTGAGCAGTCCAAACCGAGTTTCGCCACCTATCCCATCACCGGGCTGGCCGGGCTGGCACCCGACGGCGCGGTGATCCCCTTCGCCGACGGACATCAGCGACAGTTGCCGAGACTCACCGCGGGACCGTTCCGCTACCAGACCTTTGCGCAGCAGTATCTTCATGCGGCGCAACAACATTCGCAGCTTCCCGTGAAGCAGGCGGGTGATCGCGCCGTCCGCGCTGAGTCTGCTCTATCCGGCCGACGGCATCGAGGGCTACGGCCGCGAAACATTCCTGGCCGACCTGGCCGACGAAGCCGAAAAGGATATCCGCGGCTGTCTCGACGCGGGCGCACACTCGGTCCAACTGGATTTCACCGAGGGTCGGCTCTCACTCGAGCTGGATCCGAGCGGCGGCGTCCTCGAGAGTTTCATCGAACTGAACAACTCGGTGCTGGAACGCTTTTCGGATGCCGAACGCGCATGAATCGGCGTGCACCCCTGCCCCGGCGGTGATCAGGACTCCACGCACACTCTCGATGTCGAGTACACCGCACTGCTGCCGAAACTGTTGCAGCTCAGGGTCGGTGCGTTCTATGTACAGCTGGCGAGCGAGCCGGATCCCGACAAAATCCTGGCCGTCATCGCCGAATTCCTGCCCGCCGACGCCCGCATCTTCGTCGGCGTCACCGACCCCATCGACCCGCAGGTCGAAACTCCGGAGCAGGTCCGCGACCGCGTCCTCAACGCTGCCCGCTACCTGCCTGTCGATCGCCTCGGCACCTGCGACGACTGCGGTTTTTCGCCGTTCGCCGACGACACACCTCCACCTCCCGCGAGATCGCCTTCGCCAAGGTCCGCGCCCGCATCGAAGGAACCGCTCTGGCGGCTGCGGAACTGGGCGTCTGATCGCCGGAATCAGACCTGCTGCGTAGTGGGCTCCACGTCGATCCGCGGGAAGGGGTTCTCCGCTTCCAGCAGGTACCCGATCTCCAGCAAGGTGCGCTCGTCGCCGTAGGCCGCGCTGCACATGACGCCGATCGGGACACCGCTGGACCCGATGCGCGTCGGCATCGATAGGGAAGGCGCCCCGGTCACATTAGCGATCGGGGTGTAGCCCACATACGTCCGCAGCCGCTCGATCAGCTCTTCGGACGGCACCTTCGGATCGAGATAACCCAGCGGCGGCACCACATGGGTGACCACCGGCGAAAGCACGAGCTCGTACCGCGTGAATACCTCGGCATAGATCCGATACGCCCGGCGCAGCCGGTAGAGCGCGGCCGGTGTGCGCAGGATGCGCTCGCGGTGATAGCGACCCAGACCGCGCGTGAGATCGTCGAGCGCATGGCGATCGAATGACCTGCCGTGCAGGACCTTGCCACCGATGGCCGACATATCGGCAAGGAATGCCCAGTACAACAGGAAGTCGTCGGCGAGGTGCGGCGGGAAGGGGACAGCCATCGGCTCGACCTGATGTCCGAAGCGTTCGAGCAGCTTGGCCGCGAATTCGACCGCGCCGCGTGTTTCGGCATCCGGTTCAGCGCCGGTTCCGGCGGTGGTCAGCAATCCGATACGCAGGCGGCGGTCGGCCGGGCCGTGCACTTCGCCGATCGGCACGAGCTCCGGATTTCGCCAATACCGTTCGGCGGCAGCGGTATACGCGGCGGTATCGCGCACCGTCCTGGTCAACACGCCCTCGGAGATGAGCCTTATCGGCAGATGCTTGTCGAGAACGTTGTCCAGGTGCCGATATCGACTCGGCTTCAGTGCGACCAGTCCCGCGCACGCGGCCGGAATCCGCAACGACCCGCCGCCGTCATTGCCATGGGCGACCGGCACGACACCGGCCGCGACCATGGCGGCCGAACCGCCGGAGGATCCCCCGACCGAATACTCCGGATTCCACGGATTCCTGGTCGGCTCGGCGGCTTGGAATTCGGTCGTCGGGTTCAGACCGAATTCCGGCATCCGCGATTTGCCGAGCACCGTCACCCCGATGCTGAGGAACTGCGCGGTGTAGGCGTCGTCGCGAGCGGCCGGACGGGCCACGAACGCGGCGCTGCCCTGATTGGTCGGCATGCCCGCGACATCGGCATTGTCCTTGACGAACGTCGGAACGCCATACCAGGCACCGGCACGCCCCGACGCGTATCGCGGCCGATCGACACTCGCGTACGCGATGGCATTGAGCTGCGGCTCCACCAGCGCCGCGCGGTCGATCGCCGCTCGGGCCAGTTCCTTCGGACTCACCGCCCCCGACCGAACCATGGCCGCCAAGGCGACGGCATCGTGGTCGGCCAGGACGTCATCGGCGAATGCGTGTATTCGATCGGCCATAACACTGCCCACAGCTGCGAATCACGGGTCCGGGCGCGTCGAACCCTACGTAGTAGACGTTCGTCCAGCTAGGGAAATTGTACGCGCCCGGTCTCTGGCGAATCAGCAGTATCGACCTCCTCGCCTCCGCGCACGGATGCTGTTCCGTTGCGGCTCCACCGGCGGGTTCCCGCTCCACCGCGCGGCTACGACATTCGAGTGCGCGTCAGAAGACTTGCAGCGGAGGGGATTTGGGGAATGCAACAGGGAGGGCGACCACGGCACGGTGGAACGGCCCCGGTCGCCATTCCAGTTCTTCGACGGGGATGGCCAGCCGCATTTCCGGTAGGGCGTCCAGGAGTTGATCGATCGCGTCCTGCGCGATCAGGGTCGCGATCGAGCGGGCGGGGCAGGCATGCGGGCCGACACTCCAGGCCAGGTGGGAGCTGTTGTCGGTGTATGTGCCGGTGGTGATCGCGGGATCGTTATTGCTGCCGGTCATGCTGATGACGACCGGCTGGTGCGCGGGTAGCCACGAGCCCTCGATCAAAACCGGCTGCTTCGGGAAGGTGATGCAGTAGTTCGATAGCGGCGGATCAGTGAACAGCACCTCATCCAACGCATCGCGCGTGGACATGGTGCCGCCGAGTATGCCGCCGCCGAACCGGGTGTCGGTCAGCATCAGTCGCAGCGTATTGACGATCAAATTCTGAGTCGGTTCCATACCCGCGCCGAAGAGGCTGAGCACCTGGTGGATCATCTCCGGATCGTCGAGCTTCGCCGGGTGGGCGAGCAATCCGGAGACGATATCGTCGCCCGGCTGGTCGCGCTTGAGCTGGATCAGTTCGAACATCGCGTCCATGACCATCTTGTTGCCCTCGACGGCCGCATCCCCGCCTTCCATCAATGCGGCCATACCAGCCGCAGCACGCTGGCTGATCTCCTGCGGGCAGCCGAGTATTGCGTTGATCACCGTGAATGCCAGCGGCAATGCGTACTGCCCGACCAGATCCGCCGCGCCTTCCGCACAGAAGGTATTGATCAGCGGAGCGGCGATCCGCTCGACGGTGGTATGCAGAGCGAACAGGTCGACCACACCGAGACCCGCGACGGTCGCCTCCCGGTAGCGGGTGTGCTCGAGGCCCGCGGAACGAATTGCCGCCGGACGCCACTCGAGCATCGGCCGCACCGGGCAGTCCTCGGGAACACCCTGCTGCCAGCTACGCGAATCGTGCGGAAAATGGTCGGGATCATTGAGGATCTGCAGCGCGGTGTAGTAGCCGATCACCAAAGTCGCGGGTACACCCGGCGCCAACTCCACCGGCACCAGCGAACCATATCTCTTCCGCATCTCGTGATACGCCTCGTGCGGGTTCGCGGCGAATTCCGCTGAGTAGAGCGAGATTCGGGGGCCGTTGGTATCGATCGGCGAGCCGTGCGGGACAGGGCGGGGGCGGGTGGTGGTTGCCGACTCTGGCGTGGTCAAGAGACGTGACTCCAGTCGTTGAGCAGAAGCGATGAGCATGGTGCGCGACCGCAGGCGCATCCGTGCCGCCTGCGCAGAGCAGAGCCAGCGTACGTCGGCGGCCCGGTCCGCGCGTACCGAGCGCCCCACCGTTGGCCATACGACATGTGACCGGCATTACAGTAGGTAGGGACGACACGAAGGACGGCGATTGAGCACAGCAGCGCACGGCAACCCCTGGGTGGCCGTTCGACCGGAGGACGACCTCGCGCAGTTGGCGCGACAGGTGTCCTGCGCGCATCGCTGCTTCATCGAAGGCGACGAGCGGCTGCCGATCGATCCAGTACGGCCGGTGGTCCTGGATTCCTGGCGGCGCAGCCGCAGCAACGGCGTCGATCCGGACCGCTTCGGCGCCGGTGTCGACCTCGATGGCCTTGAACTGCAACGGTATCGGGCCACCCATCCGACCGCGCTGATCCGACCGGTGGTGCGCAAACTGCTCGTCGAGGATGCCGCCGAGGCCGGACTACTCGTCGCGATCAGCGATGCCGAGGGCCGATTACTGTGGGTGGAGGGCGATTCGAAGGTCAAGGACCGGGCGCTGGCCATGAATTTCGTCGAGGGTGCGGACTGGAGTGAGGACCGGGTCGGCACCAATGCACCCGGCACCGCACTCGCCCTCGATCACCATGTGCAGATCTTCGGGGCCGAACACTTCAGTCGCGTGGTGCACGAATGGAGTTGTTCGGCTGCGCCCGTACATGATCCGCGCAGCGGCCGGATCATCGGCGCCATCGATATCACCGGCGGACCCCGCGTGGCGGCGCCGGAGGTGTTGTCACTGATCCGCGCGACGGTATCGGCCGCGGAATCCGAACTGCGGCTGCTCATGCTGGACGCGCCGAAACCGCTCGTGTCGACGACGGCACGCCTCGAGGCGCTCGGCCCGGCCCGGCCGACGCTGATCCGCGACGGTGAGCGCATCCGTCTATCGCAGCGCCATGCCGAAATCCTGTTGCTGCTGGCCAATTACCCGGAGGGACTGAGCGCCGACCATCTCGCCATGCTGCTCGACGAATCCGAGCTGGATCCGGTCACGGTACGCGCGGAGATGTCGCGGGTGCGAAAGATGTTGGGCGCCAATGGTCTCGGCTCCCGCCCCTATCGGCTGCTGATGGATCTGGATACCGATGTCGACGAGGTTCGGCGTGCACTCGCGCGCGGCGATACGTCGGCGGCGTTGCGCGCCTATCCCGGCCCGATCCTGCCCCGCTCGCTCGCACCGGGTATCGCCGAGTTGCGCGTCGAATTGCGCGGACGCCTGCGCGCGGCCCTGTTGACGGCCGGTGATCGCCGCCTGCTCGCCCGCTGGACCGGTTCGGCCGACGGGCGCGAGGACGTTGCGGCGTGGACCGCCTACCTCTCCTCGCTGGACCGTCAGTCCTCGCTGTATGCCCAGGTGAAGACACAATTACGACTACTCGACCGCAAATTGGGCATCTGACCAGTCTCTTGCAACTGTCGTGCAACATGGGCGCTTCTAGTGTTCCGGATCACACCTGACGTGAAAAGTCAGCAGATCGAGGAGCATTCGATGACCGTCTTCGCCCGCCCAGGCACCCCCGGCGCCGCCATGTCGTTCCAGACCCGATACGACAACTGGATCGGCGGCGAATGGGTCGCGCCCGTCAAGGGGCAGTACTTCGAAAATCCAACTCCCGTAACGGGTCAGCCGTTCTGCGAGGTCGCGCGGGGCACCGCCGAAGACATCGAGCTCGCCCTCGATGCCGCGCACGCCGCCGCACCCGCCTGGGGCAAGACCTCGGTCGCCGAGCGCGCCCTCATCCTCAACAAGATCGCCGACCGCATCGAGGAGAACCTCGACGCGCTCGCCCTCGCGGAGGCCTGGGACAACGGCAAGCCGATCCGGGAAACCCTGGCCGCCGATATCCCGCTGGCCATCGACCACTTCCGCTACTTCGCCGGAGCCATTCGCGCACAAGAGGGTTCGCTGTCGCAGATCGACGCCGACACCGTCGCCTACCACTTCCACGAGCCGCTCGGTGTGGTCGGCCAGATCATTCCGTGGAACTTCCCGATCCTGATGGCCACCTGGAAGCTCGCGCCCGCGCTCGCCGCCGGTAATGCGGTCGTGCTCAAGCCCGCCGAGCAGACCCCGGCCTCGATCATGTTCCTGATCGGCCTCATCGGTGATCTGCTGCCGCCCGGTGTGGTCAATATCGTCAACGGATTCGGTGTCGAGGCGGGTAAGCCGCTGGCCTCCAGCCCGCGGATCAAAAAGATCGCCTTCACCGGTGAAACCACCACCGGCCGCCTGATCATGCAGTACGCGTCGCAGAACCTGATCCCGGTCACGCTGGAACTCGGTGGTAAGAGCCCGAATATCTTCTTCAGCGATGTCCTCGCCGCCAATGACGACTTCCAGGACAAGGCGCTCGAGGGCTTCACCATGTTCGCGCTGAACCAGGGGGAGGTCTGCACCTGCCCGTCGCGCGCGCTCATCCAGGCCGATATCTATGACGAATTCCTGGCCGCGGCCGTAGTGCGCACCAAGGCGGTGCGGCAGGGCGATCCGCTCGATACCGAGACCATGATCGGCGCGCAGGCCAGCAACGATCAGCTCGAAAAGATCCTGTCCTACCTCGAAATCGGCAAGGGCGAGGGCGCGACGCTGCTGACCGGTGGCGAGCGCGCCGACCTCGGCGGCGATCTGTCCGGCGGATACTACGTGCAGCCAACGGTTTTCGCGGGCAGCAATTCGATGCGGATCTTCCAGGAGGAAATCTTCGGACCTGTCGTCTCGGTGACCTCGTTCGCGGACTACGACGAAGCCATCAAGATCGCCAACGACACCCTCTACGGACTCGGCGCGGGCGTGTGGTCGCGCGATGGTTCGGTGGCATACCGGGCCGGGCGCGATATCCAGGCCGGACGGGTGTGGACCAACACCTACCACCAGTACCCGGCGCATGCGGCCTTCGGCGGCTACAAGCAGTCCGGCATCGGCCGGGAGAACCACCGCATGATGCTCGACCACTATCAGCAGACGAAGAACCTGCTGGTCGGCTACGCGTCGAAGGCGCAAGGCTTCTTCTGATGGCCGCAGTCCCCCGGCGCGTGCGCGCCACCGCGGCGGCGATGGACCTGCTCCGTCGCCTCCGCGGGCTGCACGGCCCGCTGATGCTGCACCAGTCCGGTGGTTGCTGCGACGGATCGGCCCCGATGTGTTATCCCGCAGGCGAATTCATAGTCGGCGATCACGATGTGCTGCTCGGATTGCTCGATCTGCGTTTGCGGGTCGACGAGTTGCCGGTTACCGCGCCGGAGCCCGACGATATCGCGCCGGTGTGGATCTCGGGGCCGCAGTTCGCTGCCTGGCAGCACACCCAGCTCGTCCTCGATGTCGTGCCGGGTCGCGGGTCGGGATTCAGTCTGGAGTCGCCCGAAGGGTTTCGATTCCTCAGTCGCGGAAGGGTTTTCGACGACGGTGAGCTCGCTGTTCTGGCTGCGGCCGAACCGGTGACGGGCGCGGGCTGGGAGCGAGGGGAACGTCCTGCGATCTCGCGCGAACCACAGGTTGTCGCCGCGGCAGCCGATGCCTGCCCAGTCCCTGGTAGCGGATCACGGCCGTCGCCTTGACAGCTAACTTTTACTGGGGCCCGCCGCTTCCGGCTCAGACTCCGGTTCGCGGCTCGATCGCGACCAGGTCGAGCACCAGGTCCTGAAGCACCCGGCGCGTGGTGTGCGCCTGCGCGATCAGCGGTTCGGATGATTCCATCTCGGCTAGCTCGACCAGCTTGTTGACGACGTGGCAGACCGCAACGAGTCGTCGGATCGCTTGACGACGCTCGGCGAGATTCATGGTGTCGGTGGCCATATTCACCAGATCGCCGCAACCGCCCCGACCGTTTCGCTCGAGTTTGCTGGATCATGAAGTGGCACTCATGGCAATCGTTGCGCAACCATCGATCATCCGGCGGACTGCAGGGCGGCGCGGGCGGCGGTGCGGGCGCTGTCCGGGTCGGAGGTCGACAGGACGGCGGCCGCGGCGCGGTGGCAGTCGTCGAGGGTGACGGCGGAGAGCGCGGCTCCGACGGCGGCTACCGCGACACCGGCGGCGGAGAGCGAGCTGATGCCGAATCCGGTTAGGACGCAAGCCAATAGTGGGTCGGCGGCGGCTTCGCCGCAGACGCCGACGGGCTTGTGCGCGGTCGCACCGGCAGCCGCGGTGCGGGCGACCAGCGCCAGGACTGCGGGTTGCCAGGGGTCGGTGAGTGCGGCGAGGTCGGCGGACATGCGGTCGGCGGCCATAGTGTATTGCGCCAGGTCGTTGGTGCCGATCGAGAGGAAGTCGACGTGTTCCAGAATTGCCTCGGCCAGAAGGGCGGCCGCGGGGACCTCGATCATGACACCGGGGACCAGTCCGCGCGCTCGCACCTTGGCGGCGAACGATTTCGCTTCGGCCGCAGTGGAAATCATCGGCGCCATGACCCACGGTGTGGGCGTGCGGTCGGCGGCGGCCTGGGCAATCGCGTCGAGTTGGCGGTCCAGGATTCCGCTGTCGCGGGCGGCGATGCGGATGCCGCGCACACCGAGCGCGGGGTTCGCTTCGTCGGCATGGTCGGCGAAACGCAGTGGCTTATCCGAACCGGCGTCGAGAGTGCGGATCACCACCTTCGACCCGGCATAGGCGTCGAAGACCTCGCGATAGATGTCCGCCTGTTCAGCGATGCTGGGCTCGGATTCGCGATCAAGGAAACATAATTCGGTGCGGAACAGGCCGATGCCCTCGGCCGGTTGTGAGAGTGTCGCGCGGGCTCCGGCCGCGTCTTGGACGTTGGCGAGAATCTCGACGCGATGCCCATCCGCGGTCGCGCCCGGACCGGTCCAGGCCGCCGTGCGCGATTCCTGTGCGCGATATTCGGCCACGGCGCGGGCTGCGGTTTCCGGGTCCGGACCGATGGCGACCTGCCCGGCCGCCCCATCGATCAGCACGTGCACTCCGGCTGGCACATTGTCGAGTCCGGCGATCGCGACCACGCACGGGATGCCGAGCTGGCGGGCGATGATCGCGGTGTGGCTCGTCGGGCCGCCGCGCGAAGTCGCAAGGCCGACAATGAGATTCGGATCCAGCCCGGCGGTATCGGCGGGGGCCAGGTCGTCGGCGAGCAGGATCGATGGCCTGGCGGGCGTAGGGATTCCCGGCTCGGGCACACCGGCCAGCTCGGCCACCACCCGGTCGCAGACATCGCGAAGGTCGGTGACGCGCTCGGCCATCAGCCCACCGAGTTTGGTGAACACCTCGGCGAACTGATCGGTGGCCGCGGTGGCCGCGACGGCGGCGGGACTGCCCGCGGCGATGAGTTTCTCGGCGGCATTGAGCCAGCCACGATCGGCCGCCATCGCGGCATTCGCGACGAGCACCTCCGCGGCCGCGCCGCTCGCGTGGTTGGCGCGCTCGCGCAAGCGCCGTGCAACCACCGATGTCGCGGCGAGGAAGGCCTCGTGTTGCGATGCCCGATCGGACTCGGCGACCGGTTCGGCACGAAGGTCCACGCGAATCCGCGGCGCCGGACGCACCGTTGGCGCGGCGGCGATTCCGGGCACCGCCGGGGTGCCGCGCAATGTCATGGCGCTGCGCGCAACCTTCACAGCGCCTGCGGCCTGCGGTGATCCGGACATTCGATTCCTCCTCCACGCCGATGTCGAGTGAGTGCGACCGATTACTCAGCTCGGCTCGTTGTGATCCAGACTACTCAAATCTCTTGACAAAGCAACACAGACGGGCATAAAACAACATAAACACACATTGCCAATCGGAGGACCGGATGTACGCAGAGGAGCGCCAGCAGGCCATCGCCGCCCTGGTCGGGCAACGCGGGCGCGTATCGGTCGCCGATCTGTCCGAGCAGTACGGGGTCACCACCGAAACCGTGCGCCGAGATCTGGCGGTCCTCGATCGGATGGGGCTGATCCGCAGGGTGCACGGGGGTGCGGTGCCCGCTGCGGCGCTCACCGCGATCGAACTCGGCACCACCGAGCGCGAACACACCCACGCCGCCGAGAAGGACCGAATCGCCAAGGCGGCGTTGGATTATCTGCCACCGACCGGCGGCAGCGTGCTGTTCGATGCCGGGACCACCACCGCGCGGGTGGCCGCCGCCCTGCCCGCCGATCGGGAGCTCGTCGCCGTGACGAACTCGGTGCCCATCGCGGCCCGGCTCAGTGGATTCGCCGGAGTGCGGCTGCATCTGATCGGCGGCCGAGTGCGGGGTGTCACGCAGGCCGCGGTCGGCGCGGAGGCCTTGCGAGTACTCGGCGAGTTGCGGGTCGATGTGGCGTTCATCGGCACCAATGCCCTGACCATCGGCCACGGACTGTCCACCCCCGATCCCGACGAGGCGGCGGTGAAGCGCGCCATGATCGCCAGCGCCCACCGAGTAGTAGTGGTCGCCGATGCGACGAAGGTCGGGCGCGAGGATCTGCTGAGCTTCGGTTCGGTCGAGGAATTCGATGTGCTGGTCACCGATACCGGGCTGCTCCCTTCGGTGCACAACGAACTCACCGAGTACGGCATCGAGGTGGTCACCGCATGATCGTCACACTCACCGCGAATCCCAGCATCGACCGCACCGTCAACCTGCGGGAACCATTGCGGCGCGGCGCCGTACTCCGGGCCGAGACCGCGCTGTCGCAGCCCGGCGGTAAGGGGGTCAACGTATCCCGGGTGATCGCCGCCGCCGGGTGCGAGACCATTGCGGTGCTGCCCGGCAATGCCGGTGATCCGTTGCTGCGCATGCTCACCGATGCCGATATCGAGCATCGCGCGGTGCCGTGCGCCACCCCGGCGCGCACCAATCTCACCGTCGCCGAACGCGACGGGACCACCACGAAGATCAATGAACCCGGATCATCGCTGTCCGCCGAATGCCTTGCCGCACTGGCGAATCAGCTCGATGCACTCGCGGATACGGCGAGCTGGGTCGTGCTGTCCGGATCCCTCCCACCCGCAGTTCCCACGGACTGGTACGCGTATCTGCTGCACCGGCTGCGCGACGTCCGGATCGCGGTCGATACCTCCGACGCTCCCCTGCTCGCACTGGCCGCCGAGCTGGAATCGGCTGCGCCGCAACTACTCAAGCCGAATGCCGAGGAGCTCGCCCAGCTCACCCACGGCGACCCCGCCGAGTTGGAGGATCCGGTCGCCGCCGCGCGTGCGGCGAGCACACTGGTCGCTCGCGGCGTCGGTGCCGTCCTCGCGACGCTCGGCGCGTCCGGAGCCGTACTCGTCACCGCGGACGGTGCGTGGCATGCCACCGCACCCGCCATTACCCCGCGCAGCAC
The DNA here is from genome assembly GCF_001613225.1 of Nocardia pseudovaccinii NBRC 100343. Taxonomy (GTDB): domain Bacteria; phylum Actinomycetota; class Actinomycetes; order Mycobacteriales; family Mycobacteriaceae; genus Nocardia; species Nocardia pseudovaccinii. The sequence goes on from NZ_BDBY01000034.1 coordinate 187,462, forward strand.
CGTGGGGGCAGGCGATTCCGCGCTGGCCGGATACCTGCTCGCCGATCTCGACGGGCTCGACGCACCGGATCGGCTGCGCCGCGCCGTCGCCTACGGCAGCGCCGCCGCCGCGCTGCCGGGGACCGGGCTGCCCGGACCACACCACACCGACCCCCGCGCCGTGGCCGTCACGACGTTGGAATCCCTGCACAGTCGCTGAAGGACACTGCGATGGCCCACTCCCCTGATTCGATCATCACCACCGAGCTGATCAGCCTCGATACCGACCTCGGCACCGCCAAGGAGACGGTGATCGCGACACTCGCCCAGCGGCTCACCGACAATGGGCGGGCCACCTCCGCCGAGGCGCTACGCGACGCGGCGCTGGCGCGCGAATCACAGTCCGCGACAGGGCTTCCCGGTGGGATCGCGATTCCGCACTGCCGGAATGCGGCGGTGACCAGTGCGTCGCTCGGATTCGCTCGGTTGGCGCCCGCGGTGGACTTCGGTGCTGCTGACGGGCCAGCGGATCTGGTATTCCTCATTACCGCGCCGGAAGGTGCTGGTGCGGAGCATATGAAGTTGCTGTCGAGTCTGGCTCGGGCGCTTGTTCGGCCGGAGTTCGTGCGGTCGTTGCGGGAGGCCGCGAACGCAGATGAGGTAGTTGCGTTGGTGACGGATGTGCTTGCGCAGAAGCCTGCGATGACGCCTAAAAAGGCTGCGACAGAGTCTGTTTCGAGTGACGCGGGTGCGTCCGCAGCTGCTTCGAACGGTACAGCCGTGACCGCGCCCGGCGGCGCACCCGTGGCCCACGCGGTTTCTGGTGCAGCCGCGTCCGGCGGCGTGTCCGCAGCCCAAGCGGCTTCGAACGGTACAGCTGGGACCGCATCCGGCGACACACGCGCGGCTCAGGCGGCGTCGAACGGTACAGCTGCGACCGGCGGAGCAACTGAGTCCCTGGCACGTTCGAACGGTGCGGCCGCACCCGCTGCGACCGACGGTGTATCCGCGTCCCAGGCGGCTTCGAACGCCGCTTCCGCCCCAGTAGCCGCTTCGATCGGCGCAACCACTGCGGCTGGAGTCAGCGCATCGCAGAGTGCGACCGACGGCGTTTCGGCTGACGAGTCGAGCGCGGTCGTCGGGCGAACAATCGTCGCGGTCACGGCTTGTCCGACAGGCATCGCCCACACCTACATGGCCGCCGACTCGCTCGTCGCCGCCGGTGACCGGGCGGGAGTCACGGTGCACGTCGAGACCCAGGGTTCCAGCGGCAGCACCCCGCTGAGTGCCGAAACCATCGCTGCCGCGAGCGCGGTCATCTTCGCCACCGATGTCGGGGTGCGCGGCCGGGAACGGTTCGCGGGCAAGCCGGTTGTCGAGTCCGGGGTCAAGCGCGCGATCAACGAGCCCGACACCATGGTCGCCGACGCACTGCGCGCCGCCCTCGACCCCGCAGCGGCAAAGGTCGCCGGATCCACACGCCCCGAAGGCGATTCGGCACCGGCAGCACTCGGCTGGGGTACCCGGCTGCGCCAGATCCTGCTCACCGGCGTCAGCTACATGATCCCGTTCGTCGCCGCGGGCGGCCTGCTCATCGCGCTCGGATTCCTGTTCGGCGGCTACGAAATCGCCGACCACGCCAAGAAGATCGTGCTCGACAACTCGCTGACCGCACTGCCCGACGGCGGCCTACCGACCTATCTCGGCGCGGTGCTGTTCCAACTGGGTTCGCTCGCATTCAGCTTCCTGGTACCGGCCCTCGCCGGATATATCGCCTTCGCCATTGCCGACCGGCCGGGTCTCGCACCAGGATTCACCGCCGGTGCGGTGGCCGTATTCGTCGGCGCGGGATTCCTCGGCGGCCTCGTCGGTGGTCTGATCGCCGGATTCGCGGCACTGTGGGTGGCGAAACTGCCTGCCCCGCAATGGGCGCGCGGACTCATGCCGGTCGTGGTCATCCCGCTGTTCGCGTCACTGATAGTCGGCGCGTCGATGTTCATCTTCCTCGGCAAGCCGCTCGCCGCGATCACCAGCGGACTCACCAACTGGCTCAACAGCCTCACCGGCACCTCCGCCCTCGCCCTCGGCGCCATCCTCGGCCTGATGATGTGCTTCGACCTCGGCGGGCCGGTCAACAAGGCCGCGTATTCCTTTGCCGTAGCAGGACTTTCGGTCACCGACCCAGCCTCGCTGCGCATCATGGCCGCCGTCATGGCCGCGGGCATGGTCCCGCCGCTGGCCATGGCATTGACCACTGCCCTGCGCCCCCGCCTGTTCACCACGGCCGAACGCGAAAATGGTAAGGCCGCATGGCTTCTCGGCGCATCCTTCATCTCCGAAGGCGCGATCCCCTTCGCCGCCGCCGACCCGCTGCGCGTGATCCCGTCGATGATGGCCGGTGGCGCGGTCACCGGCGCGCTGATCATGGCCACCGGAACCACCCTCAGCGCTCCGCACGGCGGCATCTTCGTCTTCTTCGCCGTCGGCCACATCGTCTGGTTCCTCGCCGCCCTCGTCGCGGGCACCGCGGTCGCCGCCCTCTGCGTCACCGCCGCCAAAGAATTCATCAAGCCACGCACCCCCGCCCTCGCCACCGCCTGAAATCCCCTCTCACCCAAGGAGAATCACCCCATGGCCAGCACCACGGTCACCGTCGCCTCCACCATCGGCCTGCACGCCCGCCCCGCCAACATCATCGCCGAAACCGTCACCGACTCCGGCGCCGATGTCACCCTGGCCCTGGTCGGTGGCGAGCCGGTCGACGCAGGCTCAGCCCTCATGATCATGACCCTCGGCGCCGCCTACGGCACCGATGTCATCGTCACCAGCGACGACCCCAATGCCCTCGAACTCGTCGCGAAACTCGTCGCCACCGACCTGGACGCCTGATCGGTCCAACCTGTTCATGCCGATTCCCTTGTCCCATGTGCTGCTCCGCGAACCTCCGCATCCACCGCGACGCAGTCGAAAGCGAGGTCATCGGATATGCGACAGCTCCAGCGGTGCAACTACGCGTGATCGGGACGGGGCAGGTCCACCTCGCGGGAACGCGGGGGTGGCAATCGGAAGAGCCCCTTCAGCCTGCGCAAGGCCTCCCTGTCGCCGGACGCCGACGCGGCACCGGTCTCGATCGCATCGGCGAAGGTCAGCCCATTGCTGGTCACGTCGAGGAACGCTTCCTCGCTGATCGTGATGGTCGCGTCAGGGTGCTGGGCAGGTCCGTGCAGAGCCTCGATCGTCCCGTCGTCGATCCGGGCGTGGAAGACCTCGTCGTCGATCCGGAACTCGTACACCGCGCGCAGACCGGCGGCGACCTCGGCATCGAAGCAGGCCCGTAGGCCGAGCACCGCCCACCCCGGATGGAACGTCTCGGACTCGCGCCGTTCGCCCATCGCCCACTTCAGACCCCATCGGGCCAGTCCCAGAATCGGCGCTCCGAGTTCCGCACCGGCCTCGGTGAGGGCGTACGCGGGGGTACGGGCGGGCGGCGGAAGCATGACCTTGTGCGCGAGCCCCTCCCGTTCCAGGTGCTTCAGACGAGCAGCCAGCAGACCGGTGCCGAGGCCGCGCAGACTGGCCTGGAGGTCGCCGAATCGCTTGGGCCCGGTCAGTAGTTCGCGGATCAACAGCAGTGTCCAGCGCTCGCCGACAAGGTCGAGGGTGCGCGCGGTCGCGCAGTACTGGTTGTAACTTCGCTGGTCCACTTCCTCATTCTAGACTCCGCACTTCCCGATTTTGAACTACCCATTGACTTCCTATTTTGAAAGTGCCAAGTTCATATACTGGTAGCCAAGGAAGGGAGTTCAGGATGACCGAGGCGCTCTACACGGCGGAGGCGCACGTCACCGGGGGAAGAAACGGCCGAGGACGTACCTCCGACGGACGGCTGGATCTAGACCTGCGACAGCCCAAAGAGCTGGGTGGGAACGGCGAGGGAACCAACCCCGAACAACTCTTCGCAATCGGCTACGCCGCCTGCTTCGGCACAACGCTCGCCCTGCTCGGGCGGCGCGGAAACCTCGAGGCGAACGACGCGGAGATCGACTCGTCGGTCTCCCTGATCCCGATCGACGGCGGCCGCTTCAAGCTCGGCGTCGAACTGCGGATCTCGCTGCCGTCACTCACCGGCCATCAGGCAATCGAACTTGCCGAGACGGCACACCAGGTCTGCCCATACTCCAACGCCACCCGCAACAACATCGATGTTGCCCTAGTGGTCAACGGCACTCGACTGTGAACCGCCCCGCTCCTCCCCGATGCGAGGAGCGGGCATCACACTCGACCGGCGACCTCCCCGAGCGCCGGGAGAATTCCTACACGCTCGGTGCCATGAGTTGGCGGCCCCGCCGGGGAGCTTGAAGAACTCCGGCGAGATCAGAACTGGGTGATCCCGCACCACGCCGCGAATCCGCGAATCGTTTCCGTGCTGCGGACGTCGTCGCGCGCCAGTTGCCGCACCGTCTCATGCACCTGGGGGTGGTAGCGGGTCTGTGTAGGCGCGGCCCTCTTCGCGATCCCCACATGCTCAATACCTCGGGATCTCCGGCTCCGAGCCGGTCCTCGATCCTCGAACGGCTCCCCTCGAGCAGCCGCTCGGCGGCAGCTTGTAACGACCTCGCTGGTCGAAGCTTCCAGTTTCCAGTTCAAAGCCACAGGCGGACCTACCGCAGCGGGGGGCGCACAGCAGGGACGCGTGACAGGCAAGCTCCGGTGAGACGCCGTTGAAATCGTCGTGAAACGCCCGAGGGAAAGGATTCTCTCTGCCGCCGCCGGTAACGCACAGATCAGGAGACACAGATGAAACGTTCCAGCACAACGGTTTCCGCGGTCAGGATGGCCGCAGTGGCCTTGGCCGCATCGGCAGTCACCAGCCTGGTCGGCGCCGCCGGGACAGCGCACGCGGAGTTCGCCTACTGGCTGATGTACAACCGGGGTACCGGCATGTGCGCGACGACCCAGGACGACCCCGCCAACGGAATCACCGGCACCGCCCGGTTCGCCCCCTGCGACGCCAACGATCGGCGCCAGTGGTGGCTGCGCGCGACCACCGGGTCGGACACTGTCGCCTTCAGCACCTACGAGGTGAACTCGAGAGGCCAACATCGGTGCATCGAAAATGCCTCGGGTGGTTGGGGTTTAGCCTTCCTCGGCATCTGCGATCAACAGAATTACAAACAAAACTTCACCGTCGAATACGTCCTCTTTCCGGACCACACCGGTACCGAGATCTACAAGGCCCAGCTCGATGACCGCAAACTGAGCGTGCCCTACGCCGCAGGCACGTCCTATGTCACCATCCGCAACGACTTCCCCAATGAAGACCCGCGCATGCAATGGGACAGGCTGTCCACTCCATGAATCCCGGCCACGAGATCATGCGAAGTGCTGCGATCGGGCCGACGTTTCCGCGACGATGAACCTCATGAGCGCAAGGACACTCGATCGACTCCGGAAGGATCTGCAAGAGTATGCGCGCCTGGCCGAGGTTCGCTACGACCCCGCGATCGCGGATCCGGTGCTGGAAACCCTCGCTGAGCTGTGGACCAGCTCCGTCGTCGGCGTGCGCACCACCACGCATCCGGTGCGTGAGCGCGACGTCAACGCCCGGGTGATGCACCGGGGCGGGCCGACCGAGCTCATCGAGAAGCTCTGTGCCGCAGGACTTCTCACCTACACCGGACATCCGATGGAGCAGTTGCTCGCCGAGATCGCGGCCGAGGTTCCGGTCAATTCGGGTGTCGATCTCGCCCTGGCCGGTGGGGTGCAGAAGATCTGGTTGGTCTTTCCCGAATTGCTCAGCGTGGAGCGGGTTCTCGGCTTCGCCGGGATTCCGGAGTCGGCACGTGCGCACGCCGACCATCTGTCCCGATATGGCGGCCGAATCGGGATTCTCGCAGTAGATTTCGACGCCCGCACGATGAACCTCTACTCGAACGTCTTCGAGCCCGGCCATCTCGCGCCCGCGGATATCACCGGGATCCTGGCCGAACTCGACTTCACCGCACCGACCGACACCGAACTCGCCCTACTCGCCCGCACCTTCAACCTCTACCGCACCTTCTCCTGGACCTCATCGCACATGGAGCGCATCTGCTTCCCGGTGCGCTGCGAACCATCGAGCTTCCCAACCCATCTCGACCCGGTCCTGGCCCGTTTCGTCGCCGAAGCCCCCTTCGCCGCCCCCGAAACCCGCGGCTTCGTCTTCTACGCCGCCTACGGCCCCACCGACCGCTACTACAAAGTCCAGGCCGAATACGCGGGCGTCCGCGCCGCCACCTTCCCAGGCGGAACCGCACCCCGCCCGACCTGACGAATCTGTTGCGGGCGGACCGGTCGGACGGCAGCTCGTCTTGCTCTGTTAACCCGATTCCGCTACGGTCCCGCGCTCGTGGGAGCAAGCGCGGTAACCGATTCACGAAGAGACAGATTTATTTGGGGGGCGGTGACCGCGATCGGGGTGATCGCCGGATATCTGGCGGTGTTGCTGGCGAACGCCAGGCATTACTACACCGACGACACCGAAGCGCAGTACGCGCCCATGTGGGTCGAACTCGGCACGCGGCTGCGGGAGGGACGTTTTCCCGCGCTCGTGCCGACGGAATGGATGTCGGGCAACTACTCCCTCGAAGAGGCCGGGCTCTACAACCCGCCCCAATTGCTGATCTATCTGCTCGCCCCATCGATGGACAACCTCGCGGTGTACGCAACGGCGGTCAAGCTGGTCTTCTCGATAATCGCCGCCCTCGGCGTATTCCGGATCTGTCGGGCCTACGGCGCGCGGTCGCAGTGGGCGGCGGTCGCCGGTGTCGCGTTTCCATTGAGCGGCTGGTTCCTGTTCTTCGACCAAGCCAGCTGGATGACCTCGCACACCGGCACCGCGTGGCTGGTGCACGCGTGGGCATCGGCGGTGCACTACGCGCGCGGCCGCAGCGGACCGATACCGGTCTTCGTTTTCCTGTACCTGGCACTGACCATCCAATATGCCTTTCCCGCAGTCGAATCCGGGTTGATAATCGCGATGGTGGCGATCGGCGAGATCATTTATCAACGACGCTGGGCGCCCTCGGCGCGACTCGCACTGGCGGCCGGTTGTGCCGTGCTCGCCGCCGCGGCGGCCAACCTGCCCGGAATTCTGTCCTCGCAGGCGACCTGGCGTGGCAGCGCACACATCCACAATGATCCGTTCCTGACGGTCCCGTGGTCGGAGTCGTTGAACGCCAGCCTGCCCAGCACCACACCGGCATTCACCGCGTGGTGGGGACACGTCCAGCCGTTGCCGATGGTCTACATCGCATGGTTCCTGATTCCGGCGCTGGCCTTCATCGACTGGAAGGCGGCCGCGCAGGCGGCATGCGATCTCAGCGGCGTCGCGTTGTTCGCGACCGCGGTGCTGATGTGGACCGCGGGCCCCGGCGCGATCGGCCCGCTGCGCTGGCCCGCCAGAGTGCTGCCGATGCTCGCCATCGCGCTGCTCGTACTGGTCTGTGTATTGCTCAGTCGCTATGGCAGTTTCGCGTCATGGCAGCGCCGCGGCACCGCCGCCGCCGTCTTGCTCGGGCTGCTGTTCGCGCGGTCGGTCTCGGCCGCGCCCGCGCTGGTGGTGCGCCATCTGCTCGCCGTCGTAGTAGTCGCCGCGATCGGCGCGGTGGTGGTGTGGCTCGCCTACACCAGGCGCACCGCGCTCGCCTGCGGGCTGTCCATCGCGGCGATGTTCCCGATCGCTTACGCCCAGGTGCGTGGCGCGCCGCCGACTCCGATGTCCTACGAATTCCCGGAGCGGCGTTCGGCGATGGCCGCCGCCTTCCCCGACTTCGACGGCGTCACACTGCAACTCGCCGATCGGGTGCTGGTGCACCCGGATGACCGGAGCCTGTCCGGCGCGTATGGATCGCTGGCCATCGGCAGCTACGCCAAGAATGTCGGCCTCGACTACGTCACCGGCTACACCCCCATCGGCCACGCCGCGTTCAGCGCGCTGCTGTGCCTCGCCTGGGACGGCAGCACCTGCCCGGACGCCTACCGACGCGCCTTCGCCACCGAACCGTCAACGGGCAGAACGATTGTCGACCTGATGAAGGTGGATCGGGTGGTGCTGCAACGCGCTCAGTATCCCGACGAGCGCGACCGGCCCGCGCCGCCCGGCTGGAAGTGGGTCGACTACCCGGGCCACGAACGCTTCATCTGGGTGCTCGAGCGGGAAAACGGTCTGCTGTCCACGCGCAACGGCGTGGTCGCCGACGCCAGGGGCGTGTTCGCCTCGTCCGCAACGAGCGACGATCTGACAAACCATATCCGGGTCACCTCGGTCGCGGGCGGCCGAGTCGTCTTCGCCCGCCTCGCCTGGCCCGGTTATCGAATCACGCTGAACGGCAGTGAAATACCGACGCGCGAGGTCGCGGGCAGCTTCCTTGCCGCCGACATCCCAGCGGGCACCACAGCCGCCGACCTCACCGTCAGCTGGCGCCCGCCGGGTTGGGAAATCAGCACCGCGACCACGGCGGGCGGCCTCGCTGGAATCGGTCTGCTCCAGTTGACCCATCAGCGCCTGCGCCGCCGCGACGCGATCACCGCGACCGACCGGTCCGCGGCGGAAGACCGGCAACTGGTCACCGTCAGCGTGTGAAGTCCCTCATCGGCATCCACGAACACCGCGACGCTCCCGAGTCGGTCGCAGCCCTCAGCTCGCGATCTCGGTGATCTCCCGGTGCGGATGCAGGCTGCGGAACTTGCTGCCGTGGAAGATCAGTGGTTCGGCCTCGGCGCGGGCGGCGAGCCGGTTGATCCGCAGGATGACCACCGTATGGTCGCCCGCGGGGATGCGGGCTTCGACCGCGCCCTCGATCCACGCCGTCGCACCGTCGATGAAGATCGCATCGGCCGCGCCGCGGTGCACATCCACATTGTGGAAGCGGTTGCCGTTGCGGTTGCTCAGTGCCCGAGCCGCGTGTTCCTGGTCGGTGCCGAGCAGGCTCAGCCCGAGGTGCGTGGCGGTATCCAGTTTCGGCCACGTCGCCGAGCTGTTCTGCACGCAGAACGACACCAGTGGCGGGTCCAGCGAGACCGGAACGAAGGTGCTCACCGCCAAACCGTATGGCGTACCTTCGATTTCGGCGCATACCGCGACGACACCGCTGGGAAAGCTGGCGAAGACACGACGTAGGCCGGAGCCGCCGGACGGAAATTCGAAGAGCTCATGCATGATCGGCCACTTTCGAGGCGAGAGCCGCGGCGACCGGGCGCCAGCGTTCGGTGTAGCGCTCGATGGCGCCGTCTTCGGAAAATGTGCTGTCCGACAGGTAGAGGCCGGGCAGTGCCGCCGTCGCGCCGAGTTCGACCAGCACCGGCTTGAGCAGCAGATCCGGGGCGAGTGCGTGCGCCGGGCCCGCGCCGAGCATGAGCGGGACCGTCACCACATCGGCCAGTCCGGTGCCGCCGTCGAACTGTTCGAGGAACAGCTTCAACAGACCGGTGTAGGTGGCCTTGAAGGTGGGACTTGCGAAGACCACCAGCTCCGAATCAGCCACTGCGCGAACGGCGGCCGCGACCTCGGGATCACCCCAGGACAGCAGGCTCGCGCCGAAGGAGACCAGATCGATCACCTCCGGTTCCACGTCCGGACGTAATCCCGCGGCGACCAGCGTCGCCGCGGTCAGGGTACGAGAGGCTGGCTTCGGATTCCCGACGACGACGGTAATTGTCACTTCCGTATCCTCTCCTCGCTCGATCAGATCACGCCGTGCAACGGTGGCGCGGTCTCGTGCAGTAATGCCCGGCCGATGTGCTGATATTTCCACCGGACCGGGTCGTGCAACGTGTGGGTTCGGGCATTGCGCCAGAAGTGATGCAGGTTCAGATCAGCTGCGGCACTGCGTGTTCCGCCGACCTCGAACAATGCGGCCGATACCTCGTTGGCCGCGCGATCGGCGGCCACCTTGGCCGTTGCCACGGCAAGTGATGCGGGAGCGACGAATTCGGCGTCACGAATCGCGGCGTCGACGGCCACACCGGCGGCGGTGAGCGTGGCCTCGGCGGAAGTCACGGCTACCGACAGCTCACCGAAACGCTGGATCAGCAGCGGGTCATCGATCGCCCTTTCGGCACCGGATTCGAACCACGGCCGACTCGAGGTGCGCACGAACTCCGTTGCGGCACCGAGTGCACCACGGGCGATGCCGGTGTCGATCGCCGCATGCAGCAGTTGGGCATAGGCACCGTATCCGGTGGGCGCGTGCACCGCCGCCGAACGGGCGATCAATTGATCTCGTTCGACGAGCACCTCAGCGAATTCGATGGTTCCGCTACCGGTGGTGCGCTGACCGATGCCGTTCCAGTCGTCGATGATTCGCACGCCCGGAGTATCAGCCGGTAGATACGCGATGTACTCCCCCGCAGGCAGTCCGCTGTGCCCCTGCGGATCGTCCAACCGGGTGAGCACCGCGAGCAGATCCGCGAAAAGTGAACCTGTACAGTAGAACTTGACGCCATCGATGCGGAATCGATTGCCCACCGGCCGCACTGTCGTCGCGATATCGGCGACAGTCGCGGTGCCACGTTCGGACTGCGCATTGGCAATCCGAGCACCCGCCAGCGCCTGCCCGAAGTAGCGCGTCTGCTGATCAGCGGCACCCGCCAGCCGCAACAGGTTCAGGTATATGAAGTGGCTGTGTGGAATCTGCGCGATATTCGGATCCGCGGCCGCCAGAATCCGCACCACCTCCGCCACCGCACTCGGCGCCAGATCCACGCCCCCGAAGTCCGCGGGCACGGTTATCGCGAGCAACCCACTCGCCGCGAGTCGATCCACCTCGGCGAAGGGCAGCTCGCGGCCGAGATCGCGGGCCGCCGCGCCGACGGCGAACTCCGAAGCAAGCTGTGCCGCAACCGAATACGCGTGTGCTGCGGACTCGATCCGATCGGCGGCGACGGCGGTCATCAGTGCCCCACAGTGGCGGGTGTGCGTGCGGCCTCCAGTTCGCGGACCAGTGGCAGCACCTTCGCGCCGAAGTACTCGACCTCCTCCTGGAAGTGCAGGAAACCGGCCAGAATCAGGTCGACACCGCGTTCCTTGTAGGCGACGATGCGCTCGGCGACCTGTTCGGGTGTGCCGATCAGCTTGGTGCGGAATCCGTCGTTGTACTGCACGAGATCTTCGAACGTCGAATCCGCCCACATCCCCTTGCGGTCTTTCGTGGACGCACCGGCCTGCTGCACCGCGTCCCGGAAGCCTTCCACCGCGGGCTTGTTCGCCTTCTCGATGATTTCGCGCAGGGTGTCGCGCGCTTCCTTCTCGGTGTCGCGGGCGATGGTGCGCAGTTCATCCAATTGTTCGGTGACGCCGTCGAAATCCTTGCCGTTGGAGAAGTACCAGTCGGCGTAGCGACCACCATTGCGGCGCGCCGCCGTCGAGTTCCCACCCTGGAACAGTTCGGGGTTCGGACGTTCGGGGGTGTTCAGCGGCTTCGGCTTCAGCGTGAAATCGCGGATGCGGTAGAAATCGCCGCCGTAGTTGACATCATCCTCTGTCCAGATCTTGCGGATCACCTCGAGGAATTCGGCGCTGCGCCGGTACCGTTCGTCGTGCTCGAGCCATGGCTCGCCGAGTGCGGTGAATTCCCCTGCGAACCAACCGGATACGACGTTGATGGCGAAGCGGCCATTGGAGAGGTGATCGGCGGTGGCGCCGAATTTGGCCAGCACGGCCGGATGCCAGAGTCCGGGATGGATCGCGGCGATGACCTTCAGCCGCTCGGTGGCACCGAGCAGCGCGAGGCTGAATGAAGTCGATTCGTGCTGGTATTCCGCACCGTAGGAGGCGGTGTAGCGGACCTGGGACAGCGCGTAATCGAAACCGCTGTGCTCCGCGGTTTGCGCCAACTTCTTGTTGTACTCGAAGTCCCAGCTGGTGCGCTGTTCGATATCGCTGGTGACCAGCCCCCCGCTGACATTCGGCACCCAGTAGGCGAACCGGATCTGATCGGCGATGTGCTCTGTGGTCATGCTTACTCCATTGGTGTCGGGGAACCGTCTATCGCCAGGAAGGGGCGCACCATGCGCCCCTTCCACTCCAGCACCGCAAGCCCACCGGCAGGAGGGTTTGAATCTGTGCGATCGGATCGGTGTAGCGATCAGGCGTTGGCGAGGCTGTATCCGGATCGGCTGAACCGACCGGCCGGAGTGAACCGTCCGAGCAGTGCCGCCGCATCCTCGCCGGTGATCCGAGTGATGAATTCGGCGGCCGCGTCGAGCGAATCGACACCGAGGAAAGGCTGCGGGCGGTGCAGCAGCCCGACGAGCGCACTCGCGAAGCGCGGTTCGACCGCGGCCGCGGCGAAGAGCTGATTGCCGATATCCGCCAATTCCGGATCGCCGAGGAACAATCGGGTGACCTTATTCGCCGCATCTCCGCGCGCGGCCAGGAATGCCGCGTACTGCGCGCCGATCCAGTCCTCGTCGAACGGACCCTCGTGCACGGCGGCCGCCGCGACCAGTCGCTGCGCCTGGATCAGCCCGCTCTGCGCACCCTGCCCCGCGATCGGGTCGTAGGCAACCGAGGTGTCGCCGAGCGAGGCCACCACATGGCCACCGGCAGTGCGCCCGACTCCGGACCGGACCACCGGCCGGACCGCACCTTTGAGCCAGGAATGCGGATCCTCTGTGATCACCCGGGTTTCGAGCACCTCGGGCAGATCCCAATCGATGAAATCGCGGTACAGATCCTGCACGATCCGATGCGCCGATTCGGCTGAATCCGCTGCGGCGAACCGGCTTTCCCATTCGCTGCCCGGCCGCGCCCAGCCGAGGAACGCCCAGCTCGGGCCCACGTCCTTGTGTAGATACGGCCCCCACCAGCCCTCGCCTTGCTCGGCGAAGATGGAGAAGCCGCTGTGCGCGCCACCGGCTCGGCTGCGGTGCGCGAAAACGCTTTCGTCGTGGCCGATCCCGGTCACGGTGACGGTGAGCAGCGACCGTTGCGGTGCGTCGTACGGTGTGCGTGTCCGGTCGATCGCGAAAAGGTCGGACAGGCCGCCGCGTCCGGTGGCGACCAGCGTGAGATCGGCGGTCGCGGCAATGGCGTCGAGTTTGTCGGGGGTTACCTGCTCGACGACGAAACGTCCGCCGCGTTCCAGGAACGCGGTCAGCCGTTCGTCGGCCTTCAAACGGGTATCGACCGCGACTCCAGCATATCCGTCGAAATGACCGTCGAATTGGATCAATTCCTCGCGCTCGGGTCCGGCGATGCGGACGCTGAGCCCGGTATGCCGGGGCGCGCGGCCGGTGTAGGTATCCAGGCCGAGTGCGGATTCGGCTTGTTGGGTCTCCCCGAATTCGAGCGCGGTACCGGTGGCCGGTACATCGTCGCGCAACGAACGCTGATCGCGGTCGCTGTAGAGCGTGACGTCGAATCCGGCGTCGAGTAATCCTAGTGCCGCAGTGACGCCGGTTTGACCGGCGCCGATTACCGCGGCCGAACGTGTGGAGCGGGAATTCTGCGATGTCATGCCAATCATGGTCCGTCCAGGGCCGCGTAGATTGCAGTGTTGCGATCATCGAGAATCAATGGGGTGACGTGGAATTCGCGATCGCAGTGCGCGCCACCGGTCGTGGCCGTTCTAGGATTCGGCCATGTCGTTCACTGTTTCCGAACTGACCGGTGACCGGTCCGAACAGTACCGTCAGCTCGTCGCACAAGTCGAGGCGCTGGTCGCGGGCGAGACCGACCGGATCGCGAATGCCGCGAATCTGGCCGCGCTCGTCTTCCATGCGCTCACCGAGGTGAATTGGGTCGGATTCTATTTCTACGACGGACAGAAATTGGTCGTCGGACCATTCCAGGGCAAACCGGCCTGCGTGCGCATCGCCATCGGCAAGGGTGTCTGCGGTACCGCCGCCGAGACCCGGGAAACGCAACTGGTGCCCGACGTACACACATTCCCAGGCCATATCGCCTGCGATGCCGATACTCGCTCGGAAATCGTGGTTCCGTTGGTGCGTGACGATGCCCTCGTCGGCGTCTTCGATCTCGACAGTCCGCAACCCAACCGCTTCGACGATATCGACAGGGAAGGCCTGGAATCCATCGCCCAGGCCTTCCTGAATTCGCTCGATTAAGTGACTGTGACGGTGGCGCCCGGCCGCGATACAGCATCGGGCAGCGCCGTCGACAATGCCCCGCCGACGCGATACTGAGCACCGGGGTGCTCTTGCGGCAACCGATCTCCTCTGTCGAACAAGGCGTTTCGCAGAGTGCCCGGTGTGTATTCCGCGGCGTAGGCGCCGCGCTCGGTGAGCACCGGAACCACATGGTGCACAATATCTTCGAAACTGCCCGGGGTGATGGCGTAGGCCAGGTTGAAGCCGTCCAGGTCGGTTCCGGCGACCCAGTCCTGCAGTTGGTCGGCAACCGTGACACCCGAGCCGACGAAAACCGGTCCCATACCGCCGATCCCGGCCCAGCGGCCGATATCGCGGACGGTCCATTCCCGGCCGTCGTCGTCGAATTCCTGGAAGGCGGCCACAGCGGACTGAATGGCATTGCTCTGCACTTGGCCGATGGGATCGTCCAGCTCATAGCTCGACAGATCAATGCCCATCCAGCCGGACATGAAGACCAGCCCGCCCTCGACGCTGGCGTAGGACAGGTATTCCTCGCGTTTGGCGTGCGCCGCCTCGTCGGTGGTGTCGGTGATGATCGTGGCCAGTGCGTAGATGCGGGCCGAATACCGATCCCGGCCCGCCGCCTCGAGTGCGTCACGGATGCGGGAAACAGTCTGTGCCAGAATCCGTTTCGAAGGCCCCGCGACGAATATCGCCTCCGCGTTCTCGGCGGCGAAGCGCACACCGCGCGGTGATGCACCGGCCTGGTAGATCACCGGCGTCCGCTGCGGCGACGGCTCCGAGAGATGGATACCCGGCACCTGATAGTGCGTACCCCGATGGCCGATGTGATGCACCTTCGCCGGGTCGACGTAGATGCCGTGCGCGGCATCGCGAACCACCGCGTCGTCCTCCCATGAGCCCTCCCACAGCTTGTACAGGACCTCCAGGTATTCGTCGGCCTGGTTGTAGCGCTCATCGTGGTCCAGCTGGTCGTCTGCCCCGAAATTCCGTGCGGCCGATGGCAAATAGCCGGTCACCACATTCCAGCCGATGCGCCCGTCGGTGAGGTGATCGAGAGTGGAAAGCCGACGCGCGAACGGATAGGGGTGCTCGAAGCCGGTTCCGGTGGTGATACCGAACCCGAGATGTTCGGTCACCGCCGCCATTGCCGAGACCAGCAGCAGCGGATCGGCCACCGGAATCTGGGCGCCCTGACGCAGCGCGGCAATATCGTTGCCGCCGTACACGTCATAGGTGCCGAGCACATCGGCGATGAAGATGCCGTCGAAACGCCCCTGCTCCAACAGCTTTGCCAACTCGGTCCAGTAGCTCAGTTCCTTGTACCGATGCGATTGATCGTCGGGATGTCGCCACAGACCGGGTGATTGGTGGGCGACGCAGTTCATATCGAATGCGTTGAAGCGAATGCGGCGCGTCACTGCTGCTCTCCCGTGGCGGGCGTGCGCTCACCCGCGCTCCACGCGAACGGCAGCTGGGTGCCGTTCAGCAGATAATCGCCGATCGCCCTCGCCTTTTGGATGGCCGGATTGTGCACCGAGATGGTGCGGGCATTGCGCCAGTGCCGGTCCAGGCGTAGCTGCTCGGAAACGACCGATGCGCCGCCTACCTCGAACAGCAGTGTGGTGGCAGGCAATACGAGATCGATGACCGCTAGCTGTGCCTGTGCGGCGGCGAGTTCCGCTGCCACGATGGACTCTTCGTCCTGCGCACCGCCCGCGAGCACCTTGTCGAGCACATCGGCGACGGCGAGCACAGTGGCTTCGGCAGCGAATGCGGCCGCGGAGAGTCGTCCGATCACCTGCTGCACCAATGGATCCTGGCGTGGCAGATCGGCGGCCGAATGGGTGTAGCCGCGGGTGCGTGCCGCCACCCATTCGCGGGCATCGCGCTCGGCTCGCTTCGCGATTCCGGCAAGCACCGACAGCTGGACCAGCTGTAGGTAAGAAGTCGCGTAAGTCGGTCCCGGCGCGCCGTAGCCGGGTCCGAGAATGCGCTCCGGCTCGACCGCGACATCAGCGAATTCCGTTGTACCGCTTGCCGTCAGCCGCTGCCCGAAGCCGTCCCAGTCGTCGTGCTGGCGAACGCCGTCGGCATTCGCGTCGACGAGTATGCCGACCCGCTCACCATCGCGATCGGCCGCCGCGAGGATGTAGTCCGCGTAGAGCGAGCCGGTGCTGTAGTACTTGGTGCCGTTGAGCAGCCACCGATCACCATCCTTGGTCAGCCGCGTGCGGTAATGGTCGACCGCGCCGACGCCCGGCTCGGTGATCGCATTGCCGACGAGCGTGCCCCCGGCCACGGCCTGCAGCCAATGCGCACGGTGCTCCCCCGGTTCGGCGAGCAACTGGTCCTCGACGAAGGAGAAGTGCACCCGCAACGCCTGCGGCAGATTCGATTCGGCGGCGGCCAATTCGATGAGCAACCGGAACAGCTGTCGCACCGTGACGCCGTAGCCGCCGAATTCGACCGGGACCCGCAGCGCACCGAATTTGGCCTCGCGCAGCCAGCCCACCTCCTCGAAGGGCAGCCGACGATCGATCTCGCGCTCGACCGCGCCCTGCGCGATGCGGTCGAAGATCGGTCCGAAGATCGCATCCAGGTCGGAGTCTGTGGTGGATTTCGCGTCGATGGATGTCATCACCCCACGATCGCGCGGACCCGATGTCAGCTCACCAGTTATCCGCACTGCGATCGAAACACGCTGGTAGGGGGTAAGAACCACGCAGATTTCAACCGGTGACAGCGCTCGGCGACGCTGGCAGCATCGCGGTCATCCGTGCTTGAAAACGGCATCCGAACCGGCGAGGAGCAGTTGTCGATGTCACTGTCGTTCCATTGGTTTCTGCCCACCTACGGCGATTCGCGTGGCCTGATCGCCGGTGGTCACGGCACTTCGATGTCCGGTGACCGACCGGCCTCGCTACGCTACCTCAACCAAATCGGCGCGGCAGCCGAGGACAACGGTTTCGAGGCGGTCCTCACCCCGACCGGCGCGTGGTGCGAGGATGCCTGGCTGACCACCGCCATGCTCGTCGAAACCACCGAAACGCTGAAGTTCCTGGTGGCGTTTCGCCCCGGACTGGTCAGCCCGACGCTGGCCGCGCAGATGGCCGGGACCTACCAGCGTCACTCCCGCGGGCGCCTGCTGCTGAATGTGGTAACCGGCGGCGAACCGCACGAACAACAGGCCTACGGCGATTTCCTCGATAAGGAACAGCGCTACGCCCGCACCGCCGAATTCCTGCACGTCGTGCGCGACCTGTGGGAGTCCCGCGAGCCGATCAGCTTCGAGGGCACCCACATTCAGATCCGCGATGCCCTGCTCAACAACCATCCGGACCCGATCCCACCGATCTTCTTCGGCGGCTCCTCCGGACCGGCCGGACCGGTCGCGGCCCGCTATGCCGACACCTACCTCACCTGGGGCGAACCACCCGCCGCGGTGGGCAAGAAACTCGACTGGATCCGCGCACTCGCCGCTGCCGAAGGCCGAGAACTCAGCTACGGCCTACGCATTCATGTCATCAGCCGCGACACCTCCGAAGCGGCCTGGGCCGTCGCCGATCGACTGCTGTCCGGCCTCGACCCCGCCGAAATCGCCCGCGTGCAAACCAGTCTCGCGCGCAGCGAATCCGAAGGCCAGCGCCGAATGCTGGATCTGCACGGCGGGCGCACCGATCGACTGGAGATCGCGCCGAACCTGTGGGCGGGCGTCGGTTTGGTCCGCGGCGGGGCGGGCACCGCATTGGTCGGCTCACACGAAGAGGTCGCCGACCGCCTGATCGAGTACGCCGACCTCGGCGTCACCCACTTCATCCTCTCCGGCTACCCACATATCGAAGAGGCCTACTGGTTCGGCGAGGGGGTACTGCCCATCCTGGAACGCCGCAGCCTGTGGACGCACCCCCACCGAACCGAACCCACGCCTGTAGCAACACCTTTCGCAACCGCCGCGCACTAGTCTTCCTGGTCGCCCGGTCGAACGCGAGCGGCGTCGCCAATAGTTGTATTTGTTGTCTCATAGTCGCTTTGGCCGACAGCTCAGTGGTCTGGGACCAGATTCGGCCCTCGTCAAAGTGTGACTGCTACGCTCCATGCCAGGTACCACGGAGCTGTCTCGGCCAATCGCATTGAGGACCAACCAAGATGGATGTCGCAGCACTATACATAGCGGCGGTCGATCGATTCGGCGTGGCATTGTCTGCCGTCAAGCCTGAGCAATGGGATGCCCCGACGCCGTGCACCGAATGGGACGTACGCGCGCTGGTCGACCATGTCATAAATAATCACCGCCGACTGGCCGCCATGGTAAGCATCACCCTGCCCGAAAACTCCGATCCAGTGACCGGCTGGCACGACCTCACCCCGATGCTGCGCGAAATATGGGACATCCCGGGTGTCCTGGACCGGCAAGCACCGAACAGCCAGCTGACCATCGGCAAGTACGCGTTGATGATGACAACTGATACCACCGCACATACCTGGGACCTGGCTCGCGCCATCGGCGTCGACGAGAACCTTGACGAGCAACTCGTCACCGCGCTGCTACCCGGCGCGCAGCAAACCCAGCCGATGCTCGCCGCCGCTGGCCTTGTCGGCCCCGGAATCGACGTACCTCCGCACTCCTCGCCGCAGATCCACCTGCTCGCATTGCTCGGCCGCGACGCTCGCCGCTAGCGCCCTCACCCGACAGGTCATTGTGGTAGCCGGTATCGACTTTCACCGCGTGGCGGGCTGCCTTGATGCTGCCGATGGCTCGGAACCGGATGTGTTCGTGCGGCAGTTCACCGATGCGCAACTGGTGGCGCGGGGCATTCGCTCGGGGCGGGCTCGCCCCGCAAACGTCCATCGATCCAGCCGATCTCCCCGGGAAAGCCGGTAACCAGGGCAATGACGTGCTCGCCGGGTTCGGTGCGGTGTACCGCGGGGACGCCGCGCGCGCATTGGGCGCGGTAGAGATCGTCGCCGTTTTGCTGCGGGATCCAGATGTCGCTGGCGGCGTGATAGATGTAGAGCGGCGCGCCCGACCTACGGTCGGACAGGCTGAGCCGCCCGAAGATCCGATCAGCGATATCGCTGGTCAGCGGATTGCTGATATTGGCAGCGGCATCGACGGGAATGCCGACCACGCCGAGCGGGCCATTGCTGTCACCGCAGGTGTCCTTGATAGGTGAGGTCGCCAACCACTGCGCCAAATGATTCATATAGCCGAGAATCGCCGGATGCTCCCGGCCCATCGCCAGCGCGACTATCAGCAGAATGCCGGATGCGGAGTTGCCGTTGAAGCGGCTGGCGACCATGCGATAGTCGGTCACGAGTCCACCCATGGCCGCCCCGACCACCGCACCGGACAGTTCCGGGGCGTACTCGTCGAGCAGCATCGCAGCCGCATACGATGCGATCGCGCCACCGGAATACCCGGTGATCGCGAAGCGGCTGCCCGTGAACTCTGTCGGCACCACATTGCGCACCGCGCGAATGGAATCCAGCACCAGGTGCCCGGCGACCTTCGGTTCGGCGTAGGCCATCCATGGCCCCTCGTGATCGGGAATCAGCACCGCATAGCCGCGGCTGAGGCCCCAGGCTGTGTTCGGCGGAAACAGATCCCCCGCATTGAACTTGCTGTGCAATCCGTGCGCCATCGCGTAGCTCGGCGTGCAGCTGAGCCCGAGCGAATTGATCGGCACCGCGTTCACCAGCACCGGCCGATCCCCCGGACCCGTCCATGCGGCGGCGGGAATCACCAAGGTCGCGGTGCCGAAGGATGGCACGCCGGAGGCGTCCGTCGTGCGGAACTTCAGCAGGATCGCACGCTGAATCGGCACGATCGCCAGCAGCGCAGAAGTCGCTGTCACATCTCGCGCCTCGACAATATCGCCGGGAGCGAGACGATCGAGCCCATCCGGCCACTCGTCGAACATCCGATCCCCCGATGGCGCGGACCGTACCGCTTGCCACAGCGCCGCCAGGTCCGCGGGCAACACACCCGACGGCGGTGACGCGGCGGGCGGGAACGATGGCGCGGGGATATGGGCATCGATCCACCGCTGCAGGTCGGACGGGCCGGGCGACACCGGCGCGACCGGGGTTTCGGCCGGGTCGGCATGTACAGGCACCGGCCCCATAAGCAGCGAGCAACCCACAATGCTCGCGACGACGACAGCTCGGAGACTCGACATCTGCCACCTCCCGAATTCGACACCGCCCGACGAAGGCCAGACTATGTCGCAGCGGAACAACACCTCGGATCTGTCTGGACTTGTCACGACTGCGCCCGCGCGACACGCTGGCGACACCCAAATTTCCGAAAATCATTGGCGCACAAGAAACCTCGAACGGACAACCGCCCCTGCCGCCGCAACCGGCCCCCGGCCGTTCTCACAGGCGCGGGTCAGCCGCGTATCGTTCTTGGTGCAGTGGTCCGCGATGACCTATGCCCCGGCACTAGGAAGCTCATGGACATCGTAAGAGCGCCGCAGCCGCAATACCGGCAGGCACGCTTCGCCGATATCGAAGATATCGCGGCCATCGAGGCCGAGGTATTCGCCGAGCCATATCTGTTTCTGATGCTGCGACAGCTGTATGACCTGCACGGATCCGACTGGCTGGTCGCCGAGCTGGACGGCAGGGTGATCGGCTACGCGCTGACACTGCACAAGGCGGGCCGGGCCCTCCTGTTCACGTTCGCGGTGCTCCGGCAACACCAGGGCAAAGGCTACGGTCGCGCCCTGCTCAACCACATGCTGCAGCAGTGCCGGGCGGATGGGGCCGACGTGGTCTACCTGACGGTGCGCCCGGACAACCAGCCTGCGGCGGCCTTGTTCAAGCAGGCCGGGTTCGAATTCGTCGAACATGACGACCAGTATTTCGGGCCAGGTGAACCACGCGGCATATTCGAGTACCGATTGCGGAGCCGACACCTGGACTCCTGAGCCGCGGAATCAGCTGTCCCGCGATTATTCGGCGGCACTTCCGATGCGATCGGTGCTGTGCTCGAACTTCATTGCACCCCAATGCCATTGATCCATCAATACTTCGGCGGAAGTGCTCCGTCCAGGTTTGACACATCAACATCGGAATTTGCTCAAATCTCAACTAGAACCTGTTACAGTCTGCCGACTCGAGGCACTCTCCTACGCCTCACATCGGAAGGTTTTCGCTCATGTACGACCGACGCCCCTCGGCCAACACCGGCGTTCGCCAAGGGATGAATCGCCGGAAATTCTTGGCGGGCACTGCAATTACGGCCGGGGCGATGGCGCTCAGCCCGGCCGCGTGGACCGCCAAGGCGTCGGCGGCACCCATCGGCAACGGAGATCACGTACCGAATCTGATCATCGGCAGCGGCTACGGCGGCGCGGTCGCCGCGTTGCGCTTGTGTCAGGCGGGCAAGCAGGTGGCGATGATCGAGATGGGCCAGAACTGGACCACACCCGGTTCGGACGGAAAAGTCTTCTGCACCATGCTCGATCCGGACGAGCGCTCGTATTGGTTCCGGACCAGAACCGAGCAGCCGGTCAACCATTTCGTCGGGGCCGATATCAACCGAGACATCAGCCCGAGCGACGCCGGTGTGCTCGATTCGGAGCATTTCGCGGCGACGCGGGTGTACCAGGGCCGCGGGGTGGGCGGCGGCTCGCTGGTCAACGGTGGTATGGCTCCACTGCCGAAACAGGACTACTTCCAACAGATTCTGCCGTCGGTCGACGCGACGACGATGTACTCCACCTACTTTCCCCGGGCGCAGGCCGCGCTCGGGGTCAACAATGTCGACTCGGCCTGGTTCGAATCCGCGGAATGCTACAAATACGCGCGGGTCAGTCGCACAACCGCCAATAACGCAGGCTACACAACGACATTCGTGCCCAATGTCTACGACTTCAGCTATATGCAGAAGGAGCAGGCGAATACCGTCACTCGCTCGGCGCTGGGCGGTGAGGTGATCTATGGCAACAACTACGGAAAGCGCTCACTCGACAAGACCTATCTGGCGGTGGCCGCCGCAACCGGCAACCTGAGCATCTCGCCACTGCACAAGGTCACCAGCGTGACACCGGCCGCGAGCGGCTACACGGTGGTCATCACGCAGATCGACGTACTCGGCAATACGGTGGCGACCAAGACGGTTACCGCGGACAAGGTCTTCTTCGCGGCGGGCAGCGTCGGCACGAGCAAGCTGCTCGTCACCATGAAGGCGCTGGGCAAGCTGCCCAACCTGGCCGACTCGGTCGGCGCGGGCTGGGGCAATAACGGCAATGTGATGGTCGGCCGGGCCGGACTGGATCTGACCGGCGCGCTCCAATCCGCGATTCCCTGCATGGGCATCGACAACTGGGCCGATGCGAATGGTCCGGTATTCGCCGAAATCGCCCCGTTCCCAACGAGTACCGAGAACGGCGTGAACCTCTATCTGGCGATCACCAAGAACCCCAACCGCGCCAAGTTCACCTACAACTCGTCCACCGGCGGGGTGGATCTATCCTGGCAGGCGTCATACACCCAACCCTCGATCGATGCGGCGAAACGCGTCTTCGATGCCATAAATTCCAAGGCGGGCACGATTTACCGGACCGATCTGTTCGGCGTCTACAAGGTCTGGGGCGACGATTTCGTCTACCACCCCCTCGGCGGCTGCGTACTCGGCCAGGCCACCGATAACTACGGCCGCCTCAACGGATACTCCGGGCTCTACGTCGTCGACGGATCGCTGATTCCGGGCAACACCGGCGTCAATCCCTTCCTGACGATTACCGGTCTCGCGGAACGCAATATCGAAAAGATCATCGCCACCGACCTGGCATGACACCGGCCGGTCCGTGCGGGGTCGGTCAGGCTTCTTCCCCGTCCGGATCGGGCCATGCGTCATCGATCGGCCAGCCCGCGGCCTGCAAATGCGCTCGGACGCGGGCGATATCGGATTCGAGTGGCATCTCATTGGTCAGTTTGGTGATGAGCACGCCGACATCGACCCGATCGGCCGGTATGGCGCCCTGCTCGATCAGCGCGTCCGCGACCTGCCGCACATCCGCTTCGGGCAGTCGCCGCGAGAGCAGGGCCAGCAACGGCACATAGTCCGGATCCGGCACGCCGTGCGGATATCCGGCACGCAGCCACGCGACGATTCTGGTGAGGAGATCGGATAGAGCCATAGGGGGTATCAGGCGTCGGAGGGGTGTGCCAGCGGCCACCCCACGGCGGCGAGCCGGGCCGCGACCCGATTCACATCATCCTCGCCCGGCTTCTCGTGCGCGAGTTTGCTGATCGCGTCCTGGACCTGCCCACGGTCGATCACGCCATCGGTATCCGCTGCGATCAATTGTTCGACAACCTCACCGACCTCGTCCTCGGTCAGCTTGCGGTGCAGCACGGCGAACAACGCGACGTAGTCCTCTGGTGGGACACCGTGCGGATACCCGGCACGCAGCCAGTTCAGAACCGATCCGAGGATGGATGCTTTGGATGTCATGAGTTCATTTCTTGGGAGGTTTGGCGCCGAACAGCTGGATGTCGAAGGTGTGGCTGATGAAATCCTTTGCGATATACAGGATTCCGAGGACCACCGCGACGATGACAATCGCGAAGCAGAGATACGCGACGACTTGCGCGACTTGGTTGCGCGCACCGGCGCCACCAGCGGTGGCGGGCTCCATCGACCAGAGCCGAATCCCGGTCGCGAAGATCACCGGTAATCCGGTCCCCAGCAGAACGGCGATCAGAGTCACCTCGCCCAGCGACTTGGCGATAGCGGTGAACGTATCCATGAATCCAACCTCCTCAGACCGACGCGCCGGCCTTGGTCTCGACGTTGGACGCAGGCGTGAGCCCACCTTCCCATTCGTCATTGACATTGCTGGTGTCGACCGGATCGCGCCGCGACCGCAGGTACATGTAGGCCGACATCGCGATCAGAATCGCGAAGTCGATGAGCACACCGCCCAGGCCGCCGACCAGATCGGCGATCCACCAGCACACCGCGCCGACCAGACCCGCGAGCGGGAGCGTGAACAGCCACGCGACAACCATCCGGCCCATAACACCCCAGCGCACCTCCGCGCCCGGCTTACCGAGCCCGGTACCGAGGATCGAACCGGTCGCGGTCTGCGTCGTCGAGAGCGGAAGTCCGAACTGTGCGGACGTGAGAATAATTGCGGCCGAGGATGATTCGGCCGCGAACCCCTGCGGCGGATCGAGCTCGACCAACCCCTTGCCGAGGGTGCGGATAATGCGCCAGCCGCCGAGGTAGGTGCCCGCGGCGATCGCGACCGCACAACAGATCTTGACCCACAGCGGAATCGAGTCGCTATTGGTGAACGTGCCGTGCGCGACGAGCGCCATGAAGATGACGCCCATGGTCTTCTGCGCATCATTCGTACCGTGTGCGAGCGAGACGAGCGCGGCGGATCCGATCTGGCCCCAACGGAACCCGTCGTTGACCTTCTTCTCGACCGATCGACGCGTCAGACGATAGACCAGGAAGGTGCCGAGCCCGGCCACGAGTGCGGCAACGAAGGGCGCCAACAGCGCGGGCACCAGGATCTTGCTGATCAGACCCGTCTTCTCGTTCCCGGTCCAGATCACCCCACTGGTGCCGAGCGCAGCCACCGCAGCACCGATGAGACCACCGAACAGCGCATGCGAGGAACTCGACGGAATACCGAACAGCCAGGTGAACAGATTCCATAGAATCCCGCCGACCAGACCGGCGAACACAATGTGCAGCAACTCCATGTGGTGCACATTGCCGATATTCAGCAGCCCACCCGACACCGTCTTGGCAACCTCGACCGACAGGAAGGCTCCGACCAGGTTGAGCACGGCCGACATACCAACCGCTACCCGCGGGCTCAGCGCACCGGTAGCGATCGAAGTCGCCATAGCATTGGCGGTATCGTGAAACCCGTTGGTGAAATCGAAGGCCAACGCGGTCACTATCACGATCAAAAGCACGATCAGTTCAGCGCTCACCCAGCCATTTTCATGCGCGCGCATCCCGTCTGCTACAGCGGGGCGATCTGTTCACCCACTATTTAGCCGACCACAAGAAGCCGGACAGGTACCACCACCGATCGGGCCGTCGGCGGGTGCGCGATCACGACGACGGGTTCACCTGCCTCGACGTGCCGGACGACAGGTGCCATGCGCCATCCTCGAAGCCACCGCTGCGCCGCCGCCCGGACAGGACTTCGCAGCGGCTGTCGTATACGACGCGGATCACATTGCGTCGCGGACCTTTTGCTTGATCATGACTACGAGCTCCCTCAGCGGTTCGGGTCGAATGGTTCGGTGCCGAGCACGAGTGCGAGTCCGGCAATGCCGGAATGTGTTCGGGCGTAAGTGAGTTCGTGGTTGATATCACCGATGTTGTTGACGATGGGCAACGCGAAGCCCAGCGTCGACAAGGTGCCGAGGGCGCGGCCCGCGCGATCGAGGAAGGCACTGCCGCTGTCGCCCGGAATCCCGGGAGTCGGGGAATTCAGTGCGTGGCTCCAGCCACCGTCGGCCGGATCGGCGGCCCGGCTGATGCCGGTCTGCGGGGACAGTCCGGCCAGTCCGCCACGCAGGCTCGAGTTGCCGTAGCTGTAGACACGATCGCCGGTGTTCGCGCCGCTGGTGTTGATATCGACGGGGCCACCCCAGTACGGCAGGCTCGGGTTGACCTCGGCCACATCCTCGGGAGCGAGCTTCACCAACGCGAAGTCGTTGTAGGCGCAGGTATTTCGGTCCCTTTCGCCTTCCGCCCGCATCGTCAGCCAACTGCTGTAGACCTGTTCACCGGTGGCGATCACCTCCCCCTTGGACATCGGTGTCCCGGCACGGTTGATGGTCACCGGTGTGCCCAGCGGCAGGCTGGCGGCGCTGCAGCCGTCGGTCTCGTTGCTTTCCCCGGTGCTCGCGCAGTGCGCGGCCTGGCCGAGATAGACATTGCCGGAATCGTCGACGAATACGTAGTTCGCGGTGCACTGCCCAGAGCCCTGCGTGTAGGTCTGCACCCCGGGCTTGATCGCGGCCGACGTGGCCGACGCCCATGGGTGCCCCGCCTTGTCGGCGGCGACGGTCATCCCCGCGGCACCGCCAACGGACGGCTGCGTCGATACCGGTGATGCGTTGTCATCACCGGATCCGCCGTCACATCCGGCGACCAGAAATGCGCCGGTGGCGACCAGAGCGACGGATGCGGGAATCGCGAATGCGCGGCGAATACTGAACGGTTGCAAGGGATACGGCTCCTTGTGTGGTGGGGTTACTGGGCGGGTGTCTGGTTGTGTGGCGCGTGCAGTGAGACGCCGAAGGCAGCGACGGCAACGATGACGCCGACCGCGATCAGCGATGCGGACAGACCGTCGATGAATGCCGACCGAACCGCCCCCGCCAGCGCCTCCCCTTGCGGACCGAGGCGGGTCGCCACCTGCAACCCCGCGGCCGCGGACGATTCGACCGCATGCGCGGCCTCGGGCGGAACCTGGTCGAGCGCTGGCAGCGATGATTTGTAGTGGCTGCTGAACACCGAACCCATCAGGGCAATCCCGACCGCCGCGCCGACTTCGCGCGTGGCGTCGTTCATCGCCGAGGCGACTCCCTGCTGGTCCGCGCGCAACGACCCGACGATGACCGCGGTGCCCGCCGCACTCGTCAGACCGATGCCGAGACCGGCGACGACGAGGCCGCCGAGAAAGGGCAAGTACCCGGAGTCGGCGTGCAGGAACGACAGCGCGAAAAGCCCGCCCGCGAGCAGCAAGAGCCCGACGCTCAACACGGCCTTGATGCCGACGCTCTTGGTCAGCCGCGGCGTGAGAGCACTGACCGGCATGACCACGACGGCGATCGGGATCAGCGCCACCGCACTCTTCAGAGCGCTGTAACCCAGGATCAACTGCAGGTATTGCAAGCCGACGAAGAAGAACCCGAATACCGCCATGAACTGGACCAGGATGGTGACCGCACCGGCACGGAAGCCGCGGATACCGAACAGTCGCGGGTCCAGCAGCGCATGGTGGTTGCGGAATCCGAGGAATGCGTAGATGGCCAGCGCGACAACGGAGACGACGAAGCTGCCGATCACCTTGCCACTGGTCCAACCGGCCTCGCTGCCCTCGATGATCCCGTATACCAGCGCGCCGATCGCGACCGCACTGGTCCACGCACCCGGATGGTCGAGTGGGCGGCGTTCTTCGTCACGCGTGTTCGGCGCCAACGCGATTGCCAGCAGGCCGCCGATCACCGCGACGGCGGCGCTGGCGACGAAAATCGAACGCCAACTCCATATTTCGAGCAGCCCACCGGCCGCGAGAAGCCCGATAATGGCACCGGCGGCGGCGAAACCGGACCACACCGCAACCCCACGGTCGCGCTGGGCGGGCGGAAAAGCCGCGGTGATCGTCGACAGTGTGCCAGGCATGATCATCGCCGCACCTATGCCCATGACGATGCGCCAGGCGATGAGCGTGCTGGTCGTATCGGCGAATGCCGCCGCAGCCGAGCCGAGAGCGAAGACCACGGTGCCTGCGATCAGGACATTGCGGCGGCCGAGCCGATCGCCGAGCGCACCGATCGGCAGCACCAACGCGGCCAGCGCGACGGTGTAGGCGTCGGCGATCCACGTCAGCGCGGTCGTCGAGGCCGACAGGTCCACCGCCAGCTCCGGCATCGCCAGGTTGACCGCCGAGACCGACGCGACCACGAGCACCAGGCACGTGCACATCGCCACGAGAATCCCGCCGGTTCCGGCGCGACCGGCCGCGACGGCAGCCGATTCACTGTCCAGTGCTGATCCACTCATCGTTACTCCTGGTAGACCGACCTTTCGGGCCGGTAATCGAGGTCGGTCGAAGCTTTGACTCTGCGTTGACGCATTGCCGCGGTTACCGCTGGAGGTGCGCCGCAACACGTCTATTGACGATATCGTCAGTCATGAGCACACTCTCAGTCAAGGGCGATGACGAAAACGTCATCAATGACCGTCACCACACTGGAGTCCCGCATGTTCCGTCGACGATCGACAGAAATCACCGAATCCGATCGGCCGACCGCGCCACGCCCGCGGAAGCTACGAACCGTCCTCGTGAGCCTCGGCGTCGTCACCGCGCTGACCGCGGCAGGCGTCGGGTCGGCCGAGATCTACTACCGGCACGAAACGCAACGCTGCGTCGCCGCACAGGTGGAAAACGACCTGGGCTCCGACGTCGCCGTGCATTTCGGCCCGAAACCGCTGCTGATCACCCGTTTCGACAACCGGATCCGCTACGTCATCGTCGACAGCGACGACGCCCGCTTCGGCCCCGCCGTCGACATGCGGGTGCACGCACGACTGAACGACATCGAACTCAGCGACGGCGGCCGCAGCGCCACCGTCGGCAACAGCACCGCCGATGCCACCTGGGGCAACGACGGCATCGCGAAAACGTTGCGCGGCTTGGTATCCGGAGTCACCTCGGACCCGAGCACCGGCACCATCGACGTCACCGCACTCGGCGGCCTGGCCCACCTCCAGCTACGTCCATCCATCGTCGACCACAAGATCCACATCGACACCGCCTCCACCCGCGGCATTCCAACCGACCTGACCGGAAACGTCATCGACATCATCACCGAAAGCCTGCAGAGCTACCCACTGAATCTGCGGGCCGACGAACTGAAAGTCACCGGAACCGGCATCACGGTCCACCTCACCGGCGGCCACACCACCTTGGAAGCAAGCTCGGGCAGCTGCTGATCATGTCCCGACCTGGCGCACCTGCACACATGTGGCTATCGTGTGACGTCGCCCCAGATCAGTTTGGCGAGTTGGTCGCGATCGGCGGCGTCGAGTTTGGTGCAGGCCCGGTAGATGTGGCCTTCGACGGTGCGTACCGAGACGAACAGCCGCTCGGCGATCTGGCGGTTGGACAGCCCGCGCGCGATGAGGGCGGTGATCTCACGTTCGCGGTCGGTGATCGGCAAGGGGTGGGCAGCGGATGCGATGGCGGGGGTGGTCGCTCCGTCGCACCGGGCGGCGAGGTCGAGGGCGCGGGCCGCGGCCTGGGCGCTGAGTCGGCGTTGGCCCGCATGGTCATGGATCGGAACCGCTTGCGCGGCGGCGTCGGCGGCTGCCAGTAGCAGTCCGGCGCTTTCGAATTCGACACTGACCGCGGAAAGCGCACGCGTGTCGGAGTTTTCGAAGGCGGCGGCGTGGCGGGCATAGATCGCCACTACCGGTCCCTGCACGCGGTCGGCCAGTGCGGCCAGCCGTGCGGCGAGGGTTCGGTCGCCGAATCGGGTGGCGTGGTGCAGGGCTTCGGCTTCCAATGCGTACTGGCCCGCGGTGTGGGCGATGGCTGCTGCCTGGCGGGCGAGTTCGACCGCGGAATGCTGACTGCCGGAGCCCGCCGCCAGCCATGCGCGGGCGATCATGCGTTGCGGTTCGTGCAGAGCCAAGTGCGGTCCGGTGTATTCCTCGGCCTCGCCGAGGACCCGTTCGGCTTGCTGGGAGTCGCCCAGCGCCGCATAGGCGCGGGCCAGAATCAGCTGCGCAGGCAATTTCCAGGGTAGTGAGGTTTCGGCGTTGAGTGCGGCGAGGGCTTGTTCGAATGAGGTGATCGCCTCGCGGAAGCGGCCACGGTAGGTGGCGACGACACCGCCCGCGATTTTGGCGATTGCCCAGCCGAGAAACTGTGCGGAGGAGGAGAACTCGCTATATTCGGCGGCCCGCTGCTCGGCGAGGTCGAGTTCGCCGATGATTGTCAGTGACAGTACATCGCCGTAGCGCACCATGACCCGGATCATGCCGTCGGTGTTCTTCTGCTGCGCCCGGCTGCGGGCCGCGATCGGTGCGAAGTCGGCGCCGCGCCCGGCGACCGGCATCGCCAGGCCGAGGGCGAACGCGGCCCAGTCGACAGCTTGTTTCGGCGAGCTCGCATCGGCGAGAACAGCTTCGGCGCCCTCGATGCCGACCGCGATTTTGTTCTCGTGTATCGCCATGGTGGCGTTCACGGCATCGATGATGAGGCGCAGCGCGGGATGCTCGACGCGGTCGCCGAGCAGATCCATTATTTCATGGCCGCGTTCGACATCGCCCACACACCAGAACAGCAGGCTGGCTCGCGGAACACCCCATTGGACGAGTTGAAGTTGATCGAGGCGGTCTGGATCGAAGTCGGCGAGGATCTTGTCGGCTTCCTGCGGTCGGCCCTGCCACAGCAGGGCGCGGGAAAGTACTTCGGCCGCGGGCAGCCCGCCGTCGCGTTCGCATGCGACACGCGCGAGGCGTTCGCCCAGCGGCAGATTGGACAGGGCGACAGCGTCTTTGGCGGCGGTGATCAACAGGTCGTTGTCGATGGACTGGGCGCTGTCGATGCACAGTTGTGCCAGTCTGATGCGATGGGCAGCGGTACTCAGATCCTGCTCGCGCAGCCGCT
Organism: Nocardia pseudovaccinii NBRC 100343; assembly: GCF_001613225.1. Taxonomy (GTDB): domain Bacteria; phylum Actinomycetota; class Actinomycetes; order Mycobacteriales; family Mycobacteriaceae; genus Nocardia; species Nocardia pseudovaccinii. Next base: position 217,950 of record NZ_BDBY01000034.1, read on the forward strand.
CGACGATGCGGCCGCGCCGCTTGCGTGCGGCGGCGGTGCCGATTCGGCGGCGCACCACGTCACCGAGCAGCGGATGGCTGAAGCAGGCGCTGACAGACCGGCCGTCGCGGCTGGTGCGTATCAAGCCGGAGATCTCGGCGGCGTCCACGGCGTCCTCGCCCACGAGGTCGGTGAGGACGTCGATGTCGAGTGGCTCATAGAGGGCCAGCATCTTCAGGGTCTCCAGGACCGGCTCGCCCACCCGGGCGAGCCTGCCGTCGAGCAGAGCCACCAGCCCGGCGGGCACCGCGGCGGGTCCGCGTAGTTGCCATACCCCGTTGACTTCGGTCAGGGTGCCCGCCTCGACCGCGCCTTCGACCATATTGCGCAGGAAGAGGGGGTTTCCGCCCGATGACTCCCACATGACGTCGGCGCTGAGGCCTTCCAGGGTGCCGCTCAGGACGGTCTCGACCAGAGCGACGCACTGCCGTTTGGTCAGTGGTTCCAGTTCGACGCGTTCGAGGTAGCCGTCCTTCCACAGGGAAGTGACCGCATCGGGGACGGGTTCACCGGAGCGGACGGTGGCCACGATAGGCGCGGCGCGGTCGACGGCGATCTGGTGCAGCAGGGTCGCGGAGAGCTGGTCGAGCAGGTACGCGTCGTCGACGCCGATCACGGTGTTTTGGTGGACGAGTAGGTTTTCCCTGGCCGAGCAGAGCAGTGCGATGGGATCGCGAGACGCGGTCGGGGCGACCCACGGCGCGAATACACCCAGCGGAATAGCCTGGGACGACTCGGTACAAGCCGCCCACCGGACGGGGGTGCCCAGTGCCGAGGTCACGAGTCGGGCGAGGGTGGTCTTGCCGACCCCGGCGGCACCGACGAGCACGACACCGCCGACATCGCCGCTCGTCAACGCCGTGCGAACGGCCTCGTATTCGACAGGACGATCGAGTAGTTGCCAGCGCTCCCCCATGAACAACAATTCTAGATCTTGCCCGCCGGTGCTGCGACGGGTTTTCGCTGGCGAGCGCACTGCCTCGGTACCGGACCGGACTCCTGCCACCGACGGCGCGGGTGGCGCGGTGGTCATTGTGGAAGTTGGCCGGGGGTGGGTTCGAGCCGTGGGGCGTTGTTGACGTTGTGACGATAGTTGCTGGAAGCTTCGTACACGCGCTGCTTGAGCCGGTTGATCGACCCCAGTGGCCGGTGGGCCGCCAGACCGCGCCAGGAATTGAACGACAACACGTCATCACCGAAGGCACGCCGTTGCGGGGTATATGGGTCTTGGCGGTCGAAGCGGATGGTCGCCACCGTCCGGTGCGGTGAGTCGGCTTCGGGCCATTCGACGGTGGCGTCCTCGATCGGCATGGTGTCCAGGTCGGTGCACAGCTGCACGCGCAACTCGTATTCGGCGCTGTGGCAGGCGAAGAAGTCGACGATCATGTCCTGGTGCGCATTGATGCCCGCGTCGTGGTCCACCGGTTGCCCCGTCAGGGCGCTGACTTCCGGCGAGACCGGGGTGTAGAGGATCTTGGCGATGTAGTCGCCGTAGCGCAGCGGTGCCGAGGAATAGAACGTTTCGCCCAGGATGTGGGTGTTGGGCCGTACGAACACGCCCAGGTTGGGTGGCAGGGGACGTCCGATACGCCGCAACACGTGCGCGTCGAGCGCGGAAAGGACGGTACTGCCCGTGTGCAAGGCGGGATCGGGCAACCGGGCCAGCACCCACGCGGTGGGCATCCCCCGGGTGTAGTAGGCGTGGGCGTCGGCGAACAGGAATTCGCGGTGGGTGACCATGATGAAGTCCTGGGTGGTGGCCTCGTCGCCGGGCAGTGCGCGCGGCCCGTCCACGCCGAGCACCTTGATTCCCAGCCCGCGCACGCCGCGCAGCTGGTCGCTGCGGATTACGCCGGAGGTGCTCGACAGCCGGGCGACGACCGGATAGGTAGCCGGGGTGGCGAACAAGCCCTGGGCCAGTTCGGGTGGCAGGCCGGGGTGAACAATGAGATCGCCGCGCAGGATGCCGTGACTCTTGGCGTGTGCGTCGCGCAGTCCGTGCTTGTGCTTGCGATAGGCGCGTTCGTTGTTGCTGCGCAGCACCGCGATGATCCTGTCGATGTCGCGATCTTCGTCGGGCCGGGGCCGTTCGAGGTCGTCGCGGTAGCGAAGATAGGAGCGGGTGGTCGTGCGCGGTGCGGTCAGGTCGGTCATCGCGGTCGTTTCCTTTCCGGCTCACGCAGCGGGCCGACGCTGCGCCACGGAGCGAACGGGTTGGCGACACCGTCGAGCGCGGGCGCCAAAGTGGGAAAGTGACGCAGCAGGACGCTGCGCATGGTGTTGTCGCGGACCCACGTCATACCGGCCTCGGTGTAGATCTCGGGACGGAAGTCGGTCGTGAAGAACCGGTCACCCGACAACCGCCGCGAGGCCATCAGTACGAACACGCGGAATGCGGTATCGCTGAAACCGAATCCGGGTGGTTTGGGCTCGGCGTAGAGGCCGACCATGAGATCGACATCTTCCACATCGCCGTAGACCCGCTCGAGTTCACGCGCCCACACCGCGTTGTCGGTCAACTCGTCGAACGAAGTGGCGGGTGGCAGCCGCAGTTGGCGGCGGAATTCGTTGTAGCGCGGTACTCCTCGTTCACGGACCCGCAGGATGTCCACGGTCGCGAGATCCATCAGCGGGTGGCCGGGGCGGCTGAGCTTCTGCAGGTGCACCGGATAGTTGTGCAGGGTCAGCGCACCGGGGTTGGCGCGGCCGAACGAGTAGAACAACGCATCCATCGGTGTCTCGGCCAGACGCTCGCGGATGTGGGCGACCCCGAGATCGGGCAACTCGTGCTCGGCGACGACACTGTCGTCGGCCAGGCTGCGGACCACGAAGTCGTCGGGGATGAGGGGATGCATCCGGTACACGGCGACGAATTCCTCGGTCAGCGAATACGGGACGCCGTGGTCATCGGTGGCGGATCCGGGTATGCCGCACAACACTTCGTTGCCGCTGAGGCGACCGAACCGGCGAGCGATTCGCTCCCCGAGGATGCCGAACCAGTTGGCGCGCATGGCGGCGACGGTGGTGGGGTGGGCGATGATGGCCGGTGTCCAGTCGATGGTGTGGATCTTGGCGATCAATGCCGAGTTGACCAGGCGGGCGGTGTTGTAGAGCTGCTCGTCGCTCATATCGGGGTAGCGGCGGGCCAGGCGCTCGCAGATCGCGTTGTGCTCGCGCATGAACAGCGAATGCAACAGAGCGAGTCCGACCCAGGCATTGGCCGCCGTGCCGGACAGGTCCAGCAGGCCTTCCACGTCCAGCGGCGGTAGTCCCACTTCGTCGACCTGGAGTCGCCCCTTCTCCCTCGTCCGCAGCGCTGCGGCGAATTTCGGTGTGCTGCCGTAGATCTGGGAGGCATCCCACCAATGGGATTCCTGGGTCGTGTAAGTCGTGGGGTCCTCGGGTTCGGGGCTGGCGACCGCGGGGGTGCGCGGGACCGTCATGGGCGGCACCGGCCACGGATCCAGATCGGTCAACGGAATCGTCCATGGCTCGGTATCGCTGTCACCGTGGCTGAGCCAATCGTGGACCTCGAACTGAATCCAGGCCGCCGCCAGCAGATTCAACGTGGTCGCAGGCTGAAATCGGTCGCGGGTCAACAGATCCCGGCTGATGAGCCGCGGGCTGGGTTCCATTATCCGGTCGGAATCTTCCGGGTAGGTGTACTCCAGCGGGATGTTGCGACCGAACCGGCAGCCGACCGAACCCGTGCGCGGCTCGGCGAGCGCGTTGTAGGTCCCGTCGACGGTTCGTGCGCACATGTGCGCGCCGACAGCAGACCCGTCGGCGGGCAACGGTCCGTCCGGATGCGGACCGGTGTCGAAGAGATTCTCGGCGCGCAGGCGGCTGCGCAAGCCGACCAGGACGGCCAACCCCAGCGGCGTGGGCAACCTGAACCAGCCGACACCGCGATCGAGCGCCTCGGCGACCGCGACCAACAGCCGGGTGACGGGCGGCAGGCGGCGCGACGACGGTGGATCGGGCACCGGTGGTGGAATTGTCGACTTTTCGCTGACCATGACGAACCTCCGCGTGGCTGGCGCGAGCTGCGACGCGCCAAGATCGAATTCGAATGCCAGTCTCCGGGGGCGACCGGACACCAGTCGCGAGTAGTCGACTACGCCAAACCCGATCGCCGCAGCAGAAGTGCCGATCCTTCACGACCGCGACACTTTCCTGTAGCTGCGCCTACCTCCGGGCGAGCAGTTCGGTTCCGGGCAATCCGGGCTCTTACTCGCCGTACGCCGCCGACGTCGCGCGGCAGACGCACGCAATCGGGTAGCGCGGTACGCGCGCCGACCCGCCCCGGTTGGACCACGCTGTCTTCGATGGCGCTGCCGGACAGCGGGAGGATCCGCGGCAACTGCGAGAAAGGGGCGCTCGGGTGATCACTCCGATCGAAATCAAGATCAACCTCGACGGCGACGTCGCGGCGGCACTGACCCGGCTGGAGTGCACGGACCGACCTGCGATCGAGCGTCGCATCTGGTTCGCCGAGCCCCGCCCCAACGGTCTCCACACAGCGCCGACACTGCTGTCGAGCCGAATCGTCATCCGGTTACGCAGCGGCGAGACCGACGACCTGACCGTCAAACTGCGCCCCTGCCTGCGATCGCAATTGGTCGGCCGATGGACCACCTCCTTCACCGACGACGCACTGCGATACCGCATCGAAGAAGACTGGAACGCGGAACGCCGCGTCCTGTCCGCCTCGGCAGTCAGTGACCGACCGGCCGGATCCCTGCGCGACGCGACAGTGCTCGGCGCCGACGTCACCACCGCCCTGGACACCGCCCAGCGCCAACTCCTGGTGAGCTGCACCCCTCCGGGGGTAGCAGTCGATCGCCTCCTGGCCATGGGTCCCATCGCGTCGACGAAGTGGACGAAGGTGCACGTGGGCGATCTGCACGTCGATGCCGAACGCTGGACCATCGCCGACCTGGATCTACTCGAGCTGTCCCTGAGAGTCACTCCCGAACACGGTGAGTCACACCGCGAGGTACGAAACCGCGCCCTCCACCGGCAGCGCAAATTCGAGGCCGCGGTACGTCGACGTGGTCTGCACATCGCGACCGGCGATACCAAGACCCAGCAGGTGCTCGCCGCGTTGACAGCGCGAACGATCCGGTAGTCCAGCCGGACGCTGCTGAATCCACTGCGCGAGTTGGACAAATTCGCGGGATGGAGTAGCTGAATACGCTAGCTCGACATTGCTACTCAGCGGACGATGGCATTGCGCAGGAACAGAATTCACACCTTCATAAGGAAGCCCGACGGCGATCGGACACTTTCCGGGAATTCGATGTGGCATTCCCATCAGGTTCGGTGGCCACGACAACGACGACGTGGCCGCACCGCACCGCCCAACACCCGCTTACGCCAAGAATCCACACGACCGCGGATTCCGCACGGCCGGACCGCCCCACGTCGACGATTGCGCCTGGTATCAACGAGCGCAATTGTCGATATGTTTCACCAGCGCGCTTTCGGCCTCTGCATGAACGCGCCAGAGGCTCGACTGGGTCGAAGTCGATTCCGCTCTGCGAACTGGAATAGGGGCGGTCCGTCGAGTATCGCGCTGTTTCGGGTGCCGATCCGTCAGCAGCTGGCGGGTGCGGGCTCACCGAGAATCCTGGCGTTCAGCCAGGTCAGCACCCCGGGGGCACCGATCACCGCGGCCGACAGATGCTCGAACGCGGGCACTTGCAGCGTCTGCACCCGCACCCCGGCCGCGCACCAGCGGCTGTCGACATGGTCGATCGCTTCGATCGGAATCAGGGGGTCGGTCGGTGAATGCCATTCGAACACCGGTATTTCCGGCACCCCATCGTAGAATTCCAGACTGTTCTCCCTCAACACCACCCGAGCTTCAGGGAGGGCAGCAGTCGGGGTGCTGGCGAGGTATTCGCGGGCGCTGCCGCCGACACCGGTAACGAGGATCTGGTTGGTGCAGCTGTTGGCCATGGCGTCTCGGACCGCCAAGCCGCGCTTGTTGAGATACCTGCTGACCGGCACCCGCTGCGGGTACTCCCGCTCCAGGCCGATCGCCGCCGCCATGGCCAGCCCGAAGGCCGGATGCGTCTCCATGCCCACCGCCTCCGCCATTATCTCCATATTCATCGGAGCGCCGCCGATGGCCGCTCCCGCAAGCTCCAGTTCCGGTGCGTACGACGGCTGCAGCGCAGCTGCCCATCCGGTGGCCATGCCGCCGCCGGAGTAACCGGCCAGCACCACCCGGCTGTGCTGCACGGCGAGTTCGGGCAGCCGTTTCACCGCGCGGACACCGTCCAATACGATCTGGCCGCCCAAACGCGCAGCGCCGAAAGCGAAGTTCGGGCCGAGATGATCCGGCAGCGCGACACTCCAGCCCTGCGCCAGCGCCGTGTTCAAAATCGACGCCGTCGCCACCAGATTCGGATCGCCGCTGTACAGCTGGTGCGATACCGCACAGGCGGTGCCGAGCGCATTGATGAAGTGCTGATACGACAGCAGTGGCCCGTCGGGCTGATGGCCGAAGGGGGTAAGGATCGTGGTGGTCGCCGCGATCGGCGCGCCCTGAGAGTTGGTGGAGCGGAATGAAACCAGCGTTACGGTGGCGCCGGGAAAGAGGATCACGGGAGGCAACGCCCGCACGTCGAGCACATCACCAGGCCGGTGCGCCGCCAGATCCGCCGGTGCGGCGAAGAACGGGTCCGGATCGGGCTGCGGATACAACGGTTCTGCGGTTGCCGTCGTCGCCAGCAGCAGCCCGAGTGCCACGCTACCGAGCGCACTCAGGATTCGTAGCGAACCACTGCGCCTGCTGCGGAGAAAGCGAAGAAACCGACGAGTCACGACCATGACCTCCATGGGTAGTTCACGGCATTCGTTTGACCAGCAAGTCCGAGTTCACGTGCGACCTTATCGGCAAACTTCTAGCGATACGCTAAAAATAGCCGATGCGCTGGGAAAATAGCATTGGGCACTCGATTGTGGCAAACCTCAGCGTCGGTGCGGCGGGGTCGTCGGGATCGTGTACCCGCGACGGCCATTCGGACAGCAGCACCGTTCAACCTCGACGGCTGAATCGGCGACCGTCAGCCGAGGCCATCACCGAGTTGGCAGGCGCCTACTGCATTGGTAGCTCGGGTCGGGTAACTACGGACTAGTTCAGGGGAGCCGCGGCGGGAGACCGCAGAACACGAGCGCGCCAACGCAATTCTGCGCCGTGCTCGCCGAACTCGGTGTCCGGATCGCGTTCACCATCGGTGGGAAGGGTCGGGCGAAGGTCCTGAACGAATATTGGAATACCGCCTCACCAAGAAACTAGCTGCTCGGAATTTGCGTGAATCGATGATCTGGCACCCCGCACCACGGCCGACCATGCTCGCCGATGCCCGCACATCCCCGGGACAAGCAACGAGCACCAGACCATCCGGCGAGCCGGACGTGCACCTCCGAATAAACCTGCGCGGAGTGATCCTGGACTTCATAGCACGGGCCAGCGCCGCCGAGCAGTTCATCGAGGACCACAAGACCCACCACTACGTCGACGCGGTCTCGGTAATCCCCGGCGACGGACGCGGCCTCCCGCGGCTGCCCAACGAGGAGTTATATGCCGGGCCGTAGAACTCGGTGGCCCATGGGCCCACGTTCGGTATGGTTGCCGGACCGACCTGATCGATCGCACGTCGGCCCCGGGGGTCAGCAAGGAGTTCGCCGTGGTTACGCCACATCAACCCGAATCTTTTCCACCGCAAGGGAATTACCCTAATCCGCAAGGGTACCCGTATCCGCAGCCGCGTCCGGAGTATCCGCCGCCCGGGTTCGGTGCACCGCCGCGGGCGGGCGCCTCGCCGCTGGACTGGGCGACCGCGGGACTGCTCGTCCTGTCCGCGATTCTGATGGGAATCTGGCGATTCACCAACGACTACCTCGATTTCGGGGACAACATCCCTTTCCTGCTCACCGCCGCGATCGCCGTGGTAGCGGCGATTATCCTGGTGACCGGCGCCGGCGCCAGGAACGGCGCTTTCCGTGCCCTCGCCGCCGTCGCCGCGGGCGCGCTCTTCGCCCCGGGTCTCTCGTTCGTGGTCAGCATGGCGCAGCACTCGGATTACGCCGAGGCCAAAGATTTCGCCCTCGGCATTCCCGCCGCGCTACTCGCCCTGGGCGCGTCGGTGACGGCGATCATCGCCTCGGCCCGATCGTCCGCGCCGCGCACCCCGCCCCCGCCGCGGTGGCAACAACCACCCACCCAACAACCACCCGGCCAATACCCGCAGCACCAGTACCCACCGCACTCCTCCTGGCCGCCGAGGTAGTCCAATACCCCGCGCGCGCATGCGATTCAGCCCGTATCGTCTTTGCCATGTCATGGCAGTACGCCGTGTGGGGATTGGTGGGATCTGCCGCCAACAGCGGTGTTGTTTTCCTGGAGGCCAGCCGCCGCGCGAAAGGATGGCCGTGGGTTCGTCCGCACGGACCGGGTGGCGGGGTTTATCTGGTGTCGATTCTCATCCAGCTCGCGGTAGCCACGGCAACTACTGCGGCTCTCGCGACCACTTTGATCGTGTCGAGCGGCATGGTCGCCTTCGGAGTCGGTGCGGGTGCGCCGGTTGTGGTGAAAAAACTTGCGGCATACGCGGAGTCGTTATTGCCCGGAGGGGGCGCAGGAGGTTCGAAATGACGGTCTTGCGGGGCGACAAGGTGGGGCGACGGCTCCTTGCCGCGTTGTCCGGATCCACACCCGCTTTCACCCGTGCGGCATTGTCGTTCCCCGTCGCAACAGGCAGTCGACGTGATGTCGGCCGCCGGGTGCTGTCGGCGTTGGCTGGTTCCTCCCCCGCGTTCACCGCGGAACCTGTCGACGAGAACCAAAGGAGGGACGAGATCACCATCCAGCCAAGGACAACCGGGCGCTAAGTCCTGGGCCGCAGTCGATCTCGCCTGCCAGCCGTGCGATAAGCGGCATTGTGTGTACTGGCGCCGAGTGTAGCCAGTTTCGCGGGCAGGTGGCGAACACAGTCCTCGCGTGGGGCCGCGAACCGGCTTGGTGCGCGATCGGCAGCCAGCCTGCCACGTTCGACGCTAACCGATCGGTAACGCGGTCAGGATCGGGTCATAGACCCAGTTCAACATGCGCTCGGCATCGTTCTTCGCCACGACACCAACCAGGCGAACTATGCAAGACCGCACCGGCATCGACATGCCGCTCCACAGACAAGACGAACTCTTCTGCGCTGCAGCAAGGTCTTTCGCGTCAGGCCGTGCCGGGTGCCTGCGGTAGGGCTGGAATGGGTGCAACGTCGGCCGCAGGTCCGCGGACCAGACCGACCGTGCACAGGGCGTCGTCTTCCGCGCTGGTCCAGTACCGGTCGATCGCGTTCAGTACCGCGAAAGCTTGTGCTGGATGCCAGGATTCGCAGAGTTCGGCGAGAGCGGCGAAGTCCACGCCCCACCGCTCGCCGTGGTGGGGATCTTCCTCGGCCCGAGCCCGGATCTGGTCCGCCATCGGGCGGCTTGGTTCGAGCAGCCACGACGCATCGGCGTAAGCGAGTTGACCTTCGAAGATGTCGCAGAGGGTCAATGCCTGCGTCTCGGTCAGCGTGATGGTGGCCAGTTGGCGGGCGAAGAACGCTACAGCGTGAGCGTCGAGTACGGGATGCGGGACCGGACGGAAGATGGCGGTCATGATGATTCCTAGGCGGGGATGGGCAGCGGCGGGGAATTGGGGAAGGCGACGGGAAGCTCGACCAGAGCACGATGGAAAGGCCCGGGCCGCCAGACCAGTTGTTCCCTGGACCGTGCGAGCGTCAGTTCGGGCAATGCGTCGAACAGGTAACCGATGGCAGTACAGGCGATTTGGATTACCGCAATGCGTGCGGATATCGGGCAGGCGTGCTTGCCGGTACTGAAGGCCAGCCCCCAATCCGCGTGGAGGAATTCGCCGTTGTTCACTGCGGGGTCGTTGTTGCAGGCGGCCATGCTGATCACGACCGGCTTGTTCGCGGGCAGCCACACCCCGCCTTTGTTGATCGGCTGCGGCGGGAAGGACAAGCAGTAGTTGGCCATCGGGGGGTCGTAGACCAAGATGTCGTTGACCGCGTCGATGGTCGGTGCACCGAATCCTGCTGCACCGCACACGAATCGGTCGTCGGTCAGCATCATCAGCAGTGTGTTGGCGATCAGGTTCACCGTCGGCTCGATGCCCGCACCGTAGAGGGTGATCACCTGGTTGACCAATTCCTCGTCCGACAGCGCGGGTCGATGGGTGAGCAGCCTGGTGGTGATGTCGTTGCCAGGCTGGGCACGCTTCATGGCGATGAGTTGGCCCAGTGCCCGGCAGAGTATTTCGTTGACGTGGGCGGTGTCGGTGGATTCGAACATCGCTGCCATCGCCACTCGGACCTGCTCGCCGATATCGTCGGGACAGCCCAGTATCTTGTTCACGAGCGAAAAAACCAGCGGCAGTATGTAGTCGCTGATCACATCGGCCGTCCCGATGCCGCAGAAGGTGTTGATCAGCGGTTCGGCGGTCTGGATTACCTGGTCACGCAGGCCCAGCTGGTCGATGCCGTCGAGGGCGGCCTGATTGGCGGCGCGGTAGAAGGAGTGGGTTTCGCCGGTGCTGCGCAGCGCGTTGGGGCGCCACCCCACCATCGGCAAAATCGGGCAGTTTGCAGGTACGGTGCGTTCCCAGGTGCGCGGGTCCGCAGGGAAATGCTCATGATCACCGAGGATGTCCACGGCGAGCTCGTAGCCGATCACCAGCGTCGCTTCCACACCCGGCGCAAGCCAAACCGGTACCAGCGACCCGCACATCTTGCGCATATGCCGGTAGGCCTGGTGCGGATCCTGCGCGAACTCCGAGGTGTGGAGTGCGTAGCGATCGCCGGGACCGATGTTTTCGATCGGGACCGGAAGGGCGGGAGAGAGGTTCTGCGGCACGGCCGGGTTCTCCTCTAGCTCGGGAGTTGGAGCGGTGGCGTCGGGTTGGCCTTGCGGTTGTCGGTGTTTCCGCTTTCGCTCTCTGGGGCGGCGGGGCAGCCGACGAGGCTGATCAGCACCGGTTGATGTTCCTCCGGCCGGGCGTCGGCGACGAGCTCCATTTGCGTCGGGAATCGCACGCACGCATTCGCCAATGGTGGCTCGTCGAACAACACCTCGTCGATCCCGTCCACCCACGGCATCACCGCCACCTAGGTCAAAGCCAAACCTCGACGAAATCGCCGCATGGCGCCCCTGCGCCTATGCTGAAAGTTGGGCCGCCGGGTTCGGCGGTGGTACCAACCAGCCAGTGGAGGTTCCGCCATGCCCATGTCACCGACCGTGCGCACATGCCTGAGCGATGCGGGCGTCGAGTATGAACTCGTGCGGCATCCGCACAGCCACAGCAGCACCGAGACCGCCCAAATTGCGGCTATCCCGGGCGACCAACTCGCCAAGACGATCCTGCTCGAAGACGAACAGGGCTACATCGGTGCCGTGCTGCCATCCACTCATCATCTACGGTTGCCGAAACTGTGGGACCAAACCGGACGGCGCCTGTCGTTCGCCGACGAATCGGACATCCGCGAAGTCTTCAAAGACTGCGAACTCGGCGCCATCCCTCCCCTATGCACCGCTTACGGCATGAAGACACTGATGGACGAAAGCCTGAGCACACAGCCCGACATCTACTTCGAGGCCGGAGACCACGAGACGCTCATCCACATGCGTACCGAGCAGTTCATGCGCTTGATGGAACACGCAGAAAAAGGACACTTCTCCAAGTAGGACTGCGTTGCGAAGTGTTCTCGTCGCCGCTGGATAGCAACTGATGTCGATGCAGCCGATAGCGTAGCGGCGGCGGATGATCAGGCTGCAGAAGTTCGTGACGACCTCGCTGTGAAATGGCGTTCCGGTTCGGAAGACGCTGTCACGCAAGGCATGTGAGCGTGTCCGTGCTGACTGTGGACGCTCGATGCCAGCGCAGCGGAACCGGGTATCCCGCGTGCGGCCAAGTAGTGATCTCTGGAGCAAAACGCAACCCACGGCAGGCAATCCACCGATTCGCACAGCCGTGGACGGCTCGGCCAACTCCTATCATGCTGTCGCTTGGGCAGCGGTTGAAGCCGCACTGCATCGAAGCCCGTTGCACATCCTGACCTCGATGGTGATCCCGACCGGCTTCGGTCCGGGCATCTCGATCGGCGACGCGGATCTGGAGTCACTGCGCCGCGGCGGCGAGCGGATCCTGACGGAGGCGATCCGTGTGGCCCGCACGGCCGCGCCCGGATTGGCGAACGCGACACAGCCCCCGATTCCTTGCCCAGCTTGCGGTGTGTTTGCTGTCTCCTTCCAGGGGTAAGGCCGCAGCAGCGCAATTCGCGCGTCCGTACTACTTGTCCAAGGAGGCGATCGTGGAAGCAACGTCGATCAACACCACCGGTGATGTCGTCACGTTCCTGATCGAGCAGCACATGCGCATACGCGAACTGTTCGCCGAGGTCGCGCAGGCCCCAACGGCGGAACAGCGGGAGCAGAAGTTCTACGAACTGCGCCGCCTGCTGGCGGTCCACGAAACCGCCGAGGAAGAAATCATCCACCCACGCTTCCGGCGAGAAGTCCATGACGGCGCCGACATCATCCAGGCGCGTCTGAAGGAAGAGAACAAAGCCAAACGCCAGCTGGCCGATATCGAAGCGGTCGACATCGATTCTCCCGAGTTCGACGCCAAACTCGCGGCTCTGCGCGACGGGGTGCTCGCACACGCCGACCACGAGGAGCACGAGGAGTTCAACCGGTTACGTTCCGAGCTGGAACCCGACGAGCTGGCGCGCCTGCGCAACGCGGTGAAATTCGCCGAAGCCATGGCGCCGACACGTCCGCACCCCGGCGTCGAGTCCGCGAGCGCGAATCTGCTCGTCGGGCCATTCGCGGCCATGATGGACCGCGCCAAAGACGCCATCAGCAAACCCCGCAAGAAATGATCACCGCCCCCTCGCTGTGAAACCCGGTGTGCCAGGCGACTTTCCGGAACAGCTGGCGTTCTACGGAGCCAGCTGGCCGCCATCGGTATGACGCTCTGGTCGCGGTCGAGGCGCTCGAGCTGAGTCCGGATGCTGAGCGCGGGGTCTACTGTAGGCAGGTATGGCGACCAAGGAGGTCACCGTAACGGTGACCGTGGACGACACCGAGTGGGCCCAGCTGTGTGATGCGGCTGAGTGCGCGGGCATGAGCGTCCCCGACTACCTGGCCCGCAGCGCGCGATTGGTCGCGCTTCAGCCCCGCATAGCGCGGTCGCTGCGAGCACCTCGTGATCTCCCGCAGCACGGCGCATCGCCCGACGACGAAAGCGAAACCGCGGCCTGGACCGAGAGCTTCTCTCAGCGTCTGCACCATAGGGCCGACTTATTCCGCAACGACTAGACCGACACCAGCCGGAAGTAGTCTGTCCGGGGCTGCCGCTTCGCGCTGCGGTATCCGATGGGGCTTCAAATCGAGTATCCGGACTCACTGCTACGAGAACCTGCGCCAGCTCATGGGTCTGCCGGATCCGCGGCGAGATCGAACGGACCACGCGCGTCGGAGGCGATCGCCAGCCTGTACACGCGGGCGACATATCTGCTATGCCCAGCGGTGATTGCCCCGGCCCTCGGCTCTGCTCACTCTGCTCTGATGGCCACCACTTGGTGACTCGGATTCTGGGGCCCGCGATGCGGTTACTCCCCAGCCGGGGAGGTGGTGGCTCCTCCGGGAGTGTCATCAGGATCAGGCGCTTTGGGCTCCGGGTCGACCACCGGGCCTGTGGCGCCTCCAGTATTCGCGCCGCTCCCCTCGCCCGCACCGCTGCCGGTACTTTCGTCGGCGCTCGCTCGGCGACCTTCATAGGGCGGTACGGCCGGTTCCGCGTCTCCGGGAGGGAGAGTCCCGCTCGTGCCGCTACGTTCTTCCGTCGGGTTGTGGTCGCGTGTTGAGGTGACTTCTTCTTGGTCGAATGTGCCAGTCGGGCGATCTGCCGATCCGCCGCCCGACGTATCCGTTCCGGTGTCTCGCGAGCCTTTGGCTCCTCGTTCCGATTGGGGTTCTTCAGGCAGATGTTCGCTAGCCATAGCTGCATCGTCTCCTCGAATAGAGCACTGGAGGATGTGCCCTATATCCCAAGGGTAGGCCGATCAAACCGCAGTCAAGCCATCGTGATGACGATGTGATGACCAAATTGCCCACGCTTAAGTTCTGCCGATCGAAGCAATCCGCATCGTCGATCCGACACGATCCAAATCTGATCTCCATCTCACCTTGGTTGCGATCCAGCCATAGCCGAGCTTCACTTTCCGGCTCGATGCGGTATACGCGGCTCCAATGGGTTGCTGCCTCGTAACGTGAGAGCCATCGTCAAGGGCGAAGACGGTAACCATTCGGATCTGAAGTCGCGCTATCCTCGCCCCCTGGGGGTAAACTCCCGTTTGCTCATTGGTGTCCATAAGGTGAACGCGACGGAGTGGTGATGAACATTTCCGATGGCGTGGTGGACGTGATCACGCGGACGGCCGATGCAACGACGGCGGCGGCCGGGGCCGTGGGCGGCGCTGCTGTCGAGGGCGTGGTCGGCGGTATCCGAGGTGCGGCGGCCGGTGTGAAGCACGGCTTGGGCAGCGGCAGCCACTCGGCACCGGCGGCGGTTTTGACATTGGCGGCGATCGGCGCCACGGGTCTGGTGGACTGGCCGGTGCTGCTGGGCGTCGGCGGCGCTGCCCTGGTGGTCCAGCGTCTCGGGCAGCGATCGGGTCGAGCGGCGGCACCCGCCCTCGGCGATCGCACCGGACAGACCGCTACCCGCACGCAGAAGGCGACCAAACGGCCCGCCACTGCGACGAAGGCGACCTCCGCGCCCAAGAGCACGACTCGGGCACGACGTTCGCCGAGTAAGCGTTAGTCGTCGACGTGGACCTGGGCCTACTGCTACGGACCGCGTCGTCTCTGCCCTCGCGCGTCGTCGGCGCGGGTGTGCGTTGGCCGCGGGCGCTGCCGCCGCGGGTGTGGAGCTGGTCACCTCGCCGGTGCGCACGGTGCTCGATCGCCGGGTGGTCGAGGCGGTCACCGAGGCCGCATCGGAACTGCTCGGTGGTGCGCCGGTCCGGCGACGTTGGTGCGGCCAGCGGCGCTGCTGGATCGAGGTACGTGGCCTGGGCGAGCGCGAGCCGCGCGACGAGCTGGGTCCCGCGGTGCTCGCCGCCGTGCGTTCGCATCGGGGCGTGACCTCGGCGGCGCTCAACTATCCGCTGTCGCGGGTCATCGCCGAGGTGGACGACCCGACGGTCGTCGACGAGCTGTGCGCGGTGGTAGAGGCTGCCGAACAGCCGCATCGGTCCGATTCGGGTCTCCGGCCGGTTGACCTGCCCGCCGACGGCATCGTGCTGGCCGGCAACGTGGTTTCGGCGGCGGCGAACGCCGTGGGTTTGGGTGTCGCGTTGGCCGGGCGGGCGGGCGGTTGGCGGCGGCTGCCGACAGGCCTCAACGCTGTTGTCGCACTAGTCGATTACCAGCCGCGGCTGCGTCGCGCGGTCGAACAGCGCCTCGGCACCGGCGCTGCTGATTCCGCGATCGCGCTCGCCGCAGCTGCCGCTTACACCGTCACCCAGCAACCGGCGTCGCTGGGCGTCGAGATGTTCATCCATATCGCGAAAGCCGCCGAGACCCGCGCCGCGGCCACACTCTGGCAATGCCGCGAACCCCGTCTGGCGGCGCATGCGAGATGTGTCGACGGTGTCCGCGCCGGCGACCGACCGACATCGCTGCCGCCGGGACCGGTCGAGCGCCACGGAGACCGCAGCGCGGTAGCGCAAGCCGCCACCGCACCAGCGATCGGCATCCTCACCGCCGACCTCGACGCCGCCGCCAGCGCCGTCACCGTCGTCGCGCCGAGAGCCGCCCGCACCAGCCGGGAGTCGTTCGCCGCGACACTGTCCCGCGGCCTGGCCGACCGGCACGGTGTACTGCCCTTGCGGCCCCGGATGTTCCGACGTCTGGACCGCGTCGATGCCGTAGTGGTCGATCCCCGGGTGTTGTGCGGCGAGGAACTGCGAGTCGCGCGCATCCGCGATGTGCCCGAGCACGAGCGGGCGGCGGCATGGCAGTGGGCACAGGATCAATTGGACCGCGGCGCATGGCTGCCCGGATGGCAGCCGGTCCCGCGGCAACTGTCCGGCAACGGCGGGGGCGGCGCGGTGCTCACGCGGTTCGCGCATCATCCGCTGGCGTCGGCGGTGCTGCGCGAAGCGCGCCGCAGCGGCGCGGAGGCTGTCTCGGTCGACGTCGACATGCTCGATGACCTGCGCTCGTCGTTCGACGAGCTCGATCCGGTACCCGGGTCCCTCGATGAAGCGCTCACCGACGCGGTACACCGGTTGCAGCGGGAGGGCCGCACAGTGACGGTGGTGTCGAGTGCCGCGGCACAGGCACTGGCCGACGCCGACGTCGCGATCGGTATCACCGCGGGCGGACCGCCGCCATGGCACGCCGATGTACTCGTCGACAACCTGCAGGACGTGTGGCGGATACTGCACGCGCTGCCAGCCGCCCGTCAAGCCAGCGAGCGCGGCGTCGAAATCGCCGCCGGCGCTTCCCTATTGGGCGCTTTGCTGATGATTCCCGGAGTTCGGGGCCGCGGCACGGGCCCGGTCAACGTCGGCGCCGCCGCAGGCGCCTGGACAGGATACCGGCTTGCCCGCGCAGCGCTCGCAAGCCCACCGCCGCCAACCGCGAGCGTGCACGAATGGCACGCCATGTCCGTCGAACACGTGCGTCGGATGCTCGCACCGCAAGCGGGCAAGCGAACGGAGTCGGCGCCTGCGGCCCATCCTGCGCAGTGGATCGTCGCGCCGGTGCGCCGAGCGCTCGGGGATTTCGCCGGGGCGATGCGCGCGGAGCTGGCCGACCCGTTGGTCCCGGTGCTGGCGGTGGGATCCGCGGCCAGCGCGGTGCTGGGCTCACCCGTCGACGCGATCCTGGTCGGGTCGGTGCTCGCCGGGAACGCGACCCTGGCCGCGACTCAGCGGATCCGGGCCGAACGGCTGCTGCGGCGACTGCTGGCGGCCCAAGCCCCACCGGCTCGCAAGCTCGTCGACGCCGATCGCTACGCGATGGTCGATGCCACCGACTTGCGCCCCGGTGACATCATCGAGGTACGGCCCGGTGAAGTCGTGCCCGCCGACGCCCGGCTTACCCACGCCCTCGACGTGGAAGTCGACGAGTCGTCGTTGACCGGGGAATCGCTGCCGGTGCCCAAACAGATCGACGCCACACCGGCCGCGCCCGTCGCCGAACGAGCCTGCATGCTCCACGCCACCACTACGGTGGTCGCGGGCACCGCGGTCGCGATCGTCACCGACATCGGCGAGCAGACCCAAGCACGTCGCGCCACCGCCGCCGGACACGAAGACAGCCCCGCGGTCGGCCTGCAGACGCAACTGAAAGATCTTACGAACAAGACGTGGCCCTTCAGCCTCGTCGGCGGCGGATTGGTCACCGCGCTCGGGCTATTGCGGCGCACGGGTCTGCGCCAGGCGGTCAGCAGCGGTGTCGCCGTCGGCGTCGCCGCGGTCCCGGAGGGGTTGCCGCTGGTCGCGACGCTGGCGCAGCAGGCATCAGCACGGCGACTCACCCACGCGGGCGCACTGGTGCGAAGCCCGCGCTCGGTAGAGGCACTCGGCCGTGTCGACGTGGTGTGCTTCGACAAGACCGGGACGCTGAGCGAGAACCGACTCCGAGTGACCAGGGTGCGTGCCGCTTCCGGTTTGTCCGCCGACGATGTACTCATCCACGCCCTGCGGGCCACTCCACTCGCCAACGGTGAGCCACACGAACACGCCACCGACCGCGCGGTCGCCGACGCCGGGCGACACCTGTACCGCGGCGAGCCGGCGGCGCATCTGCCGTTCCGGTCCGATCGCGCGTTCTCGGTGTCCGTGCACGACACGCAATTGTCGATCAAAGGAGCACCGGAGGTGGTGCTCGCCGCATGCATCGATGCCGACGAGGCAACACAGCGGCAGGTGCGCGAGATGGCCGCCGAGGGGCTACGGGTGATCGCCGTCGCCACCCGGCAGCTTTCGGCGACGCAGGCCCAATCGGTTCGTGACGACACCGACGCCTTAGCCGAATTATGCGGCGACGAACTGAGATTCGCCGGATTGCTCGGCATATCGGACACGCCGCGCGCGGACTCGCCCGAGGTGCTTGCCGAGCTGGCCGCCCGCGGCATCGGGGTGCGACTGATCACCGGTGACCACCCCGTGACGGCCACCGCGATTGCCGCCGAAGTGGGCATGCCCATCGACGATGATCAGGTGATCAGCGGGCCCGAATGGGAGGCGCTGTCCCGGCACGAACAACAGCAGGCGGTGCAGAATCGGCGAGTCTTCGCGCGGATGTCACCTGAGCACAAGGTACAGATCGTCGAGACGATCCAGCGGCTCGGTCACGTGTGCGCCATGGTCGGCGACGGCTCCAACGACGCAGCGGCCATCCGCACCGCAACCGTCGGCATCGGCGTGGCCGCACGCGGCAGCGATCCCGCCCGCACTGCGGCGGACGTCATGCTGCTCGACGGGCGAATCCGTGCACTGCTGGACGCCCTCGACGAAGGCCGGCAACTGTGGCGGCGGGTGCAGTCGGCGGTGTCTGTACTACTCGGCGGCAACGCCGGCGAGGTGGCTTTCGCAATCGCCGGCACTGCCCTCACCGGCCGGGCACCGCTGAACACCCGCCAACTGCTGCTGGTCAACATCCTCACCGACGCGCTGCCCGCCGCGGCACTCGCGGTCAGCCCGCCGAACGCCGAATCGCGGTACACCGGCCGCGGACCCGACCGAGCCGCGTTGTGGCGGACGGTAGCAGTGCGGGGCGCGACGACCGCATGCGCTGCCATGGTCGCGTGGGTGCAGGCGAAATTCACCGGCCGCCGACAGCGCGCCTCGACGGTCGCGTTGGTGGCATTGGTCGCCACACAGCTGGGACAGACGCTGATCGACTCCCACAGCCCGCTGGTCGTTGCCACCGCGGCCGGCTCACTGCTGGTCCTCGCCGCCCTGATCAGCACCCCAGGAATCAGCCAACTACTCGGCAGCACACCCCTGGGCCCGATCGGCTGGTGGCAGGCCCTGTCGACCGCCGCCGTCGCCACCGCCGTCGCCGCCATCGCTCCCCGGCTGTTCGCCGCGGGCGGTCGCCAGCGGGATCGTCAGTCGAGGATCTCGATGACCCCGAGCCGCCACAGCACCGCGTACACCTCGCGCAACGGCACGGTCAGCACGTGCGTCAATGCGCCCGTCAAAGAATCAGAGCCAACGCCCGCGCCACTACTCGTCACACTGGACACTATGCGGATGCCAGGAGTCGAATACTCGAACACACCATGACCGGGAGGCAACACATGGCCGAAAAATCATCAACCGGCCACCGAAACGCCGTCGACCGGGTGCTGGCCGCCCAAGGTTTCGCGGTGGATCTGCCGGTCCTCGGCCGTGTCCGCATTCCCCGGCCCGAACAGTTGGCGTACTACGGTGCCCTCGGCGCCCTGGCCGCCGCGGAGATCATCGAATGGCCCGTGGCGGTCGTCCTCGCGACCGGTCACTGGCTGGTGCAGAATCAGCACAACCGCGTCGCCCATGAGATCGGCGAAGCCCTCGAAGACGCGTAGATCAGCACATCAGCGAGATCCCTCCCATAGCGGGCATGTGAAAGAACGCGTCCCTACGGTTGACGCGACGGCCGTTCAACCGAATTTCCAGACCAACACGGAGAGCTGGGCTTGCACTCGTCGGCCCATGCGTAGACGGCATGCGTGCCCGAGGGCGCGTCCCCAGGTTATGCGGTCGTGGACCGGGCCGTGTCCGACGTGGCGGGACGGAGTTGGACGCAGCATTCACCGGCTTTCGGTGCCAGCTCCGCGGTGACCGTGTCGGCCTGCAGGCCGGTGAGCACGCCGACGAGATAGGCGTGGTTGAGTCCACACACCAGTTCGGGAGCGTGGGCGGCCAACGGATGGAACGGGCAATTGCGCAGGCGGATACAGTCCGGCGTGGCGCGGGCGGGTTCGAATCCATGCTCGGCGAGCATCGTGTGGAGCAGTGTGAGGGCGCGTTCGGCACCGAGGCGCCCGGGCCGCAAGCGCTCGCGCATGGCCGCTCCGATGCCCGCACCACGCTCGGCTGCCACCCGTTGCGCCGCGGCGCGAGCGGTCTCGTCGGCGCTCTCGGTGAGTACCGCGCCGATCAGAATGTCGGCCAGCACCTCGTGACGGCGCTCGGGGATATTCACCCGGACTTCGGTATCGCTGGGCTCGTACACCTTCGGCGCCCGCCCGACCCGCCGGATCCCGCCGACCTGTTCATAACGAGCCTGCAGCAGTCCGGCGTCGACAAGCTTATCGAGGTGG
This sequence comes from Nocardia pseudovaccinii NBRC 100343, assembly GCF_001613225.1. Classification (GTDB taxonomy): domain Bacteria; phylum Actinomycetota; class Actinomycetes; order Mycobacteriales; family Mycobacteriaceae; genus Nocardia; species Nocardia pseudovaccinii. The sequence goes on from NZ_BDBY01000034.1 coordinate 238,390, forward strand.
AAGGCGGCCAGCTTCCGTGAGATTCCGACTTCCTCGGCGGCTTCGTCGCGGGTGACCGGCCGCCCAGCAGCGCGGATGAACCAGTACATGCCGCGACGCAGCTCGTCCTCCAGCGCGGCCACCGCGCCGATCGCCGATTCACTGGTCACACGACCACAATAACGCCGACTGTGTTGGATGAAACGCGTTGGGTACCCGCCCAGCGAGGCGACTTGACCGACCAAAGCAATAACACCAATAATCTTTGGTGTAACTACCGGGAGGATGTCGTGACCAGTGACATGCAGCAGGCCAAACAGCCAGTCAGTGCCGCGCTGGCCGGGCCGTACGGACATCCGTTCCACCCGATCCTGGTTACCGTGCCGATCGGCGCTTGGGTGGCAAGCCTCGTATTCGATATCGCCTCTCATGTCGTCGACGACCCGGCCTTTCCTGCCCGCGCGGCGGAATGGCTGATCGCTATCGGTGTCCTCGGGGCACTGGCCGCCGCCATGGTCGGCTTCCTGGACCTGTTCGCCATCCCGACCGGCACCCCGGCATTCCGGACTGGACTGGTGCACATGAGCCTCAACCTGGCCGTCACCATCGCCTACGCACTCAACTTCTGGTGGCGCAGCTCCGGCGACGGCCCGCGCGGTGTCGTACCCACCGGGCCGTTAGCGCTGTCGAT
>NZ_BDBY01000035.1 GCF_001613225.1 Nocardia pseudovaccinii NBRC 100343
CCTGGATCGCCAAAGGCGGTACACGCCAACCTGGTGCGAGCCACCTGCCCGTACCGGTGCTATTCGGACATTTCGCGCTCGCCGTCACCGGGCTGGTCGTGTGGATCGTCTACCTCGCCCTCGACAACGACGCCCTTGCCTGGATCGCATTCGCACTACTGATCCCGGTGGCACTGCTCGGATTCGTCATGCTGCTGCGTTGGCTGCCCGTCTACCGAGCACGCACCGAAACCGCAGCTACCACAAACCCCGAACCGGCGGAGAAACACTTCCCGTTGGCCGTCGTCGGTGGTCACGGCGTCCTCGCCGTCACCACCGTGGTCCTCGTATTGCTGACCGCCCTCGGTGTCGGCGGGAACTGATCATCGTGTCCCACCCCGCGCTACGAGTCGTCCACGACCCGCCAACACCGTCGATCTGGCCGCCGCCGAGCTCGCAGCCCGGAACTTCCTGACCGCGCTCGGCGTCGGACTCGACGACGAACACCTGCACGCCACTCCCGGTCGGATGGCCCGCGCCTACGCCGAACCCCACACCCGTTCGATCTCCCCCCTTCCCCAACGACGAAGGCTATGACGAACTGGCACTCGCCCGCCGCATCCCGCTGCGAACACCACCTGTTGCCCTTCCGCCGTGTACCGAGTCGATGGTCCGGTCAACACGTAGACTTCCCGCACTAACCGAACTATCCGGCCCGGGCCACAGCGCGGCAGGCTACCGCAACACAATTGGTGCGCTTTCTTATCACAGGAGCTGGGATGGGACTGCGGATTCTTCTGCTGTGCAGCGCGGACAACGGGCTGTGCCGTCGTGCGCGGCTCGTTCTGCAACGCAGCGGGAATACGGTGCGCACCGCGACGGTCGCTGACAGCGACGACATCGGAAAAGTCGTCGCGGGAACCGACTTCGACCTCATCATCTGCCCGTACCTGACCGTACGCATCCCCGAGTGGGTAACTCGCCGCTGGTGGCCGAAAGTGGTCGTCATCCATCCGGGACCGGTCGGCGACCGAGGTCCCAGCAGCCTGGACTGGGCCATCACTGACCAGGAACCCGTGTGGGGCGTGATCGCGGTGACAGCCACCGATGTCATGGACGCTGGGCCGCTCTGGGCCACCCGAACTGTCGCGCTCCCACAGGGCCAGAGAAAGTCCGATATCTATGGCTCGATCATCTCCGATGCCGCTGTTCAATGCATCGTGGAGGTCGCCGACAAAGCCGCCGACCCCACGTACCGGCCCATCGACCAAGCTGACGCGCATCGCCCGATCACGCACGCACGAACCCGGCCGAGGATGCGTCAGTCCGACCGGGCGTTCGATTGGCGAGACGATTCCGAGCTGATTCGGCGACGCATCCTCGCCGCCGATGGATCTCCCGGAGTGCGTTCACATATCGCTGACCGCTCGGTATATCTCTACGACGCCCATCCAGGACGCGGAGACGTCCTCGCATCAGCGGGAACGGTGGTCGGACGACGACATCACGCGCTGGAAATCGCGTGCGGCGACGGCAAGAGTATCTGGATAGGGCACCTGCGAGTCGACCTCGGCGACCGCTGGTCGTGTAAAGCACCCGCTGTCTCGGTCCTGGACCGAGCCGGGGTCCCGGCCCGCTCACTTTCGCCCATTGCGGGACAGGCTCCGGCGTCAGCCACACCAGAAGTATTCGAAGACATCGCCTACCGATCGATCGGCGAACAGGTCGGTGAGCTGACCTTCCGCACTTACAACGGCGCAATGTCCACCGATCTGTGTCGACGGCTGGCGCGTGCGATCCGCGCCGTATCGCTGCGCGACAGTCGCGTACTGGTGGTGCGCGGTGAGACCGGGAAGACGTTCGGCAACGGAATGCACCTCGGCGCCATCGAGTGCGCCGATGACCCCGCCAATGCGGCTTGGCAGAACATCGTCGCCCTCAACGAGGTGTGCAAGGAACTTCTGCTGTGCCCCAAGCTGACCCTCGTCGCAATCACCGGATCCTGCGGTGCGGGCGGTGCGGTGATGACGCAAGCCGGCGACGTCGTGGTCGCGATCGGTCGTGCCGTCCTCGACGTGCATTACGCCACGATGGGATTGCGTGGTTCCGAACTGCACTCGCTCACGTTGCCACGACGTGTGGGAGCGGCCACAGCACACCGCCTGCTCACCGAATGCGAGCCCGTTGACACGACACAGGCGCTGGATATCGGTCTGGTCGACCACGTCGGCCCCTATATCGAGTTCGACCCCTGGCTCAACGAGCTAGCCCACGAATACGCGCTGCCGGAACTCTGGGAGAAGACCATCCGCCGCAAGCACGAACACCTTGCCCGCGATCTCGGACACCGACCACTGGAGGTCTACGAGTGTCGGGAACTGGCGGAGATGGCGGCAAACCTGTTCGACGACTCGCTCGGCTTCGCCGCGAAGAGGCGGGCATTCATGCAGAAAGCCTCTCCTCGACCCTCGACAGGGCACGGCGCGCTCGGCATGAGTAAGACCCCATGAACTCCCGTCGCCATCGACCGGCACCGCAGTAGTTCAGCCTTGAACACGTCACTCGGCGAACACAGACACCGATCGCCACGGGCCGCCCGTCGAGTGGCGCATCGGCGACGGTAGCGGGTCCCCTGACCAGCATCCGGGGATTTTATAGGACTAGACTTAGAGAAAAGTTCGGTCGTTCCTGGGAGCTCGATATGGGAACACGCGGATACATCGGCCCCATCCTGGCCGCCACCTTGATCTCCTTGGGACCGAACGCAGTTACGCCCGGCACTGCCGCAGCCGCCGGTCCGCAACCGGAGGCGACTTTCGCGGAGATGATCGCCCGCGAAGCCTGGTTCGTGACCTCCGGGCAGGACCCCGCTCAATCGCCGCCCGGGGTGAATGTGCCGTGCACGCCGTCGCAGCCCCATCCGCGGCCGGTGGTGCTCGTGCACGGCTTCCCCGCCAATCAGTACAACGGGTTCGCCCACATCGGGCCGAAACTGGCGAATGCCGGGTACTGCGTGTACTCCCTGAATTACGGCGGAACCAACGCCTTCGACGGCGGCATCGCCGGGGTATCGGTATCGGTGCCACAGGTATCGGCCTTCATCGACAGGGTCCGTGCCGAGACCGGCACCACCGAGGTCGACCTCGTCGGGCATTCCGGTGGCGCATTCGTCTCGCTCTACCTCGCCAAGACCGACCCCGCAGCCACTGACGAGATCGGCACGGTCGTCGCCTTGGCACCACCCACGAACGGAATCACCGGAGGACTGGTCGCCGACGCGACACGGCTCGGGCTACGCGGACTGCTCGCAGGGATATGCGGGATCTGCGAGGACGTCTCACCCGGCTCGACCGCGATGGCCCGGCTGCACGACGGCCCGATCGCCCGGACCGGCATCCGCTACACCACCATCGTGTCGACACACGACTCGATGGTGTCCCCGCCCTCCACCGCGGCCATAGACGAGCCTGGCGTCACCGACATCGTCGTCCAGGACCAGTGCCCCGACGACCCGGTCGGCCACAGCGGCCTGGCGTATGACCCCAGCGTGGACTCGATAATCCTGAACACGCTCGATCCCGGGCAGCCAGTGCCGGTGGAGTGTGGAAGCGGGCCGCAGTTCTGAAAGACGGATGTTCGCCAATGCCTGCTGTGCTCCGACCACGCGGCGCTGGCCGAAATGGCAACAGCGAGTGGGTCATTCGGGTTGACAGCACTCTCGATCAGACGACCGAGCGATCGATTGCGACAGAGCATGTCAGGCGACTTCGCGCCGGCTGTCCGTTCCGAGCGCTTGCTCCCGCAGCGTGTGCAGAGTCTTGGTGAGAATGCGGGAAACCTGCATCTGGGACACGCCGAGGCGCGCGGCGATCTGGCTTTGAGTCTTGGATTCGAAGAAACGCATGATCAGCACCCGACGCTGGTCGTCGGGAAGCGCAGCGATCAACGGACGCACCGACATCGCGTCTTCCAACAATCGGTAGCACGGCTCAACGGCGCCGAGTGTGTCGATGACCGAGAGGCGAGTGCCTTCGTCGTTATCGCCCACACCGATGTCGAGCGAGTTGGTCTGGTAGGCATTGGCCGCGACCAGCGCCTGAGTGACCTCCCCGAGTTCGAGATCGAGCTCAGCGGCGATCTCCCGCGCGGTCGGCATTCGGCTGAGCCGCTGCGCCAGCGTCTCCACGGTCGGCCGAATCAGCGCCTGTAGTTCTTTGGCACGGCGCGGGACACGCAGCGCCCAAGTGTGGTCGCGGAAGTGGCGCCGCACCTCGCCCATGACGGTCGGCACCGCGAACGACAGGAACGAACAGCCTCGCGTGACGTCGAAACGATCCACCGCCTGCACCAGCCCTAACCGAGCGATCTGCTGCAAATCGTCGAATTCCGTACCACGGCCCGCGAACTTGCGAGCGATGTGGTCAGCCAAGGGCAGACACCGACGCACGATCTCCTCACGCACGACCTGCCGATGAGCGTCCCCAGGCTCCACGGCAGCCAGCTTCTCGAACCATGGCTCGATGTCGTCGTAACTGTCTCCGGCACCGGCCGGTCGGGCTCCTTCGCTTGGAACTGTCGTTCTACTCATCCGAGTCTCCCTCACTTCATATGAAGTTCGATGTCAGTCGGATACCCCAGTTTTCGTAATCGAAACGTGACCAAAGAGCGTCAACCGCCGCAGCACGCAGTAGCCGAACATCACGATGAGCTGTTCGCGTCGCACCGTCCATACGAGCCGACCCCGTGCGACCATGGCTTCATGGTTGACGGTGGGGCACACCATGATTCCGCGTGAGACGATGACGTCGACGAGGCCGAGATCGAGGTCCTGCCGGCGATCTTGATCGACACGACCGAGAACGGTTATGCCCCGGTACTGCGGTGGTCCTCGTCGAAATCCATTGCGGCGAACGAGAGTGTGCACTCGCGCAGCGTGTAGTAGCCCATCAGCGCCTTCATCCTGAAGCACATATTCCAGTCGGCCTCGTCGTGCGGTCCGCGCTATCGCCCGTAGGGATTGTCGAGGACGGTCGGAGTGTCGGCGACTTCTGATACGCGTCCCGGGTAATCCGGTCCGGCGGTGTAGAAGCGTGCTCGAGTGCGCCCGACCGGCTCCAACACCCTGAGTGCAACGAGGTCGCGCAGATCGCGTTGTGCCTGTTGCAGACTCAGGCCTTCGGCTTGTTCGTAGCGGGTTCGGCGGACTCGGCCCGACATCGCGACATCATGCAATGCGCTGACAACCCTTTCGTCCAGACCGATGCCCGCGACGTACTCCTCGAGCAGCGCCCATACCGCGCCGGACCGTACCCAGCGAGCGTGCACCGTTTGCACCTGCTGGTGGTAGGCGGTCAGATTGAACCGAATCCATTCCGACACATCCTGATCCGGCTGATAAGTGCTACCCCGTCGGCCGAGGACCTGGTAGTACTCCCAGGTGTTACCGGGTCTGGCGAGCCAAGCCTCGATGGACGAAAACTCCGGTGCCAGAACACCTTCCCTCGCGATCATCAGTGTTTGCAGCGATCGTGACATGCGTCCGTTGCCGTCGGCCCACGGGTGGATGGATACGAGGTGCAGGTGCGCCATCGCCGCGCGCACCAGCGGGTGTGTGCTGTTGTCGCCGTTGAGCCAATCGACGAGTTCCCCCATCAACCTCGGCAGGCGCTCGGCATCGGGGCCGGTATACGCGGCGATGCTCGGATCGCGGACGTCTGTCACGTACACGGCACCGGCGCGCCACCGCCCTGCCGGACGGCGTTCGGTGTGCCGATGACCTTGCAGCATCCAGTGCAATGCGTTCAGGAAGCCCTTGCTGTAGGCGAAGTCGCCTTCCTCGTGCAGCGTCTGTATATAGGTCATCATCCGCTCGTAGGCGAGGGTCTCGGCCTTGTTCTCCTCGGAGACCTCGACATCTCGTTCACCTGCGATCAGATCCTGCACATCGACGGTGGAGACTTTGAACCCTTCGATGGAGTTCGATGCGGCGACCGCATCCGCGGTGAGGAACTTACGCAGGCCACCCGCCCATTTACCCGGTTTGCCCTGGAGTTCATGACGCAGTTCCTCACGCATCCGGTCAACGTCGGCGAGGACGCGAGTATCGGCTGCGGTGAGAGCAGGCGTCGGGAACAGCACGAACCCACAATATAATGACGTAATCATTACGTCAACGATATTCGTCTAGTGTTCCCCCCTCACCGGGCGCTGCGACCGCTATAGCCGCAATGCGAATCATAAATTTCGGAGGCAGGTGGTTACCTACATTGCGGGTAGCTGGTCGCCTTGTACGACTTCGATGTCGAGGTCGAGTTTGACGGTGGTGCCGATGGCGGCCACTCCCGCGCGCACGACGGCGTTGTAGTCGATTGCGAAATCGTTGCGGTGCAAGAGTGTTTCGGCGTGGAACGCAGCACGCACACCACCCCATGGATCGGCTCCGAACCCACCGTAGGTCACGTCGAGATCGACCGGGCGACGCTGCCCGTGCAGGGTCAGCTCGCCTGGCATCACCCAGGTGTCACCACCGGTGCGACGAAATCCGCTGCCGGTGAAAGTAATCAGCGGATAGGTGTCGACATCCAAGAAATCCGGGGAACGCAGGTGATTGTCACGCATCGAGGTACCGGTATCGATGCTCGCGGCCTTGATCTCCGCGTGCCCGGTGGACCGCTCGAACGGCTCGGCGATATCGAGTCGCCCACTGATCTCCGCGAATCGGGCCTTGATGCTCGCGATACCCAGATGACGTGCGGTTGCGATCACCGTCGAATGCACCGGATCGATCGTCCAGGGTCCCGGCGGCGGCGCCGCCACTGACCCCGCGACCGGCACCAACACCACCTCGCCGAGCGCACCCGTCCCCGCCGGAGAGATCTGCACGGTCCGCGCCACCGGTTCGAACCCGACAGCGGTGAGCACCGCGGTGTGAACACCCGCGGGCAACAGTTCGGTGCTCACCGCCCCGGTCTCGTCGACGACGGCACGGGTGATCTGGCGCCCCCGCATATCTGTCACCGTCAAGATCGCATCCGGTACCGGCCATCCTTGCGCGGTGCACACACGACCGGTCAACCCACTCATCAGCGATCCTCGAGCTCGTAGCCGAGCCGCACGTCGTAGGCGATCTCGCCACCGGAGACAGTGACCTGCCCGGTCACCGGCGGATAGCCACGCGCAACGACCGTGTACTGCCCCTCGAGCAGATCGGTCACGACATAGCGGCCGTTCTCGTCGGTGCGTGCCGTCGCGGTCACCTCCCCCGCCGCGTCGAGCACACTGACCAGCACATCGGGCACCGCCCGGCCGTCGGCCCGCGCGGACCCGGAAAGCACCGCCATCGCGGCCAGCTCGATGTCATGACGCAACACACCGCTGTCCGGCACCGTCAATGTGGTGGCACTGGGACGCATATGCTCGGCGACCGCGACCAAGGTATAGACACCCGACACCACACCGTGACACACGTAGCCGCCGTCGCCGCCTGTGACAGCCGCGCCGACCACCTCACCACGCACATCGGTCAACGTGACGGTCGCACCCGACAGCGGCGCACCGTGGCCGACGGAACGGACTACACCCGACAACTCACCCGAACCCACCAGGGTCACATCCAGGCGCTGGGGTCGCTGACCGACCGACACATTGACTGCGGTCGGCTGGTGCCCCATCGCCGACACGATCAACACGTAGCCACCGGTCTCCGGCGCGGTGATCGCATAACCGCCATCAGCGGCACTGCTCGCCCGCGCGACCTGACGGCCACCGTGATCGATCAACGTCAACACCGCACCCGGGACCGGACGATCGTCCGCACGATGGACACGACCACCCAACGCCCCACCGGCCAAGTCCGCCCCGGACCCGTCGGTCGACAGACCGGTCTGTGACGACGCAACGACCCGGTACACGCGCCCGTTCTGTTCTACCGGCGCATGCCCGGTGACCGACGCGGCCGGTACCGGTTCGGGCTCGGACGCCACCCGCTCGGTGTCTTCCCAGAGTTGAGTTTCGTCCCAGCTCGACTCCGCAAAGGCAGCAAGTTCGGCATCCAGTGCCGCCATATCGTCCGCGACGGTCGGATCATCTTGCGACGCGGACTTTTTCGTGGTCGGGTCGATGTCGATCGTGCGGCGCAGGGGGCGGTTCGGAAGCAGGATGGTCGCGATGAGGGCGACGGCCGTCGCAGCCGCGGCGATGAGGAAGATCCGCCCGGTCGCATCACCGTAGGAGGCACGCACAATCGTGGCTATCGGTGCTGGCAACGCATCGAGATTCAGGTTGCTGCCGCCGGAGGACCCAGTCTTCACCCCGAGCCTGGCGAAACCCTGCGCCGACAGCTCGCTCACTCGGGTAGCCAGCACCGAGCCCAGGACCGAGACGCCGATCGCGCCGCCGAAGGTGCGGAAGAAGGCGACGCTGCTCGATGCCGCGCCGATATTGTGCACGCTCACGGTGTTCTGCACGGCCAGCACCAGGTTCTGCATCATCATGCCGACCCCGAGCCCGACAACGGCGATGTAGACCCCGACCAGCCACAGGTTGGTCGCGTGGTCGATCGTGGACAGCAGCCCGAAACCGACCACCAGCAGCGCGCCGCCGCTGACGACGAAGCTCTTCCACTTGCCGAACCGGGTGATCAGCTGGCCGGAGCCGACCGAAGCGGCCAGCATGCCCGCCACCAGCGGGATGGTCAGCACGCCCGCGACGGTCGGCGAGTAGCCGCGCGCGGTCTGGAAGTACTGACCGAGGAAGGTGGTCGCACCGAACATGCCGACACCGACCGCGATCGAGGCGATGATCGCCAGACCCGTGGTGCGTTCGGTGACGATGGGCAGCGGGATGATCGGCGACTTGGCGCGGGACTCGACCCACACCGTCGCGATCAGCAGCAGCACACCCGCACCGACATACAGCGCCGACTCCGCGGAGATCCAGGCGTAGTAGTTCGCCTTCCCGGCGAAGGACACCCAGATCAGCAGCACCGAAACACCGGCGGTCAGCAGGCCCGCACCGAGCCAGTCGATCGAGACCTCCGCCTTGCGCTCGGTGGGCAGCCGCAGCGTCCGCTGCAGCAGCACCAGCGCGATCACCGCGATGGGCACACATACGAAGAAGCACCAGCGCCAGCCGAGCGGGCTGTCGACGATGACGCCACCGAGGATCGGCCCACCCGACATCGACACCGCCATCACCGCACCCATATAGCCCGAGTACCGACCGCGTTCGCGAGGCGCGACGATCGAACCGATGATCGCCACGACCAAGGCGGTCAACCCGCCCATGCCGATGCCCTGGACAACGCGCGCAACCAACAGCACCGGCACGTTGTGGGCGAGTCCGGCGATGATCGACCCGGCGACGAAAATGACGATGGCCGATTGGACCAGCAGCTTCTTATTGAACAGATCGGCGAACTTGCCCCAGATCGGGGTGGACGCGGCGTTGGCCAGCAGCGCCGTGGTGATGACCCAGGCGTATGCGGTCTGCGATCCCTGCAGATCACCGATGATCGTCGGCAGCGCGGTCGAGACGATCGTGGTGCTGAGCAGCGCGGTAAACAACGCGGCCAGCAAGCCGGTCAGGGCTTCCAGGATTTGACGATGGGTCATCGCGTCCGGATCGCGGCCCGTCTGCGCATCGACTGAATTAGACATCCACTTCCTGACTCTCCGTCGAAACCGGCTCGCGCTCGCCCACCACCGTGTGATGCGCAACCGCGGCCAGTGAATTCCTGAGCTTCTGAACAACCATCGCGGCCTGCTCGGCTTCGTCCTCGCTCCAATCGGCCAGCGCGGCCTGCAATCCCCGTGCCCGCGATACTCGGACCCGCCGCAGCAGATCGCGTCCTTGCTCGGTGATTTGGATGAGAGTGGCCCGGCCGTCGCTGGGATCGGCATGGCGGGCAATGTCGCCCGAGCTCACCAGCTCGGCGACATGCCTGCTCAGTGTCGATGGGGTGATGCACAAGTCCACGGCCAGATCCACCTGTCGGCACGCCCCCTTGGCTTCGAGGGAGCCCAGCACGCCGACTCCTCCTGGCAGCAGGTGCCCCTCTTCTGGCTGTGAGAGGGCAGCGCGGATCGCCCGGCCCATGAAATAGAGCTCCTTTATCAGACTCTGAGCCGTATCGGGCGACACCGCCATGCCCACTCCCCACACGAGATTAGTTGCTTGTGCTACGCAACTATACATAATTTACTTGCGCTAAGCAATTAGCCGAGCGCGGCACCTCGTGGATTGTCGGAAGCCAGGGGGGTGCGCGGCGCTCCGCGGTGTTGCTGCCGCGACAGCTGATCGCCTCGACCATCGACATGATCGTGGACGGCATCGCGCAGTCATGATGTGACGCTTCGGTTCACGCCACGCCGTGCCGGTCAGGATGGCCGGGAAGCGGCTTCCTCGCGGGCAACAAGCGACAGCCGACCACCGCAGATCTGCACCCGCAGGCCAGCGGATCGGGCGAGAACGAGACCGACCAGTGCCGCCGCCGCTGCGGAGACCGCCCCACAGGCGAAAAATCCGAACCGGGGGCCGTATCGTTCGGTGAGCCAGCCCACGATCGGGCCACCGATCGGGGTGCCTCCGGTGAACACCATCATGTACAGCGACATCACCCGGCCCCGCATGGCCGGGTCGGTCTCGAGTTGCACCATCGAGTTGCCGGAGGTGTTGAAGGTGAGCCCGAGTAGACCGACCACCGCGAGCATCACGGTGAAAAGCCAGTAGTCGGGGGCGAAGGCGGTAACCGCCTCGAGCACTCCGAAGCCGATCGCGGTGGCGACCAGCATCCGCATCCGCACCCGTCCGCGGCGGCTCGCCAGGAGCGCGCCGACGAGCGATCCCGCAGCCAGTGCGGTGTTGAGCAGGCCGTATTTTCCGGCGTCGACATCGAAGACGTGGTAGGCGTAACCCGACAGCACGGTCGGGAAGTTGTAGCCGAAGGTTCCGATGAAGCCCACCATCACGATCGGCCAGAGCAGTTGCGGATGCGCGCGCACATAGCGAAGGCCCTCGCGCAGCTGTCCTTTCCGTCTCGGCAAGCGCGGCACCGGCGTCAGCTCTGTTCGTCGCATCGCCAGTAGGCCGCCGATGACGGCCGCGAAGGAGCAGGCGTTGATCACGAACGCCCACCCGGATCCGACCGCGGCGATCAGAGCTCCCGCGACCGCCGGACCGACCAGCCGAGCGGCCTGGAAGTTGGCGGAGTTCAGGCTGACGGCGTTGCGCAGCCGCTGCCGACCGACGATTTCCGGGACGAACGACTGCCGCGTCGGGTTGTCGACCACGGTCACCATGCCCAGAAGCAGCGCCAGCAGGTACACGTGCCAGACCTCGACCGTGCCGGTCAGCGTCAGAACGGCGAGTATCGCGGCGAGCAGCCCCATGGTGGCTTGAGTGATGACCAGCAGGCCCCGCTTGGGGAAGCGGTCGGCGATGACGCCGCCGTAGAGACCGAACAGCAGCATCGGCAGAAACTGCATGGCAGTGGTGATGCCGACGGCGAACGAGCTGCCGGTGAGACCGAGTACCAGCCAGTCCTGGGCGATCCGCTGCATCCAAGTGCCGGTATTCGAAACCACTTGGCCGACAAAGTAATAGCGGTAATTGGGGACGGTGAGGGAGGCGAACATGCCACCCGTGCGATATGGCTGCTCCGATGCCGGGTCCCGCAGATCGGGCCGGACTGAATCGGTGACGGTGGTGTTCTCGTAGTCGTCGGCGCGGGTCGCGGTCAAGACTGCCTTTCCTGCTGTTCAGCTCCTTGTTCGGTGGACAAGCAACATTCGGTTGCTACGGATGGGCCTGGGCAGCAGATATGTCGCGGCGCCTATGTAGACGACAGCGCGCAGCGAGCCCGGCGACGAACTCTGTAGTAACCACACGGGCCGAGGGTTCGGTCTGCCGCGTCACACTGCTTAGCCTATCTAATTAATCATAGGCGCTGGGCACCCAGCGAGCTCGGTGAACTTCGGCGGCACGCTACCGCGACCGCTCATACGACCGATCGAACCGGTTGCCCAACACCGTGTAAGCCGCCAACCACCCACTGCTGGCCGCGATCTCACACAGCGGGCCGGTCGCGACGAACAGGAACCACAGATCGGGCAATCGACTCGTATCACCTCGCCGAATCCGCTCGGAATGGTCGGTGAGATCGCCCACGAGCTCCGCCGCATCCGCATACCGAGATTGCCAGCTCATATCCTGCGGCCCGGACTGCACGATCGCCATCACCTGATCGAGAATGCCGAGTATCTCCGCCGCCGACTTCACCCCACCAGCATGGCACGCCGGAATCCTCCGGAACCGATCATGCCTTGGCGTGCATCAGGAATTCGGCGAGGTAGCTGTCGTGGTACGTCCGCGCAGCCAGGCGGTCGGGTTGTCTGCGAGGAAACAGCTCGGCATCGTGAATCTCGAGTACGCTCGACGGGGACGGCGATGTCTAGGAACAGGTTTCGCGGTAAGGCTGGTTGACCACGAACGTTGTCCAGGCTTCCCGTTCCAGCCCGCCACCGGATAGCGCGCACGCCATTCGAGCCGGGTCGGCGAGCAGATCGATCAGTCGGCTGATCTCCCAACTACGCAGCATTCCGTCGTGACCGGTGGTGAACACAGTACGGTTGTCGGCGCTGAAGGCGATTCTGGTCACTTCGCCGGTGTGGGCCTGTATCAGTCCACCCAACCGGAACGGCCCGCTGTCGCTGATCAACCACGCGGTCAGAGTTCCGTCGTAACCGGCGGTCATGGCGAGCTGTCCATCAGCGGTGAACGCGATCGCCGATACCGCCGATGCGTGCGCGGACACGGGCAGACTGCGGCGATGGGCGTAATCGGCGAGGGGATCCCACAAGGTTAAGCTGCCGTCCAACCCACCTACGGCCAAAACTGTTCCCGCCCGGTCGAATACGACTGTCGAACCAGTGGAGCCGGGTCCCGGCAGCTCGTAGGCACCGCTACCTCCGACCGGCCCGACCGTGCCAACCGGCCACAGCTCCACCTGCCCTCCGATCGGCGTCTGCCCCGCGAGGACCGTCGCTTTGATCCGCGCCATCGTATGCTTGGACAGACTCACCGCCAGCGGCCGATGGTAGTACGGCCACGGGTTGCCCATGGTCTTCGTCAAACCCATTGCGCCGATGTCGAACTGGACAATGTATTCGGCATCCGATACGGCAAGACGATCACCGTCGTCGGTGAATACCAGACCGGTGACCGTCCGCAAGGTCCCACCGGTCGGGGTTGCCTTCCGAGTTGGACGACGCGGGTCGGATACGTCCCACAGCTCGAGCACCGCCTTGTCGCCAGTCCGTCCCCCACCGACGGCAAGCAGTGTCCCGTCCGCGTTCGCCGCGAGTGCGGTGACACCGCCGTCGACGCCGGTAGCGAGTATTGCCAATGGTTCGCCAGTCGTGGTCCGCAGCACCACCTGGTTCCCGCGACCATTGGTCGCCACCCAGCCCTCGGTGACGGCCAGCGCCGTGCCGGGTGTGTCCGACGCCCACTCCGCCCGCCGCGTTACGGCCCATTGCAGGGGGCGCATCGTCCACAGCGACGAGCGCATCGCACTCTCCGTGACCAGTAGCCACTGCGCATCCGGTGCGAAGAGCAGTTCGCTGGCTGTACCGCCGACAGCGAGCGAGCCGGTGCGGCTGGGTTGCGGTCCCGTCACATCCCACAGATCGACCGCGCTGGCGCCGTTGTGAACCGCGAGGGTGTTGCCATCCGGACTGAAGGCCACGGTCGACGCCCCCGCCAGAGGGTCGCCGAGCGTTCGCGGTCGCACCGGATCCGAGAGGTCCCACAGGCGGACGCCACCGATCGCGGCAATCGCGACGAGCCGACCATCAGGGCTGAATTCGATATCGGTGACCTGGTTCGGATCGAGGATGTCGTTGCTGGTCGGCGGCAGAGACATTGGCAAAGTGGCCAATTGGCGCAACCTCGCGTCCACTTGTACCTGCCACACCTGCGGTGGGTCGTCGCCGATCCCGACCAACAGCAACCGAGCCTGTGGACTGAAGGCCAGTTGCCGCACTCGTGCGGTAGCCACCGCGGGTTCTCCGATCGGCTCCGGCCGGGCCGGATCGGTGAGATCCCACTGGGCCAGCGTGCCCTCGTCGGTTCCGATCACCAGGTAGCGGCCATCCGAACTCAATGCCAGGGCGGTTGCCTCTCGGCCGTTGCCGAAGCCGGACCCGATCGGCCGGCCGTGCAGCGGATCGCTGACATCCCACCGCCGCAGCGTGCCGTCGATCTCACCGGTGACCAGTGTGCGACCGTCAGAACTGAGCGCCATTGTGGTGAGTTGCCCGGTCCCGGCGAGCTCCCACTCACCATCGGATCGGGTGGACGTCGCAGCACCTACCGCCCAGGACGCGACGGTATTGCCGAACCCGGCGCGGGACGAGGCGGTCGAGATACTCAGCACATGGGTGCGATCCGAGGAAAAACCTACCGGCACTCCGTTCATCGTGGCGGCCAGCGTCATTGTCGTCACCGCGTTGACCAGGTCCGCCCGCGTCGCGGCATCGCCGTTGATGCGGTACGCGGCGATCCCCAGTTGCAGCGCACGCCGCGGGTCGCTGGCCCGGACCGCGTCCGCCTGCGATACGAGTAATCGTGCGGCCGCTAAACGCAGTTGCGCCTGCTCCTCGCGTTGGCTGGCTTGCAACTGCCGCTGCTGTACCACCAGGAGTACCGTCGTCGACAGCGTGATCACCAGAAAGACCGCGAGCGCCGAAACGAGTACTCGCAGTTGGCGATTCTGCCTGCGTTCGCGGGCACGCTGACGATCTTCCTGCTCCAATTGTGCTCGGCGTCGGGTCGAACTGGCGTCGAGAAATTCGCGTTCCAGCCCGGTCAGTTCGATCTGAGAGGTACCCGCCTCACGCCACAGCTCCGCTTCTGCGAGCGCCCGTCCCCGATACAGCGCATCGGGATCGAATTCGAGCGATACCCAGCGCGCGCTGGCATCGCTGATCTGTTGCCGGACAACAAGACCCGCCCTGTCCTTTTCCATCCACTGGCCGAGGAGCGGCCACGCCCGCAGCAGCGCTTCATGGGTGATGGTCGCGGCATCGGCGTCGACAGTGACCAACCGGGCACGGGCGAAGGCATCCAGAACAGCACGCGCCGAAGCGATGTCGTCGGCCGTGCCTCCTGACTGGAAGTCGGTAAGCGGTACTCTGCGCCGGGTGTGGTCGGTGGTCGTCCCGATGCGCACCATCCGTAGCAGTGTGCGCCGCGCCATCTCCTGCGCCGATGGATCGAGTGCTTGGTAGGTCGCCTCGGCCTGGCTCTTGACCGAGTCCCAGATCCCACCGTCGGCCTGATATCCGGCCAGTGTCAACTCGTTTCCGTCGCGCCGCTGCCACGTCAGCATCAACGCGTATGACAGCAGAGGCAGCGCGCCCGCGGTATCCATTTCGGTGTGACCGACTCGCAGGTCGCGCAGCACCAGATCGGTCAATCCGTGTTCCAACGTCAATCCGGCGACATGCGCGGGCTTGTTGACAACCTCGCGCAACTCGGCGTCGGTCAGCGGTGCGACGACACCGGTGTTCGCGCGCAAAGCGGCCACCAACTCCGGATATGCCAGGCAGCGATCGTAGAAATCGGCTCGCATCGCGAGCATGACCACGGCAGGCGCATCGTCGCCGTTCCCCCTTCGCGCCGCCGCGCACAGCGCCTGGATGAACTCCTGTTGATCGCGCGGGTTCCGGCAGGTGGTGAACGCCTCCTCGAACTGGTCGACGATCAGCACTGTCCGATCGGTGGACCCCGGCTCGCTGCGAGCAGCCGCGACCAGCTTCTCGACCCGTGCTCGATCTGCCTTCAGTTCTCGGCCCAGCACCGTGGCCAGCCGCTCAGTCGGATGCTCCCCCGGTGTGAACACGTGTATCCGCCAGGCCGCCGACCCGGGAAAAGCACCATCTTCGAGGGCGGGCACCACACCGGCCCGCAACAGGGAGGACTTTCCGGACCCGGACGGCCCGAGCAATACGAAGGGCCCGCCCTCGCTGATCCGTTGCCCGAGCTGGTCGATCAACTCCGCAACCGCTGCGGTGCGCCCGAAGAAGTACGGCGCGTCCACGGATTCGTAGGGTTCCATGCCGCGATACGGACAAACCGCACCATCGTCGGGCGCGGCCGGTCGCGACGATGCTTGGCCCGCAACGGTTTCGACCGAAAATGCGGCATTGGGTGCGAGGACCAATCGCCCCGATGTGTCACTGACATGCTGGCGCGGTCGGGGATACCCGGCGGCGGGCAACCGCCGGTCGAGACAGTCGTACACATCTGTCAGACTCAGCAACCGCCCGCGCGTCGGATCACCGGAATCCAACAGCCGCAACAGTTCTCCGGAGAACCCGGTGTAATCCTCGTCCGGCTTCGCCAACGCCTTCTCGTCCCGCGCCGCGGAGCAAAGCACGTGCGCACCCCGGACCGCGCTCGCGGTGAATCCGTCGGCCGCCGCAGTTCCCGGCGCACCGCTCGCCCGCCCGGAGAAACAGCAGTCCAACACCACCACCGTCGAGCGGGCCCTGGACCGCGACAACGCCTCCCGCACCGCGGCGTACGGCAACGCCTGGTAGGCCAGCCCGTCTACCAGGCTGACCGTGCTCATGGCAGCCAGATACAGTTGCTCGTCGGGCCCGATCAGGCCGTGTCCGACGAAATAGATCAGCAGCACGCTCTCGGCCTGATTCGCGGCATCCGACACCGCCGCGCCGAATTCCCGCGGGTCAGCCGGATCATGCACGACTCGCACCGCCGTCGGCGCCACACCGCACCGCTCGATCAGCGCATTTCGCAAGGCGTTCACCGATCGACGTACCGCGGGCACCGACGGCAGCTCAGATCCGCCCGGATGGTTACCCGTGCCGACCAGCAGCACCCGCACACCATCGGCTCGGAGCGCGAGTGGGTCGTTCATCTGTCGGTGCCGCGACCCGAATCCAATTCCGTTTGCAGCCGGGCGGTCAACTCCATAAGTTTGTCCGCAGACAGGTTCCGCACATGCTGTGCGTTCACCTCCAGCACCGAGCTGTCCGATCTGGTGAGCCGCACCGTCACGGACCCGACTCGCCTGCGCAACCACGCGACAAGAGCCGTGGTCAGCGCACCGGCCGCACCGCCTTGTCCGAGAGCGACGATCAGCACCTCGTCCAACGTGCCGAGCTCTCCATCGCGCGGGGGCGCCGCCTGTCGGCGGACGAGCCCGCGCAACTCCTCGACATCGACCAATTCCCGGTCCAGCGAACGCAACTCGTCCGCGCGCTCCGCGTCCACCGCGATAGTCAGATTCATACGTCCCTCGACATTCGATAGCCGACCGTGCTACTGATCATCATCCCTGACCCCGGTCGCGACGGAGGGTTCTTCGATGACCCGACCGGCCCCTGTCCGTCAACGGCAATGCGAACAACCGCAGTATCTTTCGCTGATTGTCTCTCGTCGCGACATGATGAAACACAGCCCGTCCAGTATGGTGCGGACCGCATGATGCGACCGGGTTCAT
>NZ_BDBY01000036.1 GCF_001613225.1 Nocardia pseudovaccinii NBRC 100343
CGCGGCCCGTCGGACGCCGTCACCCGCTCAACGCCATCGCCGCACATCCCACCCCACCAGCCCTTCGGCTATCGCGCGCCGAACCCATCGCGCTGCGACCCATCGCCACAGCCATCACGCACCGCTTGTCCATCCCCACACCGCGGCACACCGGGCCGACGCCCACTCATCGCGCACCACGCGCTGCGGTCCATCGCTCATCGCACGCCGTCACCGATCGCTCGATGCCTTCGCCGCCCGTCCCACGCCGCCAGCCCTTCGGCCATCGCGCGCCGAACCCATCGCGCTGCGGCCCATCGCGCTGCGGCCCATCGCCACGGCCATCACGCACCGCCTGTCCATCCCCACACCGCGGCACACCGTGCCCACGCCTGCCCATCGCGCACTGCGTGCTGCGGCCCATCGCCATCGCGCCGTCACCAATTGCCCGACGCCATCGCGGCAGCACGTCGCGCAGCCGCCCGTCGATGGCGCGCCGCCGATTGCTCATCACCGCCTGCCCGGCGCAGGCAAACGATTTCGACTCGGCTGAACACCACAGGCCACTTCGGGTTGCGGCTGAAGTCGTTGCCCGAGGAAGCGGACGGATATCTGCCTGCGCTGCCGCTATCTGCACGCACGGCGGCCGGGATGGCCCAGGCGCTGAATCCGGCTCTTGGAGTGGGGATGACGCGAGGTGGGGCGGTGCGGGGGCCGCTTAGTATTCCTGCAATGCAGGGACCCACGCTCCGGGATGTGGCCGATGCGGCCGGTGTGCACACGGCCACGGCGTCGCGCGCTCTGAACCCGAATGCCCGCGCCTTGGTGAATCCGGAGACTGCCCGGCGGGTGCTGCGGGCGGCGGAAGCGCTCGGTTATCAGCCGAATCCGATTGCCAGGAGTCTGAAGACCGCGAAGTCCGGGACGGTCGGGCTGGTCATCCCTGATCTCACCAACCCCTTGTTTCCACCGATCGCGCGCGGCATCGAGGATGTGCTGGCCCCCGCGGGGTACAGCACCCTCATCGTCAATACCGACGACCGGCCCGAACGCGAGCAGGCGCAGATCACCTCGCTGCGCTCGCGCCAGGCCGAAGGTCTGATCATTGCCACCGCACTGCTGAAACATCCGCTACTGCGGCAGTTGCACGAGCAGCGCGTGCCGATGGTGCTGGTCAACCGCCGCACCGAGGAAGTCGCCGTCGGATCCGTCGCCGCCGATGACGCGGCGGGCATCGGGCTCGCCGTCAAGCATCTCGTCGAGTTGGGCCACCGCCGGATCCTGCACCTCGCTGGCCCGCAGACCACCTCCACCGGTGTCGAGCGCTTGCGCGCCTTCCGCACCGCCGCTCGCGAACACGACCTGGACGACTCCGGTCGAATCATGGTGTGTGACAGGTGGACCGAAGACGCCGGAGCCCGAGCCCTGCGCACCGCACTGGATTCCGCCGGTGATTTCACCGCCGTTGTCGCCGGAAACGACCTCATCGCCCTCGGCTGCTACGACGTCTTCGCCGACCGGAACATCACCTGCCCCACCGACATCAGCGTGACCGGCTTCAACGGCATGCCCTACCTCGACAAGCTCAGTCCCGCCCTGACCACCATCGCCATCCCCCACCACGACATCGGCCGTGAAGCCGCCCGCATGCTCCTCGAATCCATCGCCGAACCCGACCGCACCCCCCGCTCGGTCCTCCTTCCCCCATCCCTCGTCGCCCGCACCTCCACCGCCCCACCCCGCCACTGACAGATCTGCCCGCGATCGCGACGCCGCTGAGATACTCCCGGGCGCAGCCACGGCCCCGCTGCACGGCTCACCACCTGGCAAACCGCTCCACGCGCAAAAACGGTAGCGAATCGAACCACCGGCTTGAATCTGACGGATTGCGACGTCGGCCCATGCTCCCCGTGCAGCCACGGTCTCCGATCGAACCAGTCCATGCGCCATGCACCGGCACTTCGAGCCACCTGCTCGAGCCCGCCGCCGACCAGTTCGCCCACGATCGCGACGCTGCTGATTCTCACGGGCGCCGCCGCGATCCCATGCACCGCGCACCGCTGATCGAACCGGTCCGTACGCTACCCGGTCGGCGATTCGCACCAGCCGACGCGAGACCGCTAGGCCGATGACCGCAGCCGGTCACCGCCTGACCGGCCGACACCAGCCACTCGCACAGCTTCGCGACTTGGTCGACTAGTGCCGATGCTCTCGGGCGCGGCCCGTGCACCGCTGATGATCGATCGAACCGGCTCATGCGCTACCCGGCGGCTATTCACACCTGACGCGGGACCGCGGCGCGCGCGAGTGCAGCAGATTGGTGCATTGAGCGACTCGGGGGTCGTGTGGCTCGGAGCGGCGGCGAGTTACGGGAGCTCAGCCGAGGCGGCGAGGGCCGGTGTCGAAGCGGCTGGGTTGGGGACCGAAGCGGGCTCGGGCGTAGAGGATTGCGGCGGCGTTGGCGGAGGCGAGGACCGGATCGAAAGATAGTTCGCGGATTTCTGGGAGGTCGTCGAATAGGGCCGAGACGCGTTGGACGAGTTCGACAAGCGCGGGTTTGTCGACGCGGGGGCTGGCGGGGGTGCCGGAGAGGAGGGGGGCGGCGCGAGGTGCGTCGATGAGGGCGCTCGCTTCGTCGGCAGTGAGCGGGAGGGCGCGGTAGGCGCGGTCGCCGAGGAGTTCGATGATCATGCCGGAGAGGCCGAATTCGATGACCGAGCCGAAGGACGGGTCGTCCTGCACACGCAGCACACAACCGACGCCGGGGCTGGCCATCTTCTGGATATGCACGGCGGGATCACCGCATAGTTCCACCAGGTGCGAATAGGCCTGGCGCACGGCTTCGGGCCGCCACAGGTCCAGCCGAACCCCGCTGAGATCCGGTCGGCGCCGCCACATTTCGCCGGTCGCCTTGGCCGCGACCGGATAGCCGAGTTCTTCGGCCGCCGCCACCGCCTCGTCGGCGCTGCGAACCTCGCGGAATTCGACGACACGAATTCCGTAGCAGTCCAACAGGTCCACTGCTTCCAGGTCGGTGAGCCAACGCCCATCGGATTCGCGCATCCAGCCCGCGACCAGCCGCTCGGCCCGTTCCGCATCGACGCCCGCCGGACGAACCACGGCCGACACCGGCTTCGTGCGCCATTGCGCGTATCGGTGCGCCCTGGCCAGCGCCCGTGCGGCCCGCTCGGGATCCGGATAGGACGGTATCGAGCCGCGCACCGCTGTACCGCCCGGACCGCGCATGGCCAGTAGGTTCGGAATCCCTTGCTCGGCAACGAAAGTGGTGAGAATGGGTTTCGCCGCATCTGGCACGGCCGCTGCCGCCTCGCGAATGGCATCGGCGAATCCGGCCATCCGCAGCGGCACCGGCGGTGCGAAAACCACGATAACCGCGTCGATCTCGTCCGAGCGCAGGGCGGCGACCACCGCGTCCAGATAGGCACCGGGCGTCGCGTCGGGCCCCAAGTTCACCGGATCGCCGAACGACTGCTCGTCCACCACACGCTCGGTCGGGCGCGGTCGCCGAACATTGTCGAACATCACCGCGGCCGGACGTCGAACTTCGAGCCCCTCACCGCGTGCGGCATCGACGGCCAGCCAGTTCAACGCCGCGCTGTTGCCGATCACGGCGACCCGAGGACCCATGGGCAGCGGCTGATAGCCCAGCAGCGCCGCACAGTCGAACAGCTCCGAAATCGAGTCGACCTGAACGATTCCCGACTGCGCGAACAGGTCCCGCACAATCGATCGGTCCATATCGCCGGTTGGCTGGGCCCGCGCGGCCAATCGCCCACTGCTCACCGCGACGATCGGTTTACTCCGCGCGACCCGACGCGCGATCCGGGAAAACTTACGCGGATTACCGAAGCTCTCCAGATACAGCAGGATCACATCGGTGGCGGAGTCGGAGTCCCAGTATTGCAGCAGGTCGTTGCCGGACACATCCGCGCGATTACCCGCCGAGACGAAGGTCGACAACCCGAGGTTTCGCGCGGCCGCCTCACCGAGGATGGCCGCACCCAACGGCCCGGACTGGCAGAAGAATCCGATGCGCCCGGGCCCAGGCAGTACCGAAGCCAGGGTCGCGTTCAACGAAACCGAGGCATCGGTATTGGCGATGCCGAGCGCGCTCGGTCCGACCACCCGCATCCCGTGTCCGCGTGCCGCGGCAACCAACTCGTGTTCGGCGACCACACCGCCATCACCGGTCTCCCCGAAGCCCGCGGTGAGCACGACCAATCCCTTGACGCCCTTGGCCATACAGTCGTCCAGGACCGAGCTGATCGCCTCCGGAGGTACGGCGACCACCGCGAGATCCACCTCATCGGGAATATCGCGCACCGTCGGGTAGGCACGCACCCCGCGCACCGATCGCCGGTTCGGATTGACCGGAAACACCGGCCCTTGGAAGACGCCGGAAAGCAGATTGGCCAAGATCACTCCGCCGACCCGGGCCGGGCCCACAGTGGCGCCGATCACCGCGACCGAACGCGGCGCGAGCAGATTGCCGACGCTGCGCGCCTCGGAGGCTCGTTCGCGCGAATCCCGCACCGAGAGCAGGGCTTCGGTGGGATCGATGGCGAACTCCAGATGCAGCACCGAACCGTCCCTGGCGCGCTCGACCTGATAGCCCGCGTCACGGAATACGGTGACCATCACGGTGTTCTCGGCGAGCACCTCCGCGACGAACGTCTCGATCTTGTTCTCCGCGGCCGCACCCGCCAGATGTTCGAGCAGGATGGAACCGAGCCCGCGCCCTTGATGCTCGTCGGCCACCACGAATGCGACTTCGGCGGCGCGCGGCCCGGTGCGGTCGGTCAGCAGTTCGTAGCGGCCGACCGCGATGATCGCCTCACCCAGAACCAGCAGCAGTCCGACCCGGTCGTGGTGGTCGACATGGGTGGAGCGGTACAGATCCTTGGGCGAAATGCGCGGGTACGGGCCGAAGTAGCGGAGGTATCGGGAGCGATCCGACAGTGCCGTGTGGAACTCCTGCAGCCGCTCGGCGTCATCGGGCGTGATCGGGCGCAGTCGCACCACGCCACCGTCCGAGGCGAGTACATCGGCGAACCAGTGCTGTGGCGGCGGAGGCGGTACCGCGGGCGTATTCGGGGAATCCGGGACGGGTGGGTTCTCAGTCACGGGGGTCCTCCGGATCAAGGCCGAGCAACCCGAAGGTGGCTCGGCGCGTAGCCAATACGGCCGTATCGATAGCGCGTTGCGCGCGGTCGATGCGCGCGTCCCCAGTTTCCCCCGTGCCGCCGGGACCATCCCACGGGCGGTAGGCGGTGTCACCACCGTCACCCATGGTGCGCGGCGGATCGACGGTCGGCGCCGCGGACTGGATCATATCGATCCAGTCCTGCGGCACCACGGTTTCCGGTGCGATGGTGCGATCCAGCGCGGTCGCGAGCAGATGCGTCCAGGCGCGCGGCACCACCCGCACCAGGCCGTAGCCACCGCCGCCGACGGCGAGCCAACGGCCTTCGGCGTATTCGTCGGCCAGATCGCGCATGGCGATGAAGGCGGCGCGTTGACCGTCGACGGTCAGTTCCATATCGGCGAGGGGGTCCTCCCGATGGGTGTCGACACCGCATTGACTGACCACGAGCTGCGGTCGGAACGCCGCCAGCGCGCCGGGCACGATCGCGTGAAAGCCGCGCAGCCACTGCGGATCCCGAGTGCCAGGCAGTACCGCCAAATTGATCGCGGTGCCCTCGGCGGCGCCGTGGCCGGTCTCCTCCGGCCAGCCGGTATTGGGCCACAGCGTGGCCGGATGCTGATGGATCGAGATCGTCAGTACTCGGGGGTCGCCGTAAAAGACGCGCTGCACACCGTCACCGTGATGCACGTCGACATCGATGTAGGCGATCCGATCGAATCCGTTGTCCAGCAGCCAGGAGATGGCCACGGCCGCATCATTGTAGATGCAGAATCCGGCAGCCGAATCCGGCATCGCGTGGTGCATGCCGCCACCGATGCTCACTGCGCGCCGAGTGCGCCCGTGAGCGATCTCGCGTGCCGCGGTCAGTGTGCCACCGACGATCACCGAGGCCGCCTGATGCATCCGCGGGAACACCGGATTATCCGGTGAGCCGAGACCATACGGCGGTGCGAGCGGCGCACCCGCGGGCGGTGTGGCATTTTCGACGGCCTCGATGTAGTCCGCGGTATGGATGCGCAGCAAATCGGACACTTCGGCCCGCTCGGGCACCAATCGCTCGACACCGTCGAGTAATCCGAGACTTTCCGCCAGGGCCATGGTGAACTGCAGGCGCGCCGGTTTCATGGGGTGCTCCGGCGTCCATGCGTAGTCGAGGAAGCGGTCGGTCCAGACAACCGTGCCGGATCGCGCCTCGAGATCGCTTTCGTCGAGCGGCGCGGACTGTTCGCCGTGCGGTGCAGTGGCCATGCTGGCAACGCTACGCGGGAAGGTAACGGCCCCGTTGGACGTTCGTATGCAGTAGAAATACAAGCAAGAGCGAATACGGTGACAGGCCGTGCGCCGACAGAATTCCCACAGCGCAGTCACGGGTGTAGCGCGAAACCACGCGGCACACGGGGGTGCCGACGTGCGTGGGTAGAATTCGTGCCGACGAAGGGGTAACAGGTGAAGGATCTGGTCGACACCACGGAGATGTACCTCCGTACCATCTACGACCTCGAGGAAGAGGGCGTGGTGCCCCTGCGTGCGCGCATCGCCGAGCGCCTCGAGCAGAGTGGCCCGACGGTCAGCCAGACCGTCGCGCGGATGGAACGCGATGGTCTGCTGCTGGTCGCCGGTGACCGCCATCTCGAACTGACCGACAAGGGCCGCAGCATGGCGGTCGCGGTCATGCGCAAACATCGCCTCGCCGAGCGGCTGCTCGTGGACATCATCGGGCTCGACTGGCAGAACGTGCACGCCGAGGCATGCCGCTGGGAACACGTCATGAGCGAGGACGTCGAGCGGCGGCTGGTCGAGGTGTTGAACCACCCAACCACCTCTCCCTACGGCAACCCGATTCCGGGCCTGGACGAGCTGGGCCTCGCCCCGCAGAGCGGCGCCGACGAGACCCTGGTGCGGCTGTCGGATCTGCCGCACGGCCAGGTGCACGCGGTCGTGGTGCGTCGCCTCGCCGAGCACATCCAGACCGATCCCGAGGTCATCGGCCAGCTGCGGGAGGCGGGCGTGGTGCCCGACGCGCGCGTGACGGTCGAGACCAAGCCCGGCTCGGTGGTCATCACCGTGCCCGGCCACGCGGGTTTCGAGCTCTCGGACGAGATGGCCCACGCCGTCCAGGTGAAGTTGGTCTGAGGCGTGAAACTTCTGGTCACGGGTGGCGCGGGCTATGTTGGTGGCGTCTGCGCGCAGGTTCTGCTCGAATCGGGGCACGAGGTCGTGGTGGTCGACGATCTGTCGACCGGCAATGCCGAGGGCGTGCCTACCGAGGCGCGATTCGTCGAGGGTGATGTCGCGGTCGCCGCGCCCGCGCTGCTCGAGGCCGAATCCTTCGACGGTGTCCTGCATTTCGCGGCGCAGTCGCTGGTCGGTGAGTCGGTGCAGCAGCCGGAGAAGTACTGGCAGGGCAATGTGGTGAAGACGCTCGAGCTGCTGGAGGCGATGCGCCGCACCGAGACGCCGCGGCTGGTCTTCTCCTCGACCGCGGCGGTGTACGGCGAACCCGAACAGGTGCCGATCACCGAGGATGCGCCGACCCGGCCGACCAACCCCTACGGCGCCTCCAAGCTGGCCATCGACCACGCCATCACCTCCTATTCGATCGCGCACGGTCTGGCCGCGACCAGCCTTCGCTACTTCAACGTCGCGGGCGCCTACGGCGGCCTCGGCGAAAACCGGGTGGTAGAAACCCATCTCATCCCCCTCGTGCTCCAGGTCGCCCTCGGTCATCGCAAGGCGATCTCGGTCTTCGGCACCGACTGGCCCACACCCGACGGCACCGCGGTCCGCGATTACATCCACATTCGCGACCTCGCCGACGCCCACCTGCTCGCCCTCGGCTCTGCCGAATCCGGCACACATCGCATCTGCAATCTCGGCAGCGGCACCGGTTTCTCGGTCCGCGAGGTGATTTCGGCCTGCGAGCGCGTCACCGGCCTGCCCATCGCCGCCCAGGACGCACCGCGTCGCGCCGGTGACCCGGCCACGCTGATCGCGTCCAGCGACCGCGCCATCACCGATCTCGGCTGGCAGCCCAAGCACAACAATCTGGACGAAATCGTCGCCGATGCCTGGGAATTCCTGCGCGACCTCGGTCCGCGGGCACACAGCGCGCAGTAGGCCAGCTCACCATCGAGCGCGGTCCCATGGTGGTCCCGCATGTGCCACGACCACCATGTGACTCGCCAACTCACCTCTGGCCACCCGAGAACGCGAACGGGCTCACCGGACAACCGGCCCCAAGTCGATACCGAGGTCCGCGGCAATGCCGAGCCCGCAGTAGGCAAGGCGGCGCAGCGTATCCGGACGCATCCCGGTGCGCAGTGAGATCTCGAGCAAACTCGCCATCGAATGGGCGGGATCGGCTTCCAAGGCAGCCTGCAGTGCGATGCCGGCGAGCGGCCCGTCACCGCGGATGTAGGCGCTGTAGCCGAGAAGTGTTGCCGCATCCGCGCGGTCGCTTCCCGACAGTGCATGCGTCAACGCCACCCAGAGGGTTTCCGCGGGGGCAGCGTGATCTCCGACGGCCAGCCCGAACAGCGAGTCGCGCACCGTCCGATCACGCAGCGCCGCGGCCAGTTCCGCGTATTCCTGGGCGGTGAGGGTTACACCGGAGTCGATATTGGCGATCTGCCACAGCACATGTTCGAGTGCCCGCCGACGGTATCCGTCGGGATCACCGCGCCGGACCGCCGCCGCGTACCGCTCGTGCGCGAGCACCCGGGCGCTGTCCAGATGTGCCGCGATCTGGTGCGCCAGTTCCTCATCCGGTGCGACCAGCGCGGTCAGCTCCGAACGAGTTCCCCGGATCGGCCTTCCTTCGAGCACATGCGCCACCGTCACCATCGATGTGGCCGGATCCGGCAGCGTCCCATGGTGATTCGCATCGAGCAGACTCCACCACCGCTGATCCGCCTCGACGGCGCGCACCGCCCAGGCGCCCTCGAGGTACACCTCGGCCCGCGCCAGTCGGCGTGCGAACGCCGCGATGAGCGTGCCCCACGGTCCCGTACTCCCCGCACCGTTTCGGCGCGTGCGCCGCGGTTCGCGCACCCGGTCATCGACGATGACCGCGAGTACTTCCGTCGCCCCCTCTGCGGCACAGATGTGCGAAACACATTCCGCGTATGCCGCCGCGAGCCCCCGCCGACTCCCGCCTTCCTGATCCAAATCGAACCGCACCACCGCATCGATGATCGGACTCTGCTCCGCATCGGTCGCGCCCCGCAGCACCGCCACCACCAGCGACCGCTCCGGCACGAATCCGACCATGGCGGGCACCGCCACAATCAATTCACCGGGATCGTCGACATGCAGTGAATCCCCCGGGATCCGATCCCCGAATTCCGGCGGCGGTTCCGCACAGATTCCCGGTCGCGGCTTTTTACCGAAACCCCGTGTGCATTCCGATAATTCGTGGTCGACATCAGGGTCGAAGAAGGACTCCGAATCGATTCGGGCCGAGACCTTGTCCACGGGCCATGTGCGATATGCATGTGCCCCAACGCTATCGCGCGCTGGTTCATCGAAGCGCGGCGCAGGGACATTGTCACTCGAATACGCGATGGCGTGCGAGCCCGCTGTTTCGTCGACGACATGCACCCCGCGATCCACCGATCCCGGAGTAGCACCTGGATGCCCGGTGGCTCGATCGTCCGCCGGGTTGTCGGTACCTGTCCCGGCGCCGTCACGCGGATGCTCGACATCACGGTGGCCCGAGGCGCCGACACCCGACGAGTGAGTGGATTTGCGGAGGTGAACGGCGGGGCTTGTGCAAAAACCGGTGCGCGGCGATGCGCCGTCGCCTGGATCTCCGAGGGCGGGAGCGGGATTCGTGGAAGTCGTCATGCATCGAGGGTGCGCTCACCCACCTCGAAGACCGGAACACCGACCTGGGGATATCGCGGGACCGAATCGCCCTGTGGAAAACACTTGGACTGTGGACGAATCGGGAATCGGACACGAATACGGCTGCGACTATGTCGGTACCACCTGCTACTGTCCGGCCGCGAGCTCCACTACCTAGCGGCGGAGGCCGCCGCATTCATCCCTGCTTCACTTTCCGCACCGCCGTCGTGAACAGCTCGTCCACTGCCGCCGTATCCGGCTTCGCATCACCGAATGTCATGTACGTCACCGTGATTCGCACATCAGCGACCTGCCCGGTGAGCGTCTGCATCGACTGCGTCAGCCCGGCGGCGCTCACCTGCGGCGCCACCGTGCGGCGCAGCGCGAGCGTGTCGTCGGCATCGATAGTCGGCGGCGCTTGCAGTTCGGTGGTCACAATCGTCGTCGCACCCGCTCGGCTCACATGCACCTGCCGACACCGCTTCAACTGGTCACGCAAAGCCGACAACGGCTGTCCGGTCCTGGTCAGCTCCACGGTCATCGTGGCGCGCGTCTCGTTGTCGGTACCCACAGCGACGGCTGTCTGATTCGGACCGAATTGCTGAGCGGGCGGAACACATCCGTCGGGCTGCACGGTCGAACCGCGTCCGACCCCGGTCAGATCCCCCGCCGCCTGCGCGGCCGCCTCCGGTGGCAGCACGACCGCCTCGTATCCGGCCGGGAACCGCGTGGGATCGGGCAGCAGCGCCGAAAGCTGTGCCGTCACATACCGGGCCCCCGTACCAGGACCGGAAGCGACCGGATGTCCGGTCACCGTCGACGCGCAGCCAGCGAGCAACACCGCACTCGCGGCGAGGGGCACCCAGCCCGATACCCCGAATCCGCGTGGCCCCTTGCGCGTCGAATTCGGCACGGTCACCGGTCCACTGTGCCAAACTCCCCGTGCCCGCCCACGATGCCACGCCGGATCTTCGAGTGACCGGGAATGTGCGGGGTACTACTGATGTTGCCCTCTCTTATGGGTCGGTGTCGCCCGTGGCAACGTGTGTCGGGGCCATGGGGGACAATGGACAGTGGTTGACCGCCGTGAATTGCCCAACAGGCCTATGCACCTGGAAGCTCGCGTCGGTGAACCGCGCAGGAAGGAGACGCGATGGACCACGAGTCGCGAATGTACGAGTTGGAGTTCCCAGCTCCGCAGCTGTCGAACGACGATGGCTTGGGTCCGGTCCTGGTACACGGACTGGAGGGCTTCACCGATGCCGGGCATGCGGTGCGGCTGGCCACGACGCACCTGCGCGAGAGTCTCGAGAGCGAGCTGGTCGCCTCGTTCGATGTCGACGAGTTGCTGGACTACCGCTCGCGTCGTCCGCTGATGACGTTCAAGACCGACCACTTCTCGGATTACGCTGAGCCCGAGCTGAATCTCTGGGCGCTGCGCGATACCGCGGGCACCCCGTTCCTGCTGCTGTCCGGCCTGGAACCGGATCTGCGCTGGGAGAAATTCACCACCGCGGTGCGACTGCTCGCCGAACAGCTCGGTGTGCGGCGCAGCATCGGACTGAGTGCCATCCCGATGGCGATCCCGCATACCCGCCCGCTCGGCATCACCGCGCACTCCTCCGACCGCGACCTCATCGCCGATCATCAGCGCTGGCCGGGTGAACTACAGGTGCCGGGGAGCGCGTCCTCGCTGCTGGAGTACCGGATGGCCCAGCACGGCCACGAATCCGTCGGATTCTCGGTGCATGTGCCGCACTACCTCGCGCAGACCGCGTACCCGGAGGCCGCGCAGACCCTGCTCGAGCACGTCGCCGACAACGCGGGCCTGGAATTCCCACTGGCCGCCCTCGGTGAGGCTGCCGCGCGGGTGCGCGAGCAGGTCAACGAGCACATCGCGGGGAATTCCGAGGTCGAGACCGTGGTGCACGCGCTCGAGCGCCAGTACGACAGCTTCGTCTCCGCGCAGGAACGCCAGTCGAGCCTGCTGGTCGGCGATGGCGAACTGCCCAGCGGCGACGAATTGGGCGCCGAATTCGAGCGCTTCCTGGCCGAGCAGGGCGGCTACGACGGCGACGAGGACGAACAGTCCAACTGACCCGATCACCCTGACGGGGCCGTAGACGGCTGCCCGTAGGGTGGTCGGAGTGGATCTGACCGAACTGCTGGAGATACCGGGAACCGACGCCGACGCGCTCTACGAATCCTTCGGGTCGTGGGCGGCCGAGCAGGGCACCCCGTTGTACCCGGCACAGGACGAGGCGCTACTGGAATTAGCGTCCGGATCCAATGTCATCCTGGCCACCCCCACCGGATCCGGCAAATCCCTTGTCGCGGTCGGCGCGCATCTGTTCGCGTTGACCCGAGGCCTGCGCACCTACTACACCGCCCCGATCAAAGCGCTGGTCAGCGAGAAGTTCTTCGCCCTGTGCGAGGTTTTCGGCGCGGACCGGGTCGGCATGGTGACCGGTGACGCGGCAGTGAATCCGGAGGCGCCGATCATCTGCGCCACCGCCGAGATCCTGGCGAATATGGCGCTGCGCGAGGGCGCCGCCGCCGATGTCGGCCAGGTCGTGATGGACGAATTCCACTTCTACGCCGATCCGGACCGCGGCTGGGCCTGGCAGGTACCGCTGTTGGAACTTCCGCGCGCCCAATTCCTGCTCATGTCGGCAACTCTCGGCGAGGTCGACTTCTTCGCCGCCGATCTGAAACGCCGCACCGGTAATCCGACCGCTATCGTCGCGGGCACCGAACGTCCCGTCCCGCTGAGCTTTTCCTACGCGCGCACCCCGATCACCGAAACCCTGGAAGATCTCGTCACGACCAACCAGTCACCGGTGTACGTCGTGCATTTCACCCAGGCCGCCGCATTGGAACGCGCACAGGCGCTGACCAGCGTCAACTTCGCCACGCGCGCCGAAAAGGACGCCATCGCAACGGCACTGGGCGATTTCCGCTTCTCCTCCGGGTTCGGCAAGACCCTGTCCCGGCTGATCCGCCACGGCATCGGCGTACATCACGCGGGCATGCTGCCCAAGTACCGCCGCCTGGTGGAGCGCCTGGCCCAGGACGGTCTGCTGAAGGTGGTGTGCGGCACCGACACCCTCGGTGTCGGGATCAACGTGCCGATCCGCACGGTACTGCTCACCGGTCTCACCAAATTCGACGGTGTGCGCACCCGCAGGCTCAAGGCCCGCGAATTCCATCAGATCGCGGGCCGCGCGGGCCGGGCGGGCTACGACACCATGGGCACCGTGGTCGTGCAGGCGCCCGACCACGAGGTGGAGAACACCCGGCTGCTGGCCAAGGCGGGCGACGATCCGAAGAAGCAGCGCAAGGTGGTGCGCCGCAAACCGCCGGAGGGCTTCGTCTCCTGGAGCGAGGAGACCTTCGACCGGCTCGTCGCCGCCAGCCCCGAACCGATGGTGTCGCGCTTCAACGTGACGAACTCCATGCTGCTCAACGTGATCGCCCGCCCGGGCAATTGCTTCGACGCCATGCGCCATCTGCTGGAGGACAATCACGAGCCCCGCCCCGCGCAACGCCGCCACATCCTGCGCGCCATCCGCCTGTATCGCGCCCTGCGCGATGCCGGTGTGGTGCAACAGCTTCCCGAACCCGACGCACAGGGCCGCCGCGCCAGGCTCACCGTCGACCTGCAGCGCGATTTCGCCCTCGACCAGCCCCTGTCCCCCTTTGCCCTCGCCGCGCTCGACCTGCTCGACAAGGACGCCCCCGGCTACACCCTCGACGTCATCTCCCTCATCGAGTCGACGCTCGAGGATCCGCGCCAGCTGCTGATGGCCCAGCAGCACAAGGCCCGCGGCCAGGCGATCAACGAGATGAAGGCCGACGGCATCGAATACGACGAACGCATGGAGCTGTTGGAAGAGGTCACCTGGCCCAAACCGCTGGCCGAGCTGATCGAACCCGCTTTCGAGACCTACCGCGCCGGGCATCCCTGGATGTCGGAATTCGCCCCGTCCCCCAAATCGGTCGTCCGCGACATGATCGAACGCTCGATGACCTTCGCCGAGCTGATCTCGCATTACGAGCTGGCCCGCTCCGAGGGGGTGGTGCTGCGCTACCTCGCCGACGCATACCGCGCGCTGCGGCGTACCGTCCCGGAATCCGCGCGCACCGAGGATCTCGACGATATGACCGAATGGCTGGGTGAGCTTGTGCGCCAAGTGGATTCGAGTCTGCTCGACGAATGGGAGCAGCTCACCAATCCGGGCGCGGAGACCGATGCCGATCAGCTCGCCTTCGGCGCGGAAACGGTGCGCCCGATCTCGGCCAACGAGCGCGCGTTCAAGGTGATGATCCGCAATGCCATGTTCCGTCGCGTCGAACTCGCCGCGCTGCGCCGCTGGGAGACCCTCGCCGAGCTGGGCACCGGACCGGACTGGGCGGCCGAGCTGACCCCCTATTTCGACGAGTACGAAAGCATCGGCACCGGCCCGGACGCTCGCGGTCCGCAACTGTTCCAGGTGGAACAACGCCCCGGTTTCTGGCAGGTGCGCCAGGTGCTCGACGATCCCGCCGGGGACCGCGGCTGGGCGCTGGCGGCGGTGGTCGATCTCGCCGAGTCCGATGCCGCGGGCGAGGTCGTATTCGACGAGGTCACGATAGTCGCAGGGTGATCATGATCAAGGTGTCGTCAACGAGTTGGTTACCAGGGGCATCGCGCTGATACTCTCTCGCGCGGTGCCCGAACGAAGGCCGACCCCCAAACGACGGAGAGTTCCCTTAGATTGACCGGTTCAAACCTGCCCGAATCGCCCTATCTGGCCATCCATCCAGAGCGGGTGCGCGAGAACTACCGCGCACTCCAGGCCGCGGTACCCGGAGCCCGAATACGCTTCGCGGTCAAGGCGAGTCCGGTCCCGGAAATCATCCGTCTGCTCGACCGTCACGGCGCGGAGTTCGATGTCGCCAGTGTCGGTGAGATCGAACTGTGCCTGCGCGAGGGCGTCGACCCGGCTCGCATGTGCTACGGGAACCCGATCAAGAAGGCCGCCCACATCGCGGCCGCCTACGCCGCGGGTGTGCGCCGCTACGCCTTCGACACCGAGGACGATCTGCTGCGCATCGTCGAGCACGCGCCGGGTTCGGAAGTCGAGTGCCGGTTCCTGTCCTCGGCGCCGCAGTCGACGACGCCCTTCGGCACCAAATTCGGCTGCTCCCCCACCGAGGCGCTGCGCCTGCTGGTGCGCGCCCGCGATCTCGGACTGATCGTCGGGGGGCCGTACTTCCACGTCGGCTCCCAGCAGACCGACCCGCGGGCCTGGCGCATCGGTATCGAACAGGCGGGCCGCATCGTGGCAACGCTGGCGGATAAAGACATTCCGGTGCGCTCGGTGAATATCGGTGGCGGCCTGCCCATTTCGTACGTCGAGTCGGCGCCCGCACTCGACGATATCGGCGCCGTCATCGCGGCCGCCACCGCCGAATTCCTGCCCGAGACCGCCGGACTCGTCATCGAGCCCGGCCGCGCGCTCGTAGGTTCGGCGGGCACCATTCACGCCGAGGTCATCGGCGTGCGCATCGCGCCGGACGGACGGCGCTGGGTGTATCTCGACATCGGCCGCTACAACGGCATGGCCGAGACCGAGAACGAGTACATCGCATACCGCTTCGTCACCGAACGTGACGGAGATCCCGTGGACGAGGCGGTGGTGGCCGGACCGACCTGCGATGGCGACGATGTACTGTATCAACGCACGAAGGTCCTTCTTCCGACCTCGTTGCGAGCCGGTGATCGCATCCAGATCCTCGATACCGGCGCCTATACCGCGAGCTATTCGTCGGTGTCCTTCAATGGTTTTCCGCCCTTGACCGTTCATGTCTCGGGCGCTGAGCGAGAGTGAGTTTGCCTATGACGGCGGAATTCACCGGCTGGCATGTGCTGGCCGAGTTCGGTGGTGTCGACGCAGATCTCTGCGACGATCTCGAACGACTCGAATCGGCGTTGCGCGAGTCTCTGATCGCGGCGGGCGTCACCATCTGCGATGTCGTACACAAGAAGTTCGATCCGCAGGGGGTGACCGTCCTCGCGCTGTTGTCGGAGTCCCACGCCTCGATTCACACTTATCCGGAGTCCGGCGACATCTTTGTCGACGTATTCACCTGCGGAAGTATCGGCGCCGGCGCGTCGAAGGCCGTCGAACTACTGCGAGACAAGTTGTCTCCCAGGGATGTTCGCATGCAGGTCATCCAGCGCGGGCACGGCTCGACGCGGATCGAGGAGCCGGTGGGCAATGGCCTGACCCGCGTCTGGGATCTGCACGAGATCATCGTCGACACCCATACTCCGTACCAGCACATGGTGATCGCGCGCACCGAACAGGGCATCAGCCTGTTCTCCGACGACGATCGCCAGTCCACGGAGTTCTCCCAGCTGACCTATCACGAGGCGATGATGGTCCCGGCCTTCGCGCTGGCCGCGAAGCTGGACAAGGTGCTGATCATCGGATCGGGTGAGGGTGTGGCCAGCCAGATGTCGGTCGCCGCGGGCGCGACGCTGGTGGATCACGTCGATATCGACCAGCGCGAGGTCGAGTTGTGCGCCGAGCACCTGCCCTACGGCTACACCAGCGACGAGCTGGCCGCCGCGGTGAAGGGTGCGGGCCCGGTCAAGGTGCACTATGCCGACGGCTGGGACTTCCTTGCCAACGCGGACGAGGCGGGCACCCGCTACGACGTCATAGTCATCGATCTGCCCGATGAGCGGGTCGAGGACGCGCAGCACAACCGGCTCTACGAGTCGGAGTTCCTGTCGCGATGTCGGGCGCTGCTCGCACCCGGCGGCGTGCTCAGCGCACAGGCCGGATGCGCGACGATGTGGCGCAACGAGACGCTGAAGCGGTCCTGGAAGCGCTTCCACGAGCAGTTCGGCACCGTGGTGCAGTACGGCAGCGACGAGCACGAGTGGACATTCCTGTTCGGGTTGAACGAGCGAATCGATGACCCGGTGCAGGCGATGACCGATCGGCTGGGCACGCTGCCCTACCGTGCCGAGACGATCGACGCGCGGGCGCTGGTGCGCGGCGCGATCGAACCGCACGCGCTGCGCGTCTAGCAGCACTCTCGAATCGCACCGGTTCCCAAGGGTTTTCCCTTCGAGCCGGTGCGATTCAGCGTTCGGCCGGGTGTCCACGCGCTCGATCGGACTCGGCGTTCCGGATTTGTCGGAGGGTGCCGCTACATTCGGTGCCGATGGCGCTCCAGGATATGACAATGACCGAGAATCTGCAGCGACCGCCCGCCGAACTGCGCTGGGCCGAGGATCTGGCGCGGCTGCGTGCGGGCGATACCGCACCGCGGCCGCCCGGGTGGGCGCTGTCCATCGACGCCGCCAAGCGGTTCATCGTCGGTGATCCGGCGCTCGGAATCGAGCGCAAGTTCGTCGGTGACGCC
Source organism: Nocardia pseudovaccinii NBRC 100343 (assembly GCF_001613225.1). Lineage (GTDB taxonomy): Bacteria > Actinomycetota > Actinomycetes > Mycobacteriales > Mycobacteriaceae > Nocardia > Nocardia pseudovaccinii. The sequence goes on from NZ_BDBY01000036.1 coordinate 17,414, forward strand.
TCGCTCATCGATCGCGCGCTGGTCAGTTCGGCCACCACGCGCGGGCTGCTGTTGACCGGTGAGCCCGGTACCGCGAAATCGCTACTGTCCGAACTGCTCTCGGCCGCGATTTCGGGCGACTCGACACTCACCATTCAGGGCGGCGCGGCCACCACCGAGGACCAGATCCGCTACGGCTGGAACTACGCCCTGCTGGTCTCGGAGGGGCCGTCGCACCGTTCGATCGTGCCCGCGCCGATGCTGCGCGGCATGCGCGAGGGCAAGATCGTGCGGTTCGAGGAGTTGACACGGTGTCCACTGGAGGTGCAGGATTCGATCCTCTCGCTGCTGTCGGACCGGGTGCTCGCGGTGCCGGAGCTGAGCGAAATGGTCTACGCGGTGGACGGATTCAATGTCATCGCCACCGCCAATACCCGCGACCGCGGCGTCAACGATATGAGTGCCGCGCTCAAGCGCCGCTTCAACTTCGAAACCGTCTTCCCGATTCCCGATCTGCGCACCGAGTTGGCACTGGTCGAATCCGAGGCGACCGCACTGCTGGCCCGTTCGGGCGTGCCGCAGGCGCCACCACGCGACGTACTGGAGGTGCTGGTCACCACCTTCCGCGAACTGCGATCCGGTGCAACAGATGCCGGTGATTCCCTGGATCGGATGTCGGCGGTGATGAGTACCGCCGAGGCCGTATCGGTGGCGCACGCGGTCGGCCTGCGCGGCTGGTACCTGCGTGGCGAACCGGGCAATGCCGCCGATATCGTCGAGTGCCTCGCGGGTACGGCCGCCAAGGACAATCCGGATGATCTCGCGCGGTTGCGTCGCTATCTGGAACAGCAGGTGCCACGCAAATCCGGTCGGGTGTGGAAGGCGTTGCACGACGCCCGATTCCAGCTGCCGGGCTGATCGACCGTGCGGACCGGTCCTGTCACCTTTGTCGGCGTGCGCCACCACAGCCCCGCCTGCGCGCGCCTGGTTCGCGACACCATCCGCGCCTTGCGGCCCGCGCATGTCCTCATCGAGGGTCCCGCCGATATGAACGATCGCCTGGATGAACTTCTGCTCGGCCACGATCTGCCGATCGCGATCTTCACCAGCTACCGCGACTCCGGAACCCGCCACCTGTCGTGGGCGCCACTGTGTGACTACTCCCCCGAATGGGTTGCCCTCACCGAAGGCAGTGCCACCGGCGCGCAGGTCCGATTCATCGACCTACCCGCCTGGCATCCAGCCTTCGCGGACACCGAAAACCGGTACGCCGATGCCGAACGCCGCTACGATCGCGCCATCTCTCGCCTCTGCGCGGAGTTCGGCGTCGACAATATCGACACTCTCTGGGACCACCTCTTCGAAGTCGGCGACGACGCCACCCTGCCCATTCGACTGGACACCTACTTCGACCTCGTGCGCGGCGAGGACGTGGCCACGGACAGCGACAACGCTCGCGAGAAGTACATGGCACAGTGGGTTCGCACGGCACTGGCCGATGTCACCTGTCAGGCGCAGCGGCTGGGTACTGCTCCGGCTCCAATTGTCGTGGTCACCGGCGGGTTTCACCGCCCCGCGCTCATTCGGCGGATAGCGTCGCCCTGTGACGCGACCGGCGGATGCGCCACGACCTCCGAGCCCGCAGCCAAAGCCGAGATCGATTGGCCGGAGATTCCACGCTTCCCCGATGAAGGTATCGGCGGCAGTTATCTGGTGCCGTACGCCTTCCGCCGACTCGATGCGTTTACCGGATATCAGTCGGGAATGCCGTCACCCGCGTACTACCAAAGGCTGTGGCACGATGGCGCATCCATCGCGGCCGATGGGATCGCCGAGGCGGTAGTAGCCCGGTTGCGCGGTCGCGGACAAGCCGTGTCGACCGCCGATCTCATCGGTGCGCGCGCCCTCACTCTCGGGCTCAGCCGGTTGCGCGGGCATATCGCACCCGCGCGCACCGATGTCCTGGACGGGCTGGCGGGTGCGCTGATCACCGAGGCACTGGATCGGCCATTGCCGTGGACCGGGCGCGGGCAGTTGCGGCCCGGCACCGATCCCGTTGTGGTGGAGATGGTGGCGGCGCTCGCTGGTGACACCGTAGGCCACCTACATGAGCTGACCCCGCATCCGCCATTGGTCGCCGACGCCGAGCGGGAACTCGCCCGCTGTGGCATTCCGGAATCCGGTCGATTCGTCGGCGATCTCGCCACCACCGCCGGACTCGATGCGAGCCGCGTCCTGCATCGACTGCGGGTGCTCGAGATTCCGGGATTCGAGCGCACCAGCGGTCCGGCTGCCGGTCGGAAACCGGAACTCACCGAAACGTGGCAGATTTCGCGCGCAGAATTTCGACTTCCCGCACTGATCGAAGCGGGTGCGCTCGGTGCCACCTGCGCCGAGGCCGCAGCCGCCCGGCTCGGCGACCGTTTCGCCGACAGCGGCCCCGACCCGGCCGCCTTGGCGGCGATCCTGTTCGACGCCACGCTGTGCGGATTGTCCGAACTGACCCACGATATCGTCGCGTCCGTTCGGACCCTCGTCGGATCCAGTAGCGCCCCAACGGCTCTCGGTACATTGCTCGCCGTCGCTCTCGGATTGTGGCGGCACGACCGGATTTTCGGCACCACCGGCTCGACCACCCTCGGGGTGCTCATGGACGCCGTCGTCATCCGCCTGCTCTGGCTGGTGGAGGGAATTCGCGGCGGGCCCGCGCCCGCCGACGACGGCCTGTTGCATGCGCTCATCGCTGTCCGCGATGCCGCGCTGCACGCCGCATCCACCGTGAGTGTCGAACGAGTCGACCTCATCGGTGTCTTCCGTCGGTGCGCCGCCGCCGATCGTCCCCCGGCGCTGCGCGGCGCCGCGGTCGGCATGGTCGCGGCGCTCGATCCCACGCACGCCACAGACCTGGTCCGAGCGGTCCGCCTGGCCGCAGCGCCCACCGTGCTCGGCGACTTCCTCGCCGGCCTCTTCGCGCTCGCCCGCGAGCAGGTCATCGTGGACCCCGCCGCTGCCCAAGGCAACCTGTCATCCTCGCTCATCGCGGTGCTCGACGACCTCATCACCCGCTTCACCCCGCCCGACTTCCTCGCCGCTCTGCCCGCGCTCCGCCTCGCCTTCGCCTGGTTCCCGCCCCGCGAACGCGCGGCCATCGCCACGCGTCTACTCGAACTCCGCGGCATGACGGGCTCCGCGGCCGCTCTACTACGCCTCCCTGCCGACCCCACCCTGCTCGCCCGTGCACAAGCAGTCGAACTTCGGGTAGACGAACTGCTCGCCGAATACGGACTGATCGCCGGTTCTGGCAACATCGTGCCGCTTGCCAGCTCGGCCGGTGCATCGTCGTCAGGCGAGATCGCAAGCGGCGCAGCTTCTCCCACGGAGTTGCCCGACCCGACCCTGCGAGCGCGAGCAGCGCTGTCCGGCGATCGCCGCCTCGGCTCCGAGCAGCGAGTCGATGGCGATCGTCTCGCGCGGGGATCAACATCGGGAACAACGTTGTCCGGATCCGGTGGCAGTGTGGTGAGACCCGGTGCACATACGGCCGCCATCGATCCGGTACTCGAACGATGGCGGCTCATCCTCGGGTCCGCCGGAGCGACCGCAGGTGCCTTGAGCGAGCAGGCCGCAGAACAGGATGCGGCGCTCGACTGGTTGTACGAGCGCGATACGGATATGGATCGGCGCGATGTACGACGGACCGGACGCAGTGGCCCGTCGCTGGTCGGTGCGGTGGACTGGCTCGACGGTATCCATCGGTTGTTCCCGAAGACGACGATCGAGCGGCTCGAACGAGATGCGGTGCAGCGCTTCGGGTTACACGAGGTGATCACCGATCCGGGTGTGCTGGAACGGCTCGAACCGAATGCCGATTTGCTCGGTGCGGTATTGCGGACCAAGCACCTGATGAACCCCGGGGTGCTGCGGATGGCGCGGCGCATCGTGGAGCGGGTGGTGCGCGAGCTCATGGAGAAATTGGCGACCGAGATCCGTACCGGTTTCACCGGTACGCGCTCGCGTCACCCGAGCCGCCTGCCGCGCGCCGCCGACTTCGACTTCCCGAAGACGGTGCGCACCAACCTCGCGCACTATCGACCGCAGGAGCGCAAGCTCTATATCGAAACCGCGCATTTCCGGGCTCGTACCCGGCGGCATATGGATACCTGGCAGGTCATACTGCTGGTCGATCAATCCGGCTCCATGGCCAGTTCGGTGATCCACTCCGCCGTCACCGCGGCGTGTCTGTGGGGTCTGCCCGGCATCAGAACCCATCTGATCGCCTTCGATACCGCGGTCGTCGATCTCACCGCCGACGTCGACGATCCGGTCGAGCTGCTGATGCGCGTACAACTGGGCGGCGGCACCGATATCGCCCGCGCTGTCGCCTATGCCGCACAACTCGTCGAACATCCGCGCCGCACCATCATCGCTGTCATCAGCGACTTCTACGAGGGTGGTGACCCGGCATGGTTGATCCGCACCGCAGCCGCCCTGATCGCCGAGGGCACCGTCGTACTCGGCCTGGCCGCCCTCGACGAGCAAGCCGATCCGGCCTTCGACCGCGAGATGGGCCAACGGCTCGCTGATGTAGGCGTACACGTGGGCGCGATGACACCCGGTGAACTCGCCACCTTCATCGCCGAGACGATCGGATAGCCGATGCGCACCGATCTACTCGCCCTCACCGACGACTCCCTCATCGCCCTCGCCAACCGCGGCATAGTCAAACGCGCCGTCAAGGAAAACGCCGCCACCCCACCACAACTCACCGAGACACCGGACTCCACCATCGAGGCCCGCTTCCCCGATGGCACCCACACCACGCTGCCTCCGGGCGTCACCATCGAAGCCGCCCCCTGTTCCTGCGGCGCACCCACCCTCTGCCGTCACCGGGTAATGACCGTTCTGGCCTATCGCGACGCCAAGACCACGATGCCCCCTCGCTGCGACACAGCCGCCGCTGAATCTACCGCTGCGGATTCGACCGCCCCGCCGCCACGGGCTACCAACGCCGCCGAACAGTCCCGAGCTCGATCAGCCGAGCCGGTGACGAGCGCCGCCACCACGATCGGTCCGGGATCCGGCAATCCGAGCACCGCCAACCGAGGTCACGCATCCACCGCCGACGGACGCGATACCCGAACCACACTTTCCCGCGAGCCGGAAACGACCTCCGATGGTGTCGCCGGAGATCAACCAGCGCGGAACTCCGATCCTGGCCCAGCAGGACGGCATCCGCATATTGCCGACACGGAATCAGCCGAGTCGGTGACTGCCGACAGACCGACCGGCGGTCCGCATCCGGATACCGGCTCGATGGAAGGTCATACTTCGCACGCCGGCTGGACGCCCGGTGAATTCACTGACGACCAGCTGAACGAACTGCTGGGCAAGCGGGCGTTCATGGCGGCTGGTCGTGCTCGGCGGGCGGGATATCGGGCTACCGTGCGGCGGGCGTCGGCACAGGATCCGGTGCCTTCGGTCGAGCTCGCCGCGGTGACGGTGCGGTTCCTCGTTCCCGGCGATCTCGGGTATGCGCGGGCCGATGCCGCGCGCGGTGCCCGCCTGGACGCTATCGCTTTGGCGGTGTGGGCATTTCGGGTGGCCGACGCAACAGATCCGGCCGCCGAATCGGTCACGGTGACGGTAGGTGATGCGGCGGACGGCGCTGCCGCGGTATCGGCCGTGCAGCTGGTTGTGGCGCCGCTGGCCGACTTGCTCACCGACGGCGTGGCCCATGCCGGGTCCCAGCTCCCCGCTATTTTCGCCAACGCGCGTCGCGACCTCGACCGCGCGGGTGCGCGGTGGCCACATGACGTGCTCGACGATCTGCTCGACCAACTCACCGCCTATCGGGATCGCAGTGCACGGCACGACCCGACCCGGACGGCGGCGCTCATCGCGGAACTCGTTGCACGACAACGTGCCTGCTCGCGCAACTGGGTTGCGGTGCTCGGAACCGAGGAACCGGCCGAAACCCCGCTGCGCCATCTGCGACTGACCGGTCTCGGTGCATGGGTCGGCGGCGATGCCGAAACACGCGGCGTCGAGCTGTATCTCGCGCATGCGGAGGCACGGATTGTGCTGACACTGCACCATTCGATCACCGTCCCCGCCGATGCCGAGCCCCCCGATGCCGCCGCCCTCGGCGCACGCCGCTGCGGTCCGGCCCGTATCGCCGATCTCGCGGCGGGCAATGTGGTCACCGAGAGCGCCATCCGTTCCGCGAATCGTGCTGTGCGCCTTGCCAACAGCCGCGTCGCACGCACCTCGGTCATGCCCTCGGCGGGTGCGTGGGAGACGCTGCCGCCCGAGCTCCTGATCGGCGATCTCGATGCGGAATCGGCGCGCATCGCCGCTCTCCCGCCCGCACCCATCCGTCCCCGCGTCCACGGCGAATCGGTGCGCGCCCTCATCGTCGAAACCGTCGAGGCAATACGCTACCTCCCCGGCGAACAACGCCTGGTCGCCCAACTACGCTGCCCCGTCGGCACCGCCACCGCGATCTTCACCCATACCAGCGCGACGCCGGGCGCTATCGACGCCCTCACCGAATCCCTTTCCGGCGCACTGGGGCCGGTCCGCTATGTCGCTGGGATTCTCGAACGCCACGCCGGTCATCTCACCATCACCCCGACCGCCGTCGTCGCGGGCCGACGCGTCATCGTTCCGAGCTTCGCGCCCACCGGAATCCTTGCACCGCCCGACGGCTCAGCAGCGATCGACGACCCGCTCGCCGCAACCGTCACCACCGCGCTCGCCATCACCGCCGAGGTAGCCCACCGCGGCATCCGCCATCTTCCACCGAGCTGGTTCGATCGCGCCACCGATGCTGCGGGCAGCCTCCGCCGCCACGGTTTCGCCACCGCCGCCACCACGCTCGACATCCTCCGCACCACCCTCGCCACACCCATCTCAGCCGATACCGCCCTCGATCTCTGGGCCGACACCCACCTCCGCCTCCTCGTCACCGCCGAACAGCTCTGAACCGCCGATGTCGACCGGCCGCGGATTCGCACCCGCGCAGAACCCGGCAAGAACGCTCCCCCGACACGGAGCGGACCCGACCGAGGGTGCGAGCGCCCACGCTGAGGCTCCCGTCAGCCCGAGCTCCCGCTGCTGGCGTCCGAAGGAGCCGCTGCGCCCAACCCGGCCGCCTTCATGCGCCCAGACTTACCCGAGTCCTTGGCAAACCACCAGCAACGAGCACTCAGGTCGGCGGCACGACCTACGACTGTTTGCGCCAGTCCTCGACGTTCATCCCGCCGATACCCCAATCGGTCAGCTCGACCTCGTCGATCACGACGAAGGTGGTCGCCGGGTCCTTCCCGAGGACATCACGGAGCAGGCCGGTTACGCCCTTGATCAGTTGGGTCTTCTGATCTCGCGTGACACCCTCGTTGGCGACCTTGATATTGACGTAAGGCATTATGCGGCCCTTCCCGAGATGAACCCGCCGTCGACGGGGAAGATGTGGCCGGTGGTGAAGGCGGCGTCCGCGAGATACAGGACCGCTGCGGTGGTTTCGCTCACTTCACCGATTCGGTTGAGCAAAGCCAGTCGGCCCGAGGCGCTTTCGTCGCCGTCACCGAACAGTGGTGTGCGAATGATGCCGGGTGCGACGGCATTGACCCGGATGCCGTCCGCGGCGAGTTCCGCGGCAAGGCTCGTGGTCAACGCGTGGACGCCGCCCTTGCTGACCAGTGCGGCCGATGCGGGCAGCCCCGCGAGCGCGTGGTTGATCAGCACCGTCCCGATATTCACAATGCTGCCACCGCTTTTCTGCGCTCGCAGCTGACGCACGACGGCCTGTGTGGTGAAGTAGGTCCCTTTCAGGTTGCCGTTCAGGTAACTGTCCAGATCCGCCTCGGTGACATCGACGAACGGCTTGACCCCGAAGATCCCGGCATTGTTCACCAGCACATCGACGCGACCGAAACGTTCCACCGCAAGGCGCACGAGCTCGGAACCCGTTGTGGGCGTGCCGATATCACCGGCGAATACCGCCAACCTCGATGGCTCGCCCAACGAGTCCGCCACCGCCACGAGCTTGTCCGCATCCCGGCCGTTGAGCACGACATTGTCACCACGCTCCACGAAGGCCCGAGCGATATCGCGCCCGATCCCACTGGAGGATCCGGTGACGATGACCGTCTTGACCATATTTTTCTCTCTTTCTCGTGATACTTACCCGATACGACCGGTCGTCTTGGAATAGATATAAGGCCACCAAAGTGGCAATACCTACAGGTCAGGGTCGAAAGTAGTCATCCAGCAGTCGACGCAAACACTTGTGCAGCGGTTCGAGCGAGCGCTGGATCTTCATCCTGATCACCGCGCCCTCCCACGATTCCAACAGCAGATCGGCCAATTCCGTGGCGTCGATATCGTCGCGAATCGTCGCGAGCTCCTGCGCCTGCCGCAATGCCGCCGCCACCCCGTCGCGCCAGGAATTCCAGGCCCCCGCCAAGGATTCCCGTAGCACCTCACTGCCCTCGAGTTCCCCGCCGAGGTTCGCGATCAGGCATCCGCCGGTGAACTCCGCCCGCACGAAATCATCCATGAGCCGCCCGAAGAACTCCCGCAACCCGGCGACCGGATCCGGCGAAGTCCCGAGCGCCTCGGCCAAATTCCGCTGCACACACAGCGAATGATGGTCGATGATGGCCTGCCCGAAACTCTCTTTGCTGTCGAAGTAGTTGTAGAACGAACCCTTCGGCACGCCGACCGCATCCAGGATCTGCTTGATACCGGTCCCGTGATAGCCGTTCGTCAGGAACCCGGCAGCGCCCTGCTCCACCAGAAGCTGCCGAGTGTCATCACTGCGTCGGGGTCGCGCCACAGAGTTAATATATGACCGGTCGTCTTGGAATAGCGAATCCGACCTTGATTCACAGCAGCCGACGCCACTCGGCGCACCGCGCCACGAACGCACTCAGATGCTCGGCAGCGAAGTGCTCGGCATACCAATCATCCTGCGCGACAACGGAAGTCCACACATACGTCCACGCCGACATGGCCGAACCGAGGCGAACCCGCCGCAACTCGTATTCGTGATCCTCGAACGCATCCAGCACCGCCCACTCCCGCGCGTCGAGCCCGGACAACACCGCACCCCGGGCAACCCCGCCCACGGCGGGCACCAGCCCGGGATAAACCCGCCCCGGCAGTGCCGCCACCCGCCACCCGGTCAGCTCCGCCGCCACCAATTCCGGACACCTCCCGACCAATTCGACCAGCACCTCCGGAAACTGCAATGTTCCGTAGACGAACAGCTGATCGCCGTTCGCGATCGAGCGACCGAGCCGCTGTCCCGGCTCGGTCGACACATCGGCACCCGAGTCATCCACCATGAACCCTTTCCAACTGCCTATCAGCGGAGATTACGCCCGACGATCCGATAGACCCGCGTCGGAACTGGGGGTGGCTACTCACCCGACAGCGCCGAGGTGGCCGGACGCTCCGACCGAGCCAGAGGATTACCGCACCCGAACAGCGTCCTCACACGAACGCATCGGCGTTGCGTACGCACCATTCGGCGAACGTCCGCGGACTTCTGCCGAGCAGCTCACGCACCGTGTCGGTACGGAACCCCACCGTATCGGCGCGCATCAACTCGAACCCCTCAACGATCGCCGCCGCCAACGCCGGTGGCGCACCACCGGGATAGCGGGATTCCAAAGCCTCCTGCGGTGTGGCCGCCTCGTGCACCTCGACGGCGCGACCGATCGTGCGGGCGATGGTCGTGACTTGTTCTGCGACAGTGAAGGTTTCCGTGCCGGTGAGGGTGTATGTCATGCCGTGGTGGCCGTCGCCGGTGAGGACCTCGACCGCCACCGCGGCGATATCGGCGGGGTCGATCGGGGCGTAACGACCGGGCCCGGTGGGATCGAGGACCGCGCCGCCGGAGCGGATCGTCTGCGCCCACGCCAGCGCATTCGTCATGAATCCACCGGGCCGCAGCACGGTCACCGGTATGCCGGATCCGGCGACGATCCGCTCGCGCTCGAGATGCCAACGCCCCATGGCCGGTACCGGATCGCCCATCGCATTGAACGACGACAACTGCACGATATGCCGCACTCCGGCCGCTCGCGCCGCGTTCACCGCATCGACGGTGTGCTCCAGGCCGATGCCGGGCACCAGCAGGAACAGCGCGTCGGCACCGTCGAATGCGGGCACGAAGGTTGCCGGATCGTCCAGATCGCCGACGATCAACTCACCCCCGCCCGGATCCGCGACACGGGCCGGATCGCGCACGAGAACACGGAATTCCGCCCCTCTTGCAGTGAGTTCGCCGACGAGTTCACGACCGATATTTCCGGTGCCACCGGTGACCACTATCATCAGATCTCCACATCATTAGCCGTCTAACGAATTAGAACGTTAGACGGCTAATGATCTATCCGTCAACAGCCAAGGAGATCGACAGATGCCCGAATTCCTCGACCTACACGGCCGCAGCTCGAAGGTGCTACGCGCACTCGCGGACCGCGAAATGCGTACGCATGGATTGCATCTGGGCCAGAATTACGTCCTGGCCCTGCTATGGGAGCAGGACGGGCGCACCCCGGGCGAGGTTGCCGCCGCGCTGAACGTCACCACCCCGACGGTGGTCAAAATGGCCACCCGGATGACCGCCGCGGAACTGCTCGAGCGCCGTCGCGACGACCACGACAACCGCTTGGTCCGCCTCTGGCTCACCGATAAGGGCCGCGCCCTCCAACAGCCGATCGAGGCACAGCGACAAGCCTTGGAGGACAAGGTGACCGCCGCCCTCACCCCCACCGAACGGCGTCATCTCATGAGCGCCCTGCGCAAAATCCACGGCACCGCAACCGAACTCCTCGGCGACGTCGCATCCTGATCCGCAGACTCACATCGCTGCGGGCCGCTGGGACCGAATGATCTCCGCCAGCCGTTCGTAATCATCCGCGCGCGCCGTCGATGCGCGAAACGCCAGACCGAGCGTGCGACCCGGAGCGGGAGCGGCGAAATGCGCGGTTTCCAATGTGCCGCGCGCGGTTTCGGCAGCGACCGCCATCTCCGGAATCAACGTCACCCCGAGACCGCCCGCGACACACTGGACCACGGTTGCCAGCGACGCGGCACGCGTATCGCCGACCGCACCCGGATGGGCATCGGCGGAGCGGCAGAACTCCAGGGTCTGATCACGCAGGCAGTGCCCCTCGTCGAGCAGCAGCAGCGGCAGCGCGTCCAGGGTGGCGGGTGCGATATCGGTGCGACCGGCCAGCTCGTGTCCGCGCGGCGTCACCAGGACGAATTCCTCGGTGTACAACGGGATCTCGACGAGGCCGGGCGCTTCGGTCGGCAGCGCGAGCAGCGCCACATCCAGGACGCCGGTGCGCAGTCCCTCCAGCAGCCGGGCGGTTCGGTCCTCGATCACCTGAGGATTCAAAGCAGGCAATACCCTGCGCAATTCGGGCAGCAGATCCGGCAGCACATATGGGGCAACCGTCGGAATGATGCCGATCCGCAGGGTGCCGCCCAGACTGTCACCGGTCGCCGAGGCGACGAATCGATCGGCCGCCTCGAGGGTCGCCGTCGCCTGCGGCAGCAGCCGCGTACCCGCGGCGGTGACGAGCACCCGCCGGGTGCTGCGCTCGATCAGCTGCAGCCCGAGCCCGTGTTCCAATGCGGCCAGTGCCTGCGATAACGTGGGCTGGCTCACACTCAGCCGCGCGGCCGCGGTGCCGAAGTGGCGGTACTCCGCGACCGCTACGAACGCACGCAGCTGCGACAGGGTCGGCTGATAAGTCTGATCAGTCACGCCTATCAGTGTAGTGCGACTGATCACGTTTACCTTTCACCGACCTTTGGGCAAGATCACCAGTGAGCTTTTCGATCCACTCGCTCTAGCAAACCGACTGACGAGGAGACAAGCATGGCTTTGCTGACCATCGGCGACCAGTTCCCGGCATACAACCTCACCGCGGTGATCGGCGGTGACCTGTCGAAGGTCGACGCTCAGCAGCCTGACGACTACTTCACCCGCATCACCTCCGACGACCACGCCGGCAAGTGGCGCATCGTCTTCTTCTGGCCCAAGGACTTCACCTTCGTGTGCCCGACCGAGATCGCCGCCTTCGGCAAGCTCAACGAGGAGTTCGAGGACCGCGACGCGCAGGTGCTCGGCGCCTCGGTCGACAACGAGTTCGTGCACTTCCAGTGGCGCGCCCAGCACGAGGATCTCAAGACCCTCCCGTTCCCGATGCTGAGCGACCTCAAGCGTGAATTGGCCTCCGCCACCGGCGTTCTCAACGCCGACGGCGTCGCCGACCGCGCCACCTTCATCATCGACCCGAACAACGAGATCCAGTTCGTCTCGGTGACCGCGGGTTCGGTCGGCCGCAATGTCGACGAGGTGCTGCGCGTGCTGGACGCACTGCAGTCCGACGAGCTGTGCGCCTGCAACTGGAAGAAGGGCGATCCGACCATCAACGCGGGCGAACTGCTCGCCGCGAGCGTCTGAGCATTACCCGAACCACCTGAAAACCCCCGAACGAGAAGAGGATTCGCCGAATGAGCATTGAGACCCTGAAGAACTCCCTTCCCGAGTACGCAAAGGACCTCAAGCTCAATCTGTCGTCCATCGCACGCACCACCGTGCTGAACGAACAGCAGCTGTGGGGCACGCTGCTCGCGTCGGCGGCCGCGACCCGGTCGGCGACGACGCTGCGGGAAATCGCCGAGGAAGCCGCGGACAATCTGTCCGCGGAGGCCTACAACGCCGCACTCGGCGCCGCCTCGATCATGGGCATGAACAATGTGTTCTACCGGGGCAAAGCGTTTCTGGAGGGCCGCTACGACGATCTGCGTGCCGGTCTGCGGATGAACATCATCGGCAACCCGGGCGTCGACAAGGCCGATTTCGAGCTGTGGTCGTTCGCGGTCTCCTCGATCAACGGCTGTGCGCACTGCCTGGAGGCGCACGAGAAGACCCTGCGCGAGGCGGGTGTCTCGCGTGAGGTGATCTTCGAATCGCTGCGCGCCGCCGCGATCGTCGCCGGTGTCGGCCAGGCCGTGCAATCCACGGAGACGCTGGCCACCGCCGCGGTCTGATATCTCGCCGGAAATACGCAACGGCCCCGTCCGAATGGACGGGGCCGTTGCCGTTCCGCGACGACCGGCACGTGTCGGAGCGGCTCGCTAGCCTGTCCGCGATACGCACCTCGTGAACAAGGGAGCAGGGCCGATGGCTGTCCACACGCCGCCGACCGATGAGGACATCTGGGTGGTACCCGGTGCCTGGTGGTCGAAAACCGATCCGTTCCGCGGCCGATGGCCCGCACGCAAGATTGCCGTGAATACGGCTGCGGCACAGACCATCTCCGACAAGTTGGCGCAGTCCGCGGATCGGATCCGCGCCATCCTGAGCCATTCCGGCTCGCACCAGGTACTCGCCGAGCGCGGTGCGCGATACCTGGAAGATCGGCGGGCAGACCCGCTCGGTGCGGCCGTGTGCGCCGCGATCGGCATGGACGCGATGCTTTGGGATGCCCGTGCCCTCGGCCGCTACTACGACGACCACACAGATCTCGCCGACTATCTGGTCGCGACCCACGGTCTCGGCGGTGCCGTGGCGACCGTGGCCGCGCTCAGCGGCATTCACGCGCAAGCATCGAATACCTGGGGCGGGCAATCGAATCGTATTCTGGTGTCGAGTCCCTGCGACCCGCCCGCCACCCTGGTCCGGCGACTGCGCACCCTGCTGGCCGCCGCCGGGGCGATGGACTACGCCGACGCGCTCGACCAGGCACGGCAGCTGCGTCGCGGGCCGCTCGCGATCCGGTTGCTCACCTCATACCTGTTCCCCACCGAACAGGACTGGGTCGCAACCGATCTCGCCGATCCGAAACTCACCGACAGCTTCGGATCGATATTCCTGCTCGCCTCGGTGACCGATTCGGCGCACGCGCACCGCATCCTCGATCTGCTCGGCTGGCACTGGCATCTGCTGCGCGACAACAAGTCGCTGATCTACAGTGTCGCAGCACATCTCGGCCCCGACGCCACTTCGGTCCTTACTCGGCTGTGGGAGGCGGGTCAGGGCAACAGCTCCGCTCCGGGACCGGAGACTCTGTCGCGCATGCTCGCCCGCCTCCCCACTGACGCAGCGATGGACTTCCTGGCCAGGCATTCGTGGCGCAATGTGACCGCCGCGGCGCTGCTCGCCTCGACCGAACGGTTTCCGTCTCGTGCCATGCGTGTGCTCGGTGCGCGGACCACCCCGCAGGAGAACGCCGCCGACTTCTGCCAGCACGTCCGCCGCCATCCCGAACTCGCCGTCGCCATGCGCGACGAACTGCCCGAATCCGCACAGCAGTTGATCACCGAGAGTCTGCCCGAAGAGCGGACGGTCGATGCGACTCCCGCCCAACTCGTTCCCGCGATCCTGAGCACACCGCCATGGCAACGACCGCGTCGCAGGCCTGCTGCCGCCGTCGCGCTCGAAGTTCCTGCAGGCGTCGCCATTTCGTGGCGCGATGGCGAACGGGAGAAATGGCTCGACAGCGTCGGCACGCTGTCCGAGGACGAGATAGGCGAGCGGCTGGAGCGCATTCCGCCGGGCAATGACTCCGTCAACGACTGGACACTGCACGCACTCGCCCAGGTCGACTTCGCGATCGCGGAACCGTACCTTCGCACCAGCACCGTGGGCTGGGGACTCTGGTCCGCCACTCCCCTGCTCGCACTCACGGCAAAACACGGCGCCGCTACGCACGATCTGGTCGTCGATACCGTCACGAAGCGACCGCGCGACCACGCCGCGGCGATCGCCCCTTTCGAGAGTCCGGCCGTCGCCGAACTGGTCGTGGACTGGCTGCGTATGCGCTCGCGCCGCCGCATCGCGCTGGACTGGTTGCGCCGCCATCCCGCCTACGCCGCGACCGCGTTCATTCCGGGAGCGATCGGCAAGGCACGCAAGGCGAGACGCACGCATGCCGCGGCTCTGCGCACCCTAGTAACACTCGGTCACACCGATGCCATTATTGATGCGGCCGCTGCATATGACGCCACCGCGGCGGTGCGCGAATTGCTCGATACCGATCCCGCCGAGATCGTGCCCGCCCGGATTCCCCCTCTCCCGCAATGGTTGTCGATTTCGGAGCTGCCCGCGATCGGGCTAAGCGGCCACGCGCTGCCGCCCGAGGCGGTCGCCAATCTCGTGACGTTCATGATGCTGTCGGAACCCGGTGCGCCACATGCCGCGCTGGCACGGGTCCGCGAAGACTGCGACGCGGCGAGTCTGGCCGCCGCGGCCGGTGCGATCCACGGCCAGTGGACAAGGGCGGGTGCGCCGTCGAAGGACAGCTGGGTCTGGGAAGTGCTGGCTGCCTTCGGAAATGACGAGACGGTCGAGGAGTTGCTGCCGAATATCCTCTGGAGCGGAGCCAAGGACAATGCGCTCGACACCCTCGCCGCCATCGGCACCGACCACGCGTTGTCGGCGCTGGTCACCTTGAACGAGAAGGGCCGAAGCTCGGCGGTCCGGGATGCGGCGCAGATCCGGGTCACCGATGTCGCGGACGAATTGGGTTTGAGCGAAGATCAACTCGCCGACCGCTTGGTTCCCGATCTCGGCCTGCGTCCCGACGGTACCGCGCTGCTGGACTTCGGGCCGCGTCAATTCGTGCTCGGCTTCGATGAACAGCTGCGCCCCATCATTTCCGGCATCGACGGCACCCGCTACAAGGCACTGCCCAAGGCCGGAGTTCGCGACGACGAGTACTCGGCCGCCGACGCGACCGCGACCTATCGCTCGATCCGCAAGTCGGTCAAGAAGTTCGCCGCCGATCAGATCCGGCGGCTCGAACGCGCCATGGTCACCGAACGCCGCTTCACCCTGGACGAACTGCGCACCCTGTTCATCGCACATCCGGTGCGCATCAACGTGACTCGCCGCCTGATCTGGGCGACCTATCGCGACGGCCAAGTGCTCGATTCGTTCCGCATCGCCGAGGACAACACCTTCGCCGACGCCGAGGACGTCACATTCGAAGTCGCCGAAGGTGCCGTCATCGGTATCGCCCATCCCCTCCACCTGGGCGCCGAGCCGACCGCCGCCTGGGCCGATGTGCTCGCCGATTACGAACTCCTGCAACCCTTTCCACAGATCGGCCGGGAGGTGCACCATCCGGATCCGGAACTGCTCGCCAGTTCCTCGGTGCCGATTCCGGCGAATGCCACTGTTCCCCTCGGCCGTATCCACGGCCTGACCAACCGCGGCTGGAATCCACCCGAGCGCGGCGACGGCGGTCGCATCGATACCTTCGACAAGCGGCTCCCCGAAGACCGGGTTTTCAGTATCGGTATCGATCCGGGCATGGAGCCGTTCGAACCGGTCGCTCCCGTGCACGAGCTCAGGTACGCCGCGCTCGCGGGCCGCAATGGCCCTACCTTCGCCGACCTCGGCCCGGTGACCGTGTCGGAAATCCTGCGTGACCTCGCCTGGCTCTGCGGCCCGCGTTGACAGCACTTCCTGGACCTTTTGGGGGCCGGTAGGCTCGCGAACATGGGCACACAGGGTGAACCAGAGGCCATCGGTACGCGGGTCGAGGTCGTGCGCGTTTTCACGGACCCGACCGGTCGAGGCGGCAACGAGCTCGGCATCGCTCGCGCCGCCGATGTCGCCGAGGTCGACCACCAGGCGCTGGCGGCGAAGGCGGGGTACAGCGAGACCGTCGTTGTCGAGGATCCCGTCGACGAGGTCGCCAAGGTGCGGATCTACACCCCCGCGGTGGAGCTGCCCTTCGCCGGGCATCCGTCGGTGGGCACCGCGTGGTGGTTCGCCGAGCAGGGGCGGCCAGTGCGGATTCTGCAGGTGTCGGCGGGTCCCGTCGCCGTCGAACTCTCCGACGGCATGGTCTGGATCAAGGCGCGCGGCGAATGGGCCCCGGACTTCACCTTTCACCAGCTCGACGACCTCGACGAGCTGGCGAATCTGCGCCCCGACGATTTCGACAGCGGCTCGCACTACCTCTGGACCTGGACCGACGAGCACCGCGGTGCCCTGCGCTCGCGCATGTTCGCCCCCGCCATGGGCGTACCCGAGGACGAAGCCACCGGAGCCGCCGCCGTCGCCCTCACCGCTTTGCTACGCCGCGGCCTGATCATCACCCAGGGCAAGGGCTCGCAGATCTTCACCGAATGGGACTCCGACGGTTGGGTCCGACTCGGCGGCCGCGTAGTCGCCGACTCGGTCGTCAACCTGTAGACCGCGAGTATCCGACGACCTATTCCGGCGGCCGCGAATGGCCGTCGGAATCGGAGACGAGTTCGGCGAGGCGGCGCAGCAGCGCGACGAGCTGGACCCGTTCGCTGGGCATGAACGCCTCGTAGGCTCGCAGCTGGCGCTCGCGCAGCCGGGTCCGGAGCAAAGCGAGCCGCTCGGCGCCGTCGTCGGTCAGGCTCACCAGTACTCGCCGCTCGTCTTCTGGAGATCGGCGGCGCACGACGACACCCTTCGCCTCCAGTTGCTGCAACATACGGGTGGCGGTGGGCACGCTGACGTCCGCGTTGCTCGCCAGCCGTCCCACCGGGATGTCCGCCTCCCCGGCCAGCGGTTCCAGGAGTGCGACCTGGGCAAGCGAGAGTCCACCGATCTGCTCGGCACCCGCCGAACGGGCCCGCCGCATGGCCACGAACAGTGCGTCGGCCGCCTGCGCGATCTCCTCCCCGGTTACGTCAGCATCCGTCGCGATCTGCTGGACATTGCCGGTGTTTGCCACGCCTGCTATCCTAGCATCACAATAATTAGCAAGCTAAACATTAGTGAGCGAGCGAAAAATGGCCTCTCCATCCCGGATCGACGTCCACCAGCACCTCATCCCGCCTGCCTACCGGGAAGCAATGGACCGCCATGGAGAGACGGCCGGGGGTTGGCCCACACCCGCCTGGGACGCCGAGAGTGCGATCGCGATGATGGACCGCCGGTCGATCACGACCGGCATCCTCTCGATCAGCTCACCGGGCACCCACTTCGGCGACGACGCGGAGGCCCGCGCGATCAGCCGCGACGTCGACGAGTACAGCGCGGAGCTGGCCGAGGACCGGCCCGACCGCTTCGGCTTCTTCGCGAGTCTCCCGCTACCGGACATCGAGGGCGCGATCGCCGAAACCTCCTACGCGCTGGACGAACTGCACGCCGACGGTGTGGTACTGCTATCCAACTACTACGGCCGCTACCTCGGCCACAAGGAGTTCGAGCCGCTCTGGGCCGAGCTCGACGCTCGCGCCGCGGTGGTCTTCATCCACCCCACCGCCCCGCCGATGCCGATGCTGGAGGGCATGCCGAGTCCCCTGCTGGACTTCCCTTTCGACACCACCCGCACCGCCGTACATATGACGCTCAACGGCGTGATGAGCCGGTACACACGGATGAGGGTGATCCTCTCGCACGCGGGCGGCTTCCTGCCTTACGCGGCCTGGCGGTTCACCGGAGGCGCCCAGTTCAATCCCGGCACAACGTCCATGGGCATTCTGACGGATCTGCAGCGCTTCTACTTCGACACCGCACTGTCCACCACGCCATCCGCCCTCCCCTCCCTGCTGGCCTTCGCCGCGCCCGGACACATCTGCTATGGCAGCGACTTTCCCTTCGCCCCGGAGGGAAGCGGCGATCTCCTCGACTCTCTGCTGGAGAGCTACGAGGGCTTCGAACCCGGCCAGCTCGACGCGATCAATCGCGGTAGCGCCGAGGCCCTGTTCCCCCGTCTCGCAGCCGCCTGATCGGACAGCGACGCGGGCGGCCTATCCCGAGACGGCGGCGATCAGCATGTAGGCCGTGCCGAGGTCCATGACGATATGCGGCACGATCGCGGATGTCAGTGCGCGGGCGACGAAGGAAGCCGACTGCTGCGGGCCGGTTCGGATGCCGATCGGGTGGCCGAGCCAGCGTCGGCAACGACCGGTACTCGCCGCGACGATCAAGGCGAGCGCATCGGCGGTGAATAGCGCGGTCAGTGCCAGTGCCGGTCCGGGGGCCGGCCCGTCGACGTGCATGCCCGCACCGTGTCCCGTGATCGAGTACAGCATGGCGGCCGCGACGGCGATGTGATATCCGACGGCGATGATTCGATCATCGGGTAGCACGCGAGTCGTATTGCTCCACTGCATAATTCGAACCACCAGTAACGCCGCGAAGACGATGATGAGCGCGATCAGCACACCGCGCAGCACGACCGGATCCGCTCCCATCGGAAAGATCAGCATCGCAAGCATGACCATGCACATGATCAGATGGGCGGCATCGGACTCATGACATGCCGCCGCATTCATGCCAGCCGAATCCGCTTGCAGGCGAACGGGTTCGGCCCCACCGACGCCGTCCGGCGCCGCCAATCGACCGAGTACCACCGCGGCCGCGAACAGAAACGCCACCACCACCGACCACCGCAAGGCGGCATACTCCTGCGCGAACTCCACCACACCCACCTCCCGACCCATGTCCTCCCCTCCATGCTCGCACCACGACACCCCACCCGCCGCCATTTCCCGACAGCCAAGCCCCTTCTCGACCCACACACAGCAGCCCGCCACCAGTTTTGGTCGCCGCGCTGAAATGGCGCGGTGGCCAAAGTAATGCGCGGGCTAGCGCGCGACGCTGGGGCGCAGGCGCTCGGTGGCGGCGCGGGCGAAGCGGCCCGGCGAGATACCGCGCCATTGTTTGAAGGCGTTGGAGAAGCTCGGGGCGCCGGAATAGCCCATGCGGTAGGCGACGTCCTCGACGGTGAGACCGGTGGCGAGTAGTTCCTCGGCGAGGGTGCCGTAGGTTTCGACGCACAGTCGGCGGTAAGAGGTGCCCTCGTCGGCTAGTCGGCGTCGCATTGTGCGCAGGCTCATGTGCAGGCGTTCAGCCACATCCTCCTGGGTGATGCGCCCGTTCATCTGATGCAGCAGCACCTCGCGCACCGAACCGGCAAAGCCCAGCCGCAAACCTCGGCGCTGCAGCAGATCGGCGCACTGTTCCTCGAACATCAGCGCGGTGAGCGGGCTGGCATTGGGCATCGGTCGATCGATATCGGTGGCGTCGAAAATCGCGAGCTGGAGCTCCGGGGCTTCGATGCTGGGAATCTCGAATTGCTCCAGTATCGGCCGCATTCGGGACAGCAGCCCACCGGCGACCTCGGCCCGCACCACCGGCGGCGGCACCCCGAACACCAGATACCAGTTGTAGAGCAGGGCCGCCACATCTCGTTCGGCCAAGAAGGCGCGCACATCTGCGGGCAGATCCCGATCGTCGCCGTAGAGCCAGATCTCGTCACCGTGGTAGACGTGCCAGGCCCGCGCGAACGAGGTCATCATGCTGAAGTAGCGCATCGCGACATCGATGGCCGAACGCATGGTCGGACTGCTCAGCACCGCCATACCGAGTACGCCATGGGTCGTGATGCGCGTGCGCATACCCGCTTCGAAGCCCAGACCCGGTTGGTCGTCGAGCAAAGTGACGAGATTGCGGACGAGTAGAAGTTCCTGTGCCGCAGTGATCTCCGCGCCGGGCGTTTTCAACGTCACCGGATCGATACCGGTGCCACACAGGAGGTCCGCGCGCGTCAGATTGTGATCATCGGCGAGCTCGGCAAGGATCGCCGCATTCGCCACCGACCGCCGCCACTCCCATGAGGCCACGTACACATCGTGAGCGCTGCTGGCCGACACTCGCAAGGTTTTGGCCGAACATCGTATACACCAAGCGAGTTCGGCCCGAGCTGACCGGTATGCGCAATCTCCTGACCCGATATCGCATGGCAACCGCACCATCGCATACCTACCGTCATAGCTATCGTCGAGCGAAGACCAAGGTAGGCGAGAACAACATGCCGAGAAAGACCCTTGTCGGTACGCGCGTCGCGATTACGGGCGGCACCTACGGTATCGGCAAGGAGGCCGCATTGGCCTTCCTGGCCGTCGGTGCCGATGTGGCGATCGGTGACGCGGACATCGGCAAAGTGCGTGCAATCACCGCCCAGCTCAACCGGATTCATGGGGCCGACGCCGTCGGCCTTCCCGTCGAGGTCACCGACGGCGTGCGTTTCGCCGAATTCCTGGAGACCGCCGAAGGCAGGCTGGGCGGTCTCGATGTCGTGGTGAATGCCGCCGATGTCGAACCAACCGGTTCGTTTCTAGCCGAATCCGATCGCGAATCGGATCGGCAGATCGATATCAATCTCCGTGCGGTGATCACCGGATCCCGGCTCGCCGGAATGCGTTTCGTCGAACAGGGCCACGGACATATCGTCAATATCGGTTCCGCCATCGGCGTCACGGCCGCGCTCGGCGCCGCGGTGTACTGCGCGACCAAGCATGCGGTGGTCGGACTCGGCACCGCACTGCATCGCGGACTCGCCGAACAGGGCGTACTGGTCAGCACCATCGCGCCGGGGTACGCACCCGATCCGGAGGCGGTGGCGGACGCGATCGTCGACTGCGTCGAACACCGGCGCGGCGGACTGGTGGTGGTACCGCCGACCGGGTGGTTCCGTACCGCGATGCCGGATCCGGCGCAGTTGCGTCATACGATGCGGCGGATGCTCGGCAGTATGTGAGCCCTCAGGCCGGGAGCTCCCGCAGGACCCGTTTGAGTACCTTTCCGGTGGGGTTGCGCGGGAGTTCGTCGACGAACAGCACGTCACGCGGGACCTTGAAGCGCGCCAGATGCGTCTTCACGTGCTCGCGCACCTCGTCCCCGGTGAGCGAATGCCCTTCGCGAACAACGACTACCGCGCGCAGGCGCTGACCGTATCGATCGTCCGGTACGCCGAATGCGCTGACCTCGGCCACGGCCGGATGTGCGGCGAGCAGTTCCTCGACCTCGCCCGGAAAGACGTTCTCGCCGCCGGATACGATCATGTCGTCATCGCGTCCGTCGATGAAAAGTCTTCCGGCACTGTCGAAATGGCCGACATCCCCGGTGGACATCAACCGTCCGATGCGCGCCTTGTCACCGCCGCCGGTGTAGCCCTCGAATTGGTAGTTGTTGCCGACGAAGATGCGCCCGGTAGTGCCGGGACTCACCTCCCGGTCGTTGTCGTCGAAGATCTTCACGGTGGTACTCGGCACCGGAGAGCCGACGCAGCCGGGCTCGACCGCCAGATCCGCGGGTGTCGCAATAGTCGCGTAGGCCACCTCGGTGGATCCGTACACGTTGTACACCACCGGCCCGAATGCCTCGGTCACCCGGATGCACAGGTCCGCACCCAGCTGCGAGCCCGCGACGAATATGATCCGCAACCGCGAAAGATCGCGCCCGGCAGAAGCTTTCGGTCCGGCGTCGACGAGTCGCTGCAGCATCACCGGCACCGCGACCATGGCCGTGGCACCGTGGCGGTCCAGACTGTCCAGCACCTCCCGGGGATCGAAGCGCCGCCGGATCACCAGCGTGGAACCGAAGCCGACCGCGAGGACGGCGTGCGCGAATCCGAGCGTATGGAACAGCGGCGCAGGGCATTCGGTGATTTCGCGGGCACGGAACGGGACCTTGCCGAGGATGGCGCCCAGCGGCGACAGTGAGGCAGGCTCACTGCTGCGCGGCGCACCTTTCGGGGTGCCGGTCGTCCCGCTGGTCAGCAGGATGATGCGGGGGGCGGTGCGCGGCCTACGCGGTGGCGTGCGCGCCGCACCCGCGATCAGATTGTCGATGGTGTCGACGCCCGGTTTATCCGCCCAGGCACGGTAGCGTCCCCGGCGCGGTGTGAAATCGCCGAGCATACTCGCGTATTCGTCGTCGAAGATCAGCAGATCGGCACCCTCGCGGGTCACCACCTCGCGCAGTTGCGGCGCCGCGAAATCGGTATTGAGCAGGATGATTCGCGCACCGCATTTCGCGGCGGCGAAGACCGCGTAGTGGAAGCCGCGGTGGTTGCGCGCCAGGATGGCGACACCCTCGCCGTCACGCAGTCCGCGCGCCCGCCAGGCATTCGCGAGCGCGGTGCTGCGCTCGTCGAGTTCACGAAAACTGACGCGACCGAGTTCATCGATGATCGCGGCGCGATCGCGATAGCGCAGGGCGGCAACCGTTGTCAGCCCGCCGAGCAGTCCGGAGCGCAGCACCGCAGCGCCCATCAGGGCGAGTCGATCCGGGC
Source organism: Nocardia pseudovaccinii NBRC 100343 (assembly GCF_001613225.1). Classification (GTDB taxonomy): domain Bacteria; phylum Actinomycetota; class Actinomycetes; order Mycobacteriales; family Mycobacteriaceae; genus Nocardia; species Nocardia pseudovaccinii. The sequence goes on from NZ_BDBY01000036.1 coordinate 40,495, forward strand.
GTTCGGGGGTCGCGAGTCCGGCACGCACAGTCAACGCGGCGTAGTAGGTCTCATCGGCGGCCCGCCGCGCCGCAGCCGCGGCCAGCGCCCCGACCTTGTTCGTAAACTTCATGATTCGATCCTGACGCCATTCTCGCCGTACTGCTCGCCGACCCGAATCCCTTCGGCCGCAGCCGATTCTGACACCGCGTCCGTGCGGCCGATTCGTCTGAAAACGGCGGGGCGCCCGGCTCGGCTGACGACGGCGCCCAAGGGTACCGGCTGTCGGCGCCGCCCCGTCAGCGCACGATCCGTGTGCAGCGCGTACTTCTCGAGTTTCGGCATCGTTGTCCACCTAGGTGAGGGCGAGTGCCCTCACAGTAAAGGGTCTCCGGCGGATTCGTCGAACACCGACCCAGACAGCAGGTCCGACGCAGGCACAATCCATGATGGACGGATGTTCAGCGATATCGGCGACCGCCTACCGACGCCAACCGCACCCGCCGCCGCGCTGCGGATCGTCGTCGATGATCTGTCCGGTCCCGAAGTCGCTACCCTGCTCACCCAGCATCTGGCCGAGATGTACGACAACTCGCCCGAAGACAGCGTGCACGCACTCGACCTGGATGCGCTCCGCGGCCCGAACGTCACTTTCTGGAGCGCCTGGGAGGACGCCGAACTCGCTGGTTGCGGCGCACTCAAACAACTCGACCCCACCCACGGCGAGATCAAGTCGATGCGTACCGCCACCGATCGCACCGGCCGCGGCATCGCCTCGGCCCTGCTGCACCGTCTCATCGCCGAGGCCCGCGCACGCAACTACCGGCGGCTCAGCCTGGAGACCGGAGCCTCCGACTACTTCGCCCCCGCACAGCGGCTATATGCCCGCCACGGATTCGAGATCTGCGCACCCTTCGCCGACTACGTCGAGGATCCACACAGCGTCTTCATGACGCGCATCCTCTGATTCCACGCGCCGGACAGCAGACCTCCAGCACCCATCGAAGCCTGGTGGATCGGACCGTCAGCCCGCGTTGATCGCTGTGATCAGCGTGCGATTGCCCGCCGTTCGCGTCGTGATGATCTGTGTGAAGGTCTGTGGCTGCTCGCCCGGACGCTGCTGGGTCAGCCGGACCTCCCAATGCGCCTCCCCCGCATCGCTGCCCGCGCGGGTGATCTGCACGCAGTACAGTGTGCCGATCGGTACCTGGTTGATTCCGCGCTGAATCTGGTCGGCGGCGGGCACATTCGCATCATTGGCGACTACGCCGCGCGCGGCGAATCCGGAACGCTGCACATAGTAGGCACGTTCGAACGCGAGGATCGCCGACGGCCCATCGCTGGTGCCGCCGGGATCGGTGCCGGAGATGACATCACCGGTGCGCCGCTGTTCGCAGCCCGGGGTGGCGACCGCGGACGGCTGGTCACCGGGTGCCGTAGTCGCTGGAGCGCGCCCACCAGTTCCCTGGGCGGCCGCCCGTGTTGTCGCCGCGGCCGGTCGCTTGTGATCGCCGGAGCCACCGAAGACGAACATCAGCACCGAGACCACCGCCAGCACCACGCCGAGCACGATCAACACCGCGACAACTCGGTTGCCACCGCCGGTCGGCTGCGGATCGCGACGACGCGGCGGATGCCGCAGTGCCGGACCGGGATTGCCACCGGAGCGATCGATGATCGTCGGTACGACGGAACTCGTCTCCGCCGGTAGCTCGGACTCGGCTTCGACCGCGCGCGCCGGAGGCCGACTGCGATTCGCCTCCGGTGGCGTCGCCGCTGGGCGCTGCGGTTCGAGCCACTCCTGCCAATCCCCGGCCGGCCGAGGACGGCGCGGCCGCTCGGGTGGATCGAGCGCATCGGCCAGCGGTGTCCGGGGCTGGCCCGAACCGCGGCGTGCGTTCGGACGGCGGCGCCGCTTCGGGGCCGGAGCGGCAGGCCGGACCATGGGCAGTCCGGTGTCGAACGGATTGCCCTGGTTCTGGCTCGAGGAGCCGGAATCAGAGCTCGTCATCGTCGAATTCGCCGATCACCGCAGGCGGGACGGTCGCCAATACGGTCGGCACGGTGACACCGAGTTGACCGTCGCGCGGGCGGCGGTCCTCATCCGACTGCGACGACGGCGGCATCGCCAGACCACCGGTGGTGCCGGGCTGATTCGTCGGTTCCGGCCCGGACGGGCGCGACGGCGGCGTGTCCGCGCTCGCGGCCGGTGCCTGCGGCGCGGGTGCGGGTGCGGGTTTCGTCGCGGTCGGGCCGTCCATGCTCGGCGGGATCACCGAGTTGGTTCCGATATTCGGCGCGGGCTTGGACGACTGCCCCGATTTACCACCGAAGTCGATGACATTCGTGGGCTTGCTCGCGCTGTCACCGCCCGACGGCGAATTCGTAGTGCTACCCGGGTGGATGAGTTCGGGAATCGCCTTATCGATGACCTTGTCCGCGGACGCGGCCACGGTATCCATGGCGTGCGTGCCGACTTCGGCGATCTTATCGATCAGGTGGGTGCCGATATTGACCCCGGCATCGATGGCCGCGGTGCCGACCGAAACGCCCGCGTTGATCAGGTACTGCTGCAACTGGAGTTGGGCCGCCTGCACGGGATCAAGTGGCGTCGTCGTGGTCACGCCCGCCGTGGTCACGCCGTTCGTCGTACCCGGCACGACCGTCTGCTGGGTGGTGCCGACGCCCTGCGGTGTGGTCACCGTGAGCGGTCCCATCGCATCCAACCGCGCGGTGTGGTCATCCATTTCCGACTGCGCCGTGCTGACCGCGGTGACCGCGTCGCGCAGCGCCTGGGTCGCTCGCGCGATCACCGCGTCGGAATCCGAGGACGCGCTCGCGGTGCTCATGATCTGCTTGGCGTCGCGACGGAAGTCCGCGATGATCTGATCCACCTTCTGCGCGGCACGGGCGCTGGTGGCATGGGCATCGCCGAGCACCGACAGGTATTCGGGTCCGCGATCGGTGATATCACCGATCTGAGTTTGCGTGGTGCGCAATGCCGGAACGGCATCGTCGGCGGCGCGGGAAGTCCATGTCGATTCGAGGGCGTGCAGGCCCTCGCGGTGCGGGCCCTCGGCATCGGCGGCCTGGGTGGACGCGGTGGACAGCGCGTTGACGACGGACTGGTCCGGAGTCGCGACGCCGCTGCCGAGCGAAGCCCGCAATTGCAGCAGCGGCTCGACCAGCGCCGCTACGATCGGCGGATCCACATTCGGATCGACGGGCGTGCTGGCAGGAGTATCGGCCGCATTGCTCGCGGGCCGCCGTCGAAGCAGTCGTCTCATGGCAGCGCCTCTCCTTGCCGGGCAAGGGCGCCCGCGGAATCGACATCGATACCCTGCATGTCCGCGCTGTAGTCGCGCAGCACCTGCCCGTAGGCGGCGACCAGTTGCCCTGCGGTCGAGAGCGCCTGCACATGTTCGTTCACCTTCTCGGTGAACCGGGCCACGAATCCGGCACCGACCTGACCGAGGTCGGCGACCAGCCGCTCGGGATTCACCGCGCCACCCGCGACCGCCGACGCGGAGGCCAGCTGTTGCGACACCGTATTCGCGATCGTGGTGTAGGCGGCCATCGCCGCCGGGTCGAGCTTCAGCGCGTCCACTGTTCCCCCTTAATACGGAAACCAATCTGTCGCGTCATATTTCGACACTCCGAGCGTACTTGGGACCCGGGCAATGCGCGCGCGGATCCTTTCGTTCCGCTGGAGTCTATGCCGCCGGATCGGTCGCTTATGCCGACACCGGTCCGGTTCCGCAGAGACCTAGGTCGAATGCGGAATTGATCACTTTCACCTCGCGCCGGTTCTATGCTTGTCGCGACGGAGTTGGTCCCATCATCACCCTGGCGATCCCCGCGCAGGGTGCCGGCAAGGGTTAGAGGGGTCAGAAGCGTGAAGAACAGCAAACGTTTTCGAAACTGGTCGGTCAGATCCGCTTTACTCGTCGGTGCCGTTTCCGCAGGTCTCCTGATGGCGGGGACGGCACAGGCCGAACCGTTGTGGCCCGGTGGACCGGATATCGGCACTCCGGCGATCATCCCGCCGGTTCCGATCGTCGCACCGTGTGGCACCACCGCACGCATGTGCATGCGGCTGTCGACCAATGAAGCCTGGCTGATGGACAACGGCAAGGTCACCTACGGTCCGACGCCGATCTCGCACGGTCGGCCCGGGTATGAGACACCGCCCGGCGTCTTCAAGGTCGCGTTCAAGCGGGAGGACTTCTGGAGCACCATGCACAACGCTCCGATGAAGTGGGCGGTCTTCTTCAACGGCGATATCGCCACCCACATCGGCCCCATCGAGGAGCAGTCGCACGGCTGCATCCGGATGACTCCCGAGGGCGCCGAAGCGACATACCGCTATCTCAACCCCGGCGACGTGGTCGAAGTCGTACCATGACACCGGATTTGCGCATGGAAGGGCCCGGGCGGATTCCTCCCGGGCCTTTCTCATGTCCGCCTCGCCTGCCTCAGCGTTCACCGACGAGCTGCGGATCCGCGTCTTCTTCCATGACCGCCTCGCCGCGGGCGACCATGCCCGCTTCATCGGAGAGCTTCATATGGGGAATGAACAGCGCGAGCACGAAGGCGATTACCGCGCCCGGGATCAGGTACCAGAAGCCGGGGACCAAGGCGTCCACGTAGGCGCCGACGATGGCGTCGTGCAGGCCGTCGGGTAGATGCTTGACCACCGAGGGCACCAGCGCGCCCGGATCCAGCTTCGCCGCCGCGGCTTCGGGCCCGTGGGAGACGAAGACATCGGTGAGGCCTTCGGTCAAACGGTTGGTGAAGATGGAGCCGAAAATCGCCACGCCCAGTGCGCCGCCCATTTCGCGGAAATAGTTGTTGGCGCTGGTAGCGGTGCCGATTTGGTCGGGGGCCACGGCGTTCTGGACGACCAGGACGATGATCTGCATGATCAGACCGAGGCCCGCCCCCATGACGAACAGCATGGCGGAAACGACCCACATCGGGGTGTCCGCGTCCAGGCGGGTCAACCAGAGCATGTCCGCGAACATCAAAACCGCGCCAAGGGGCGGATAGAGCTTGTACCGGCCGGTTTTGGTAATCATCGTCATCGAGGCGATCAATGCGATCATCAGACCGACCATCATCGGAATCAGCAACAGACCGGAGACCGAAGCCGAAGCGCCCGTTGCCATTTGGAGATAGGTCGGGATGAAGGCGAGGGCGGCGAACATCACCAGGCCGACCACGAAGCCGATCGCGGAGGTCAGCACGAAGGTGCGATTGCGGAACAACCACAGCGGCAGCATCGGCTCCTCCGCACGCGCCTCCACCAGCACGAAGGCAGCGACCACCACGACGAACGCCGCGATCATGCTGACCATAACCGCCCCGCCCCAAGCGTATTGCTTGCCGCCCCAGTCGGTGATCAGGATCAGCAGCGTGGTCGCGGCCGACATCAACACCACACCGAGATAGTCGGGCCGGGTCTTGGGCCGGTGGCTGGGGATGCTCAGGTAGCGGAAGGCGATGAACAGTGCGGCGATCCCGATCGGCACATTGATCCAGAAGCACCAGCGCCAGCCGAGATGATCGGCGAAGAAGCCGCCGAGCAGCGGACCCGCGACCGAGGTGATGCCGAAGACCGCGCCCATCGGAGCCATATATTTGCCGCGATCCTTGGCGGGCACCACATCGGCGATGATGGCCTGCGCCAGAATCATCAGACCACCACCGCCGACGCCCTGCAGACCGCGGAAGGTGATGAACTCCCAGAAGCTCGTCGACGCGGCGGCGCCGATGGAGGCCACGGTGAAAATCGTGATGGCGAACAGGAACGGCCAGCGCCGCCCGAACAGATCGCCGAATTTGCCGTAGATCGGCATCATGATGGTGGTCGCGAGCAGATATGACGTTGCGGTCCAAGCCATATGGGAGATGCCGCCAAGATCGCCGACAATGGTCGGCATCGCGGTGCCGACGATGGTCTGGTCCAGGCTGGCCAGGAACATCCCCGCGATCAGTGCGCCGAAGATGAGCCAGATCCGCTTCTGGGTCAGGATAATCGGCTCGGGCGGCGATTCAGCCGTAATGGTCATCTCTTGCGTCTCTCCTTCTTCCCGTCATGCTGTTCGAACAGCCGCGCGGCCATTGCGCAGTGTTCGCGTACTGCCGCCGCCAGCGACGCGGTCGGATCTCCGACCGTGGTCATCGCTGCCCGCGTGGCGATGGTCGTCATGAATCCCGCTGCCAGACCGGCGAATTCGGTTGATACGGCACTGCCGAGCCGAGCCGAGAGCAGGTCGGTCATCACGCTCTGCAACCGGGCGCCCGAGGCGACGAAGGCCGCGAGCACCCGCGGCTCGGTCTTGATGATCTCGGTAACCAGCGTGATGCCCTCGCGCATCTCGGTTTCGGATTCGAAGCCGTGCACGAACAACCAGGTGAGATCGTCCATCAGCACGCCACTCGGCCCGCCCGCGATGAACTGCTCGCGCAACTCCGGCGTGCCGATCTCGCCGACCGGCCCGACTACCGCATCCATTTTCGTCTCGTAGTAGTTGAAGAACGTGCGAGGCGAGACCCCGACCGCTCTAGCGATGTCCTCGACGGTCGTCGCGTCCAGCCCGCGCTCGACCGCGAGCCGACGCGCGGCAAGACAGAGATCGAGCTCGGTCTGGCGTTTCTTCTGCTCCCGCAACCCGATCGGGCGCTCGACCTTGGACATGTCCGCCAAAGTAGCACAAACTGCAATTTTTCAGAAACTGCAAATTCAAGGCGGGAGGTAGCGCCGCGAGGCCGAACGACTCCGGCCCGACCGGCCGCGAACGACCCACCGCCAACCGAAAGCGAATAACCAGCTACGCGCAACCCGAGCGAGCGCCGTCTCCCATGAGCTCATACCCGAATTGCCGGAAAACCCGGGCACAGCGGCAATGACCCATCGACTTTTCAGGAAACTCGAATCACAATATTGCAGCGAGGCCGGAAGTCGTTGCAATGCAAGGCGAAACAATTCAGTTCACGGCAAATAAGTAAGGCTCCAATTTTGTCGTCCCCGTCAGCGATAGAGGCGTAAACTCAACCCATTCAGCGTCGATTACATCGAAATATTTATGCCGAACACGTTGTAGTAGGCGACCGCGACCAGAAAGTCGACCGAACGTCCCACGCCAGAGATTTGTCGACTCAACAGAGCAACCGAGGAGGCAGCATGACAGTGGTCCAGAACTTCATCGACGGCAAGCTCGTCGACTCGGTCGGCGGTGCGACGATGGCACTGGTCGACCCTGCCACCGGTGATCGGTACGGCACCGCCCCGGCGTCCAACGAACAGGACATCGACAACGCGTACGCAGCTGCGGCGAGGGCGTTCGAGGACTGGAAGCGCTGGACGCCGTCGCATCGCCAGAAGGCATTGCTGGATTTCGCCGCCGAATTGGAGACCGCCGCCGACGCGCTTGTCGCGGCCGAGGGTCGCAACACCGGAAAACCGAACCACCTCACCTCGGCCGTGGAGATCCCGCAGATGCTGGACCAGACCCGATTCTTCGCGGGCGCGGCACGGGTACTCGAGGGTAAATCGGCCTGTGAGTATCTGGCGGACCATACATCGTGGATCCGCCGGGAGCCGATCGGCGTCATTGGGCAGGTGACGCCGTGGAATTACCCGATGATGATGGCAGTCTGGAAATTTGTTCCCGCGATCGCGGCTGGCAACACCGTGGTGATCAAGCCGAGCGACACCACCCCGGTGACCACGGTGATGCTGGCCGAACTGGCCTCCGAGCACCTGCCGCCAGGCGTGCTCAACGTGGTCACCGGTGACCGGGTGACCGGTGCGGCGGTGGTGGCGCATCCGACCCCGCAGATGGTGTCGATCACCGGTTCGGTGGCAGCGGGTCGTGCTGTCGCGGAGTCGGCGGGCGCCCGCCTGAAGCGCACACATCTGGAGTTGGGCGGCAAAGCACCGGTGATCGTGTTTCCCGACGCCGATATCGCCGCCGCCGCCAGAGGCATCGCGGCCTCGGGTTATTTCAA